>NZ_VOBM01000026.1:0-83307 GCF_008370005.1 Pseudomonas sp. ANT_J28
CATCGAGGCGCGGGGCTACAACCCCACTCAGACGCCGGATAGATGAAAGCAAGCCAAACACGACATCAAAAACAGTATTGCAGAAAAGGGGGTAACCATAGATGTGGGAGCGGGCTTGCTCGCGAAGGGGCCAGCACTGACACCAGTAGAATCAAGGTCTGCCGAGCAAATGGCTCATCGCCGTCTTGAGCTTCATCGGCCGCACCGGTTTGTGCATCAGTGTGTGCCCCAATTCACGAATCTGTTGCTTGAGTTCATTGCTGTAATTAGCGGTGATCATCATCGCCGGAATCGCCGAACCGCGACGGGCGTTGATCCGGGCCACGGCATCGACGCCGTTCTGATCGTCATTCAGGTGATAGTCGGCAATCAGCAAGTCTGCTTCTTCGTGATAATTGTCCACTTGCCGCGCAAGGTCCTGCTCCGACAGCGCGGTGACCACCAGACACCCCCACCCTTCGAGCAACGTGCGCATGCCGGCGCAAATGGCCGCGTCGTTGTCCAGCACCCACACCCTCGCCCCACGCAGACGTTCAAGCATCGGTTCACTCATCAGCAGACTCGGCAGCGTCTTGGGTGCCGTGGCGCTGAGCGGCACTTCGACCGAGAACATCGAGCCCTTGCCCGGCCACGAACGCACATGAATGCGGTGACCGAGAATCCCGGCAATCTTTTCCACGATCGCCAGACCCAGGCCTAACCCGCGATCCTGATCTGGACGCTGCACATCACCGCGTTTGAACTCCTGAAAAATCTCCTCGAGGCGGTTTTCGGCGATGCCCATGCCACTGTCCCAGACCTCGATCGACAGGCGCTGGTGATGACGCCGGCAACCGAGCACCACACGACCGGTGTAGGTGTAGCGAATGGCGTTACTCAACAGATTTCGAAGAATCCGCGCCAGCAACTGAATGTCGCTGCGCACCAGTGCGGAACAGGGAATGAAATGCAGCTCCAGACCTTCGCTGCGAGCCACTTGGGTGTACTCGGCAGCAAGGTTTTCCAGCAATTCGCTCAGGGCAAACGGCGCAATGTCGGCCTTGATCACCCCGGCATCCAGCTTGGAGATGTCGACCAGCGTACCCAGCAGGTTCTCCACGTCTTCCAGGGAGTTGCTGACATTGCGCACCAAAATCGCATTGGCCACCGGCTCCCGCCGTTCGAGCAACGCGCTGGTAAACAGCCGCGCGGCGTTGAGCGGTTGCAGCAGGTCATGACTGACGGCAGCAAGAAACTTGGTCTTCGACAGGTTGGCCTGTTCGGCTTCGAGCTTGGCTTCACGCAGGCGAGATTCCGCCCGCCGACGCTCGTCGATCTCGCGCAGCAACTGGTCATTGAGCGTGGTCAGCTCCGCCGTCCGTTCGCGCACCCGCAATTCTAGATTCTGATAGGCCTGGTGCAGCGCTTCGGCGGTGCGACGGCGTTCGGTGATGTCGCGGATCAACACGAAAATCCCCACCACTTCCCCGGTGGCCAGGCGATTGGGTACGTAGGAGCGCAGCATGTAGCGCTCCTGGTTGTTGATGTTGGTTTCGGCGAACTCGAACGTCACGCTCTCACCGGCCAAAGCCCGAGCCACATAGGCTTCCAGGCGCTGGTAATGCTGTTCGCTGTGGACTTCGCGCAGGCTCTGACCAAGCATCACGCCCCGAGGCCAGCAGTACCATTCTTCATACACCTTGTTGGTGAACTCGTAGACCAGATCGGCATTCAGGTAGGCAATCAGCGCTGGCACATGGTCGGTGATCAGGCGAATCCAGCGCTCGCTTTCGCTCAGCGCTTCGGCGTGTTGGTAGCGTTCGGTAATGTCGGTGAAGGTGTTGACGAAACCGCCGGTGGGCAATGGATGGGTGCGGATTTCCAGAACCCGGCCATCGTAGAGGCGCTGCTCGCATTCCTGCACGTGCCGCCCGTTTAGATCCCGACTGGCCGGGGTCAGCAGGTTCAACTCACTGTCGCCGATCACTTCGGCAAACGGTCGATGAGCCGCCACCGGCGCCAAGCCACTCAGTTCGAGGAAACGCCGGTTCCACAGCTCCAGAATGCCCTCGGCGTTAACCATGGCCACCCCTTGGGACAGGTTGTCGACCGCCCGTTGCAACAAATGGGATTTCTGTGCCACCGCTTGCTCGCGGCGCACGGTTTCGCTGAGTTTGACGTCGGTAATGTCGGTGAACAGGATCACCCGTCCGCCTTCTTGGGTGGGCCTTTCGCTGACTTGCAACCAGCGGCCGTCCTGCAGGCGATAGAGCAGGTTTTCGTCGGCATGCCCGCGCGGCTCTTCAGTGAACAGCCCGGTGGCGGACATCAGCCGCTTGACCTCGGCCAGGCGCATGCCGGCATTAATCCGCACCCGGCTGTTGCCCCAGAACGCCTTGAAACGGCTGTTGAACAAGACGATCCGCTGGTCCGCATCGAACAGCACAAACGCATCGGAAATGCTCTCGATCGCATCGATCAAATGCTGATGCGCGGTTTCCGCCCGCAGCCGTGCCTCGCTGAGCAAGTGATTGCCCGACTTGAGTTCGGCCATGGCCTGGTTCAAGGCATCGGTGCGCTCACGTACCTGCTCGGCCAGCACCACCGAATGCTGGAACGCCGCGTACGGGTCGTTGCCGCGGGTGATGCCGGACTCGATCCGCTCGATCAGCGCGCCATTGATGCGCTGCAGTTTGTGGTTGTCGCACTGCAGGCTGGCGATCTGTGCTTGAAGCTCAGCGGTGCCCAGGGGACCGGCCTCGGGCAATGGCAACCCCGGTGAAGGTCTGGTTGATGTGCATGCCATTGAACTGTTCTCCGTAGGTGTTGAAACCCATCACCCGTTGGTCACGCAAAAACGTTCCGATCTGCTCCAGACTGCCGCCGTCTTCCAGTTCCAGACGCCTGAGAAAGCAGTCGCAGCCGATGGTCAGCAACAGATCGCCGAGGCGCTCCTGCAAGCCTTCGAACAGGGTTTGCAGGTTCGGCAGCATCGGGCCGGGCGTCATGACCGTGAGGACGATGCCGTTTTCCACCGCGCAGTAGAAACTCAGGCTCAGGTCGGGATGAACCTGCTGGATCGCCCGTACGTAATACTGATCGTTGATCCGCACGGCCAAAGGGTGCGCGGCGAAGATCCGATGATCGAGCTCGGCCACCGGCACGCCGATGTGCCGGGCGTACTCCTCGGCGGCGGGTTCGGCGTTGAGTTCGAATACCCGGCGCGAGGCGCTATCGGCCCCGGTGACCACCAGTTTTTCCGCCCGAGGCAGGACGTGGTGGGTGGTGAAGACTTCGAAGTCGAGCCAGGTGTTGACCAGCACCACCACCGCCGCGCCGCTGTGGAACTCGCCATTAAAATAGACGTGGGTGTGGGTCAGGTAATTGTCGTCGCCGGCCGAACCGCCAAAATGCGGAATGTCGCCCAACGCCGCGCTCAGGGCCGCGAGGACCATTTCTTCACGACTGGACAAGCCATCGAGCAAGGTCAGGGCAAAACTGTTGCCTTTGATCGGCGCCAGGGTGTTGCTGCGACAGCCACCGACCAGTCGCTCGACCATTTGCTGGGCGTCGATCAGGCTGAAACGCTCCATTTCGGAGATCAGTTCGGCGTCGATGGAAAAATGCCGATGGTCGAAGCCCACCGCGGTCACGCAATTACGGCCGTAGCCCAAGGGCGTGATTTCCCCGGCGCTGGTGCAACCCACCAGGCGAATTCCGCCGAAGCTTTGTTGCAAGGCCTGGCCCAGCGCCTGCAAGTCGTACTCGGCGGAACAGAAGAACAGCACGAAGCCCAAGTGCGGGTGCAACAGTTGTCGCGCCAGCTCCTGGGCCACCTGCTGGGCATCGGTGGCCTGGGACATTGCACTGACCACACCTTCATTCTGGACCTGCTGCATCGTCACCTCCCGCAGGTGCGCATGTATGAGGCACGAGTGTACGAAGCCTGTGAGCTGCGACGTATGCTACTTGGGTAGCGGGTAGCCGCTTCGATGGGATGAGAGTGGTGGCGAATCTCGCCGCGATGCGCGCAGCCAGACTCGCCACCCAAGAGTTACCAGGTCAGTACCGCCCCCACCGCAAAGGTGTCGGTGTCTTCGTCCTGGGCATTGGTGTCGTGGCCGTTGATTGCGAACTGGTTGTACTCGGCCACCAGCTTGAGGTTGTCGTTGACATCATGGAACAGCGCAATGCCGCGTGTTTCGTAGTCCGCGCCGCTGCCGACCACGCCATTGCCGTCGTCGTTGGTCTTGCCGTAAGACAAGGCCAGCCGGTTCTTGCCCAGTTTGTAGGAGCCCTGCAGCAGGTAACCGTCACTGTCGACGTTGCGCAGGGTCGGTTCGCCGGCGTTGTTGGTGAAGAACGGGTTGATGCCCTTGGCCTGGAAGCCGGAGCCGGTGAGAGACAGCCCACCCATCTTCGCTTGCACACCGTAGCCGACGCCTTTGGAGGTGACGGACTGGACGGTGGAATCGGTATTGTCGGAGGTCTGGTAGCTGCCGTTGACCCAGCTGTAAATCTTCGCCCCGGCAACGTCGAACTGATAGGTGATCTCGCTCTCGGTACGCGGGTTCTCCTGGTAGGCCTTGCCTGTCGGACTGCTGTCGTTGGTGTCCACCGGGTCCATGATCCCCACGGCCACCCGCAAACCCTCCATCACCGGCGTGCGGTAGGTGATCTGCGACGTCGGGAACGGGTACGGATAACCCGTGCCGATGTTGCCGAGCGACACCCCGCCACCGTCCACCAGCCCCAGGGAATCGCTGACCTGGCCGTAACCGGCGAGCATTTCATCCAGCAGAATGTTGGAACGGGCGAACAGACCGAAGTCCTTGCCGATCAGCACTTCGCCCCACTCCGGGTTCGCCACGGTGCCGTAGAACTGCCGCACGTCGATGGCGGTATCGGTGCCGTTGGTTTCGCTGTCGTTGATGGTCACCCAGAAGGAGGACCGGGCGCCGAGCTTGAGGTCATCGACCTGCTTGCTCATGTTGAAGCCCAGGTAGTTGGGCAGAAAACCCATTTTGACTCGCGCTTGTTTCCGGTCGAATTGGTCACCGGCTCGGTCCACATCGCTGTTCACATAGAAGGCATTGATGTAGCCGTCAGTGGAGAACGTGGTCTGGTCCTTGTCGTACAGCACGATCTCGGCTTCGGCCATTGAGCTCAAACCGAGGGTCGACAGGCTGGCGATGAAGGCAGGCAAGAAACGATGCTTGATGTTCTTATTGTTGTGCATGACGCGCTCCGCAGCGGGGGACTGGATGTCGGAGGCGATTATCGAAAGCTGACCGGCGGCGTCATACGCTGCCTTGGAGGCGGTTTTAGAGTGCTTTGGAGTGGCAGGTGATGGGCGGCAAGTTCGGTGTAAGACCGTCCGTCGACGAGGCCCGGACCTTAGGGTGTACGCCTGTGGAACGGACTGGCATCCACAGGAACCGGTACTTGCTAGACGCCCGCTCTGAACAGCATGTAAGCGGCGACCACGACACAGATGCTGGCGAAGCCGATCTGCAATCCCCGGGCCGGTACTCGCGCGCAAAGTCTTCGGCCAATGATCATGCCCACAATGCTCGCAACGATAAACGCCACGCCCAAACCGTCGATTCGCACCCCGGCCTGAAACGCGCCGATCACGCCGATGGCGGAAATCAGGCTGATGACCATCAAGGAAGTGGCGACGATTCCGCGCATCTGCACATCGGTCAGCTGCTTGAACGCCGGAACGATCAGGAAGCCGCCGCCCACCCCGAGCAGCCCGGAGACCACACCGGTCACCGCGCCCAGTGCCGCGAGGGTCGCGGTGCACTTGGCGGTCCAGGAAAAGCGCCCGGTCTGCTGATCGAGCATGCAGTTCTTCTGGCCCCAGTTGGCGTGGCCGTGGTCGCTTGGACCTTCGTCCTGGCGCTCACGACGCAGCATCCGCCAAGCCACCATGACCATCAGCAGACTGAACAGGATCATCAGAATTTTTTCCGGCAACTGATGGGCGAAGTAGATGCCGATCGGCGAAAAAATCGCCCCCAGCAGGGCGATCAGCAACGCTGCGCGGTAGCGCACCAGGCCATGGCGCAACCCGTCAATGGCGCCGACAGCCGCCGCACTGCCCACCGCAAAAAGTGCGACCGGGGCAGCCTGGGTCATGGTCAAACCCAGCCCCAGCACCAAGGCCGGCACCGCAAGAATCCCGCCACCGGCCCCGGTCAAACCGAGGACCAACCCCATCACCACGCCAAAAAAACTCGCCAGCAACATAAAACACTCGTGATCTGCAAAAAAAGCCGGGAGCGCCCGGTATCGATGACTGACAGGATAGAGCCCGCGCAGCTTTTTTCATTAATTGAATTGATGCGGGCTGGTCAGCGCGGGGGAAATGAAACTACCCTCATGACTTGTCCAGAAAGAAACGGCCACCATGCCCGCCTTGATTGAAGCTTTTTTAGACCCTGCCTCGTCGACCTACAGCTACGTGATCTACGAACACGATGGCGGGCACTGCGCGATCGTCGACCCGGTGCTCGACTACGACCCCGCCGCCGGGCGAACCGGCACCACCCAGGCCGACAAGATCATCGCCTTCGTTCGCCAACATCAGTTGCAGGTGCAATGGCTGCTGGAAACCCACGCCCATGCCGATCACCTGTCCGCCGCACCGTATCTGCGTCGGGAACTGGGCGGGAAGATTGCTATCGGCAAATCCATCAGCAAGGTTCAGGACGTGTTCAAGTCCCTGTTCAATCTTGAGCCGGGATTTCGCAGTGACGGTTCGCAGTTCGACCATCTGTTCGCGCCGGACGAATCGTTCAGGATCGGCAACCTCAAGGCCACGGCCCTGCATGTTCCCGGCCACACGCCCGCGGACATGGCCTATCTGATCGACAGCGATGTGATTCTGGTGGGCGATACGCTGTTCATGCCGGACGTGGGCACTGCTCGCTGCGACTTTCCCGGCGGCAACGCCAACCAGATGTTTGCTTCGATTCGCAAGCTGCTTGCCTTCCCTGCCAGCGTTCGACTTTATGTCTGCCACGATTACCCGCCCGCAGACCGCGAACCTCAGTGCATGAGCACGGTGGGCGAGCAGCGCAAATGCAACATTCACATTCATGACGGCATCGACGAAGCCGCGTTCGTCGCCATGCGCACCCAGCGCGATGCGGGGCTGGGCATGCCGACGCTGTTGCTGCCGGCGATCCAGGTGAATGTGCGGGCGGGGAATTTGCCGCCGGCCGAGGGCAATGGCGTGACCTACCTCAAAATCCCCATTAACAAGCTGTAAACGCAAAACCTGTGGGAGCGAGCTTGCTCGCGATGACGGTGTGTCAGGTAACATCTATGTCGACTGGCCCGGCCCCATCGCGAGCAAGCTCGCTCCCACAGGGGTTTCGCTTAGTTGTTGAGGGTTAACCCATTCGCCGGCAACGGCAGCGCGGTTTTATAGCGCACCTGCTTGAGTGCAAAGCTCGAACGGATGTTGGCGACGCCGGGGACTTTGGTGAGGAAGTCCATCATGAAGCGCTCCAGCGACTGAATGGTCGGCACCAGCACCCGAATCAAATAGTCCGGGTCGCCGGCCATCAAATAGCACTCCATCACTTCCGGGCGATCCGAGATCGCCTCTTCAAAATGCTGCAGCGCTTCTTCCACCTGTTTCTCCAGGCTCACATGAATGAACACATTCACGTGCAGCCCCAACAGGTCGGCATCCAACAGCGTCACTTGCTCACGAATCAGGCCCAATTCTTCCATCGCCTTGACCCGGTTGAAGCACGGAGTTGGCGACAGATTGACCGAGCGTGCCAGGTCGGCGTTGGTGATGCGCGCGTTCTCCTGAAGGCTGTTCAAAATGCCGATATCGGTACGGTCCAGTTTGCGCATGAGACAAAACCACCTGTTTTTTATGTTTATGCAGATTTTTTATCCTCAAATGATCGCCAACGCAACGAAACAGAGAGAAATATTCTTCTTGGCCCGGCCTATGATTGTTGTAGGACAAGAATTCTTTTATCGAAGAATGACGGTCAGCTCACTACAAGAAATTCACAAGATCGAGCGTAGAAGCCATGAACCAAGCGTACGAACCGCTGCAACTGCACGTTCCCGAACCATCGGGCCGTCCTGGCTGCAAAACCGACTTCTCCTACCTGCGTCTGACCGACGCCGGCACGGTGCGCAAACCCCCAATCGACGTTGAACCGGCCGACACCGCCGACCTGGCCAAAGGCCTGATTCGCGTGCTCGATGACCAGGGCAATGCCCTCGGTCCATGGGCTGAAGGCGTGCCGGCCGAGATCCTGCGTAAAGGCATGCGCGCCATGCTCAAGACGCGGATCTATGACAACCGCATGGTGGTCGCCCAGCGTCAGAAAAAAATGTCGTTCTACATGCAGAGCCTTGGCGAAGAAGCCATCGGCAGCGGCCAGGCCCTGGCGCTGAACGTCGATGACATGTGCTTCCCGACGTACCGCCAGCAAAGCATCCTGATGGCGCGCGAAGTGCCGCTGGTGGACCTGATCTGCCAACTGCTGTCCAACGAGCGTGATCCGCTCAAGGGCCGCCAGTTGCCGATCATGTATTCGGTCAAAGACTTCGGCTTCTTCACTATTTCCGGCAACCTCGCCACCCAATTCGTACAAGGCGTGGGCTGGGGCATGGCCTCGGCGATCAAGGGCGACACCAAAATCGCCTCGGCCTGGATCGGCGACGGCGCTACTGCTGAATCCGACTTCCACACCGCCCTCACCTTCGCCCACGTTTACCGTGCGCCGGTGATCCTCAACGTGGTCAACAACCAGTGGGCGATCTCCACCTTCCAGGCAATTGCTGGCGGCGAAGCCACCACGTTTGCCGGTCGTGGCGTCGGCTGCGGCATTGCCTCCCTGCGGGTTGATGGCAACGATTTCGTCGCGGTCTACGCCGCCTCTGCCTGGGCCGCCGAACGCGCGCGCCGCAACCTCGGCCCGACCATGATCGAATGGGTCACCTACCGCGCCGGTCCGCACTCCACCTCCGATGATCCGTCCAAGTACCGTCCTGCCGATGACTGGAGCTACTTCCCGCTGGGCGACCCGATTGCGCGCCTCAAGCAGCACCTGATCAAGATCGGTCACTGGTCCGAAGAGGAACACACCGCCGTCAGCGCTGAACTGGAAGCCGAAGTCATCGCCGCGCAGAAAGAAGCCGAACAGTACGGCACCCTCGCCGGCGGCCAGATTCCGAGCGCCGCGACCATGTTCGAAGACGTCTACAAAGAGATGCCGGAGCACTTGAAGCGCCAGCGTCAAGAGTTGGGGATCTGACATGAACGACCACAACAACAAAATCGAGCTGGAAACCGCCATGACCACGACCACCATGACCATGATCCAGGCCCTGCGCTCGGCCATGGATGTGATGCTTGAGCGTGACGACAACGTCGTGGTGTTCGGCCAGGACGTCGGCTACTTCGGCGGCGTGTTCCGTTGCACCGAAGGCCTGCAGAACAAGTACGGCACCTCCCGGGTGTTCGATGCGCCGATCTCCGAAAGCGGCATCGTCGGCGTCGCCGTGGGCATGGGCGCTTACGGTCTGCGGCCGGTTGCCGAGATCCAGTTCGCCGATTACGTTTACCCGGCGTCGGACCAGATCATTTCCGAAGCCGCCCGCCTGCGTTATCGCTCGGCTGGCGAGTTCACCGCGCCGATGACCCTGCGCATGCCTTGCGGCGGCGGCATCTACGGCGGCCAGACCCACAGCCAGAGCATCGAAGCGATGTTCACCCAGGTCTGCGGTTTGCGCACGGTCATGCCGTCCAACCCTTACGACGCCAAAGGCTTGCTGATCGCCTCCATCGAAAACGATGACCCGGTGATCTTCCTCGAGCCAAAACGCCTGTACAACGGCCCGTTCGACGGTCACCACGAACGCCCGGTTACCCCGTGGTCGAAACACCCGGCCGCGCAAGTGCCGGACGGTTACTACACCGTGCCGCTGGACGTCGCCGCCATTACCCGTCCGGGCAAGGATGTGACCATCCTGACGTACGGCACCACCGTTTACGTGTCGCAAGTGGCGGCTGAAGAAACCGGCATCGACGCTGAAGTCATCGACCTGCGCAGCCTGTGGCCGCTGGACCTGGACACCAT
The DNA here is from genome assembly GCF_008370005.1 of Pseudomonas sp. ANT_J28. NCBI lineage: Bacteria > Pseudomonadati > Pseudomonadota > Gammaproteobacteria > Pseudomonadales > Pseudomonadaceae > Pseudomonas > Pseudomonas sp. ANT_J28. Next base: position 10,104 of record NZ_VOBM01000026.1, read on the forward strand.
CGTCAAGTCGGTGAAGAAAACCGGCCGTTGCGTGATCGTTCACGAAGCGACCCGCACCTGCGGTTTCGGCGCTGAACTGGTCGCCCTGGTGCAAGAGCATTGCTTCCACTACCTGGAAGCGCCTATCGAACGCGTCACCGGTTGGGACACTCCCTACCCGCACGCACAAGAGTGGGCGTATTTCCCTGGTCCGTCCCGAGTGGGCGCGGCTTTGCATCGGGTTATGGAGGTCTGAATGGGCACGCACGTTATTAAAATGCCGGACATTGGTGAAGGCATTGCAGAAGTTGAATTGTCGGTATGGCACGTCAAAGTCGGCGACATGGTCGTCGAAGATCAGGTACTGGCCGATGTCATGACCGACAAGGCGATGGTCGACATCCCTTCGCCGGTGAACGGCAAGGTGATTGCGCTGGGCGGTGTGCCCGGCGAAGTCATGGCGGTTGGCAGCATCCTGATCAGCATTGAAGTCGAAGGCGCGGGCAACGTTAAAGAGTCGGCTCAGCCTGCACCTGTTAAAGAAGCGCCGGTTGCGGCACCGAAAGTTGCAGCCGCTGTTGAAAGCAAACCGGTTCCCGCTGCAGCGCCGCGAGCTGCCGTATGCCAAGGTCCGATGGTCGCTCGCGAAGCTGATGAGCGTCCGCTGGCCTCCCCGGCTGTACGCAAACATGCGTTGGACCTCGGCATCCAGTTGCGTCTGGTCCGTGGCTCCGGTCCTGCCGGTCGGGTGCTGCACGAAGACCTCGACGCCTATCTGGCCCAGGGTCAGCAGCCGCAATCCACCGCTGCCGCCGCTTACGCCCAGCGTAACGACGAAGAACAAATCCCGGTCATCGGCATGCGCCGCAAGATTGCCCAGCGCATGCAGGATGCCACTCAGCGCGCCGCTCACTTCAGTTACGTCGAAGAAATCGATGTCACCGCCGTGGAAGAACTGCGCGCTCATCTGAACGAAAAACACGGCGCGACCCGCGGCAAGCTGACCTTGCTGCCGTTTCTGGTCCGCGCTCTGGTTGTTGCCCTGCGCGACTTCCCGCAGATCAACGCCCGTTACGACGACGAAGCCCAGGTCATCACGCGTCTTGGCGCGGTGCATGTCGGCGTCGCCACACAAGCCGACATCGGTTTGATGGTGCCGGTAGTGCGTCACGCCGGAACCCGCAGCTTGTGGGACAGCGCTCAGGAAATTTCTCGCCTCGCTACCGCTGCCCGTAATGGCAAGGCCAGCCGCGATGAATTGTCCGGTTCGACCATCACCCTGACCAGCCTCGGCGCCTTGGGCGGCATCGTGAGCACCCCGGTGCTGAACCTGCCGGAAGTGGCGATCGTGGGCGTCAACAAAATCGTCGAACGCCCGATGGTCGTCAAAGGCCAGATCGTGATTCGCAAGATGATGAACCTCTCCAGTTCCTTCGATCACCGCGTGGTCGATGGCATGGACGCGGCGCAATTCATCCAGGCCATTCGTGGCTTGCTCGAACAACCCGCCACCCTGTTTGTGGACTGATTATTAGTGGAGCAGGCATGCAAACTTTGAACACCACGCTGCTGATCATCGGTGGCGGCCCTGGCGGCTATGTGACGGCGATCCGTGCCGGCCAGCTGGGCATCTCGACCATTCTGGTTGAAGGCGAATCCCTGGGCGGCACTTGCCTGAACATCGGCTGCATTCCGTCCAAGGCGTTGATCCACGTCGCCGAACAGTTTCACCAGACGCAACACCACAGCCAGCATTCGGCGCTGGGCATCAGCGTGTCGGCGCCGACGCTCGATATCAGCAAGAGTGTCGAGTGGAAGGACGGCATCGTTGATCGCCTGACCACGGGCGTTTCGGCGCTGCTGAAGAAGAACAAAATCCAGGTTATTCAAGGTTTTGCGAAAGTCATTGATGGTAAAACCGTAGAAGTCGGCGACACGCGTATTCAGTGCGAGCATCTGGTGCTGGCCACCGGTTCGAAAAGTGTGAACCTGCCAATGCTGCCGATTGGCGGGCCGATCATCTCCTCCACCGAAGCCCTGGCGCCGACCTCCGTGCCGAAACGGCTGATTGTGGTCGGTGGCGGTTACATCGGTCTCGAGTTGGGGATTGCCTATCGCAAGCTCGGCGCCGAGGTCAGCGTGGTCGAGGCTCAGGATCGCATCCTGCCGGCCTACGACGCCGAACTGACGCAGCCTGTGCATGACGAACTGAAAAAACTTGGCATAAAGCTTTACTTGAAGCACAGCGTCCAAGGCTTTGATTCTGTTAGCAATACACTGCACGTTCTTGACCCGAATGGCGACACCCTGAACATTGAGACCGATCAGGTACTGGTGGCCGTCGGCCGCAAACCGAACACTCAAGGCTGGAACCTCGAAGGTTTGAACCTGGACATGAACGGCTCGGCGATCAAGATCGACAACCGCTGCCAGACCAGCATGCGCAACGTGTACGCCATCGGCGACGTGAGCGGCGAACCGATGCTCGCGCACCGGGCCATGGCTCAAGGCGAGATGGTTGCCGAGCTGATCAGCGGTAAATCCCGTGAGTTCAACCCGACCGCCATCGCCGCCGTGTGCTTTACCGACCCGGAACTGGTGGTGGTCGGCAAGACCCCGGACGACGTCAAGGCGGCTGGTCTGGACTGCATCGTTTCCAGCTTCCCGTTTGCGGCCAATGGTCGGGCGATGACGCTGGAATCGAAAAGCGGCTTCGTGCGGGTCGTGGCGCGGCGTGACAATCATGTGATTGTCGGCTGGCAGGCGGTCGGTGTGGGCGTGTCGGAATTGTCGACGGCGTTCGGTCAGAGCCTGGAAATGGGCGCCCGACTGGAAGACATTGCCGGCACCATCCACGCGCACCCGACGCTCGGCGAAGCGGTACAGGAAGCGGCGTTGCGTGCGCTTGGTCACGCGCTGCACCTCTAACTGACTCACACTGATCGTTCCCATGCTCCGCGCGAGAACGATCAAAGGAACGCATTCCGGGCTGCGATTTAGGCCCGGAATGAAGTATTGTTGTCCCCATCCAGAAAAACGTCAGAAGCCTTGAACCGTTTCGGCGGTTGTTAAGTGATAGAGGGTGTCATGGGTAACGAAAGCATCAATTGGGACAAGTTGGGTTTTGACTACATCAAGACAGACAAGCGCTATCTGTCGCACTGGCGTAATGGCGAGTGGGACAAAGGCACCCTGACCGAAGACAATGTGCTGCACATCAGCGAAGGTTCCACTGCCCTTCACTATGGCCAGCAATGCTTCGAAGGCATGAAGGCCTATCGTTGCAAGGACGGCTCGATCAACCTGTTCCGCCCGGACCAGAACGCCCTGCGCATGCAGCGCAGCTGCGCACGCCTGCTGATGCCGTTCGTGGAAACCGAGCAGTTCATCGAAGCCTGCAAGGAAGTGGTCCGCGCCAACGAGCGTTTCATCCCGCCTTACGGCACCGGCGGCGCGCTGTACCTGCGTCCGTTCGTGATCGGCGTGGGTGACAACATCGGCGTGCGTACCGCCCCCGAGTTCATCTTCTCGATATTCGCCATTCCGGTCGGTGCCTACTTCAAGGGCGGCCTGACCCCGCACAACTTCCTGATCTCCAGCTACGACCGCGCCGCCCCACAAGGCACCGGTGCAGCCAAGGTCGGTGGTAACTACGCGGCCAGCCTGATGCCAGGTTCCCAGGCCAAGAAAGCCCACTTCGCCGACTGCATCTACCTGGACCCGATGACCCACACGAAAATCGAAGAAGTCGGTTCGGCCAACTTCTTCGGCATCACCCACGACAACAAGTTCGTGACCCCGAACTCGCCGTCGGTCCTGCCGGGCATCACCCGTCTGTCGTTGATCGAGCTGGCAAAATCGCGTCTGGGCCTTGAAGTGGTCGAAGGCGACGTATTCATCGACAAGCTGTCCGACTTCAAGGAAGCCGGCGCTTGCGGTACTGCTGCGGTGATCACACCGATCGGCGGCATCAGCTACAACGACAAACTGCACGTGTTCCACAGCGAAACCGAAGTCGGCCCGGTCACCCAGAAGCTCTACAAAGAGCTGACGGGCGTACAGACCGGCGACATCGAAGCGCCAGCGGGCTGGATCGTCAAGGTTTGATTTGACGGGGCCTGACCCCAAGCGGCACATAGCCCATCCATCGCTTTGCCGGTGGGTGGGTTTTTTATTGCAAAAAGAATGGCTATTCAGGGTTCGTACCCATTCCATAGCTCACTTGTTAAACTAGCCCATTTTTCAGAGCCGTAAGGCTAGGGGCTGCGCCGTGAATTTAGAAACTTTGACGACGCATTGGAAATCGGAAGTTTCAAACAAGAAAAAACCCGGAAGTCACATCGGCCTGATAACCAACATTCTTAAACGAACCAGAAAGAACAACACGCTTAGGTACTTGTTTTTATTTAGACTTGCGCAGTATTTAAATGCTCGAAAAGGTTTGTTCCGCGTTTATGCGAAACGATTGGAAAGGAAGATCAATCTAAAGTACGGGGTTGAAATAAGTATTGATGCGAAGATAGGGCCCGGCTTTCGTATCGGCCATTTGCCTGGGGTCGTCATCACTGGCCATGTTCAGATCGGCCGAAATTTCTTTATCCGTCAAAATACCACCATTGGCATAAAAACCATGGGGTTACCTGAATATGACCTCAAGATCGGCGATAACGTAAGTGTTGGGGCAAATAGTTGCATCATCGCGGACACCCTCTCAATTGGTGATAACGTTACTATCGGGGCCATGTCCTTCGTTAATAAAAACATCCCTGAAGGCGCAACTTTTTATAACGCCAGATAATCGTGAGGTCTCTGGAGGGTGTCCCGGTCTTGCCCTGGTGTGTGCTCATCCTGAGCAATGCGGGCAAACAACCACTCCACAAACACCCGTGTCTGCACCGTCACGTCCGGCGCAACACCGTAGTAATAACGCGGCAACGGCATTCGCAATTCGGGCAACGGGCAGATCAGGCGACCGCTCGAGAGGTGGGTGCCCAGCAAAGAGGTCGGGCACAAGGCAATGCCCTGTCCATCCACGGTGGCCTCAAGCACCAAGTGCATGTGATCAAACTGCCGGGTGACCTGAGTGGCTGACTGGCCTTGATCAAAATGCAGGGCCCAGTTGTGCCAATCTTCGCGACGCGCCTTGGCGGTCAGTAACGTGTGCTGGCTCAGGGACGCGAGGTCTTCAAGGGCCAGACGCTCGATCAGCGAGGGTGCCGCGACCAGCAACAGTTCGTCTTCGAAGAGGGCTCGCGCCTCAATCGCCGGCGCCCAGTCGTCACGACCACGGCGAATGACGATGTCGAACCCGTCGCGCGCATGATCGGGTGCCTGGGTTTGGGTAATCACTTGCGGTTTGATGTCCGGTTGCTGCGCAATGAAATCCGCCAGTCTGGGCGCTAGCCAAAGCATGGCAAAGGATGGACGGACATTGATCTTCACGGTCGGCAGCGAGGCATGTTGCTTGAGCACAGCCGCGGCGTTGGCGATCTGTTCCAGCCCGGCGCTGACCTGCTCATAAAAGCGCTGGCCGGCCGGCGTCAGCACCGATTGACGGATACGCCGCTCGAACAGCAGCACACCCAGGTGCTCCTCAAGCAATTTGATATGCCGGCTGACGGCACTGTGACTGACATGCAGCTCCTCGGCCGCCAGGCTGAAACTCTGATGGCGAGCAGCAACGGCGAAGGCGCGAACAGCATTAAGCGGCGGTAGTGGATTTATCATGCGTCTAATTTAGTCACATATGCACCGCAATTAAAGCGTTTGTCACGCTCACGGCGCCCCGCCACTCTGCCCGCACGCAGCCAACGCCACCTGACGGAGCAAGACATGAACAGCTACGGACTTTTTCTACTGTTTGCCACCCTGACCATTTTGAGTCCAGGGCCTGGCGTGGTGCTGACCCTGTCCAACGCGGTGCGCCACGGCTGGACGGGGGCCGTGCCGGGCATTCTGGGGATCGCGTCGGGTGCGTTTATCGTCGCCGCCATCAGCGCCACCAGTGTCGGCCTGATCCTCAGCACCTCCGCCAACGCCTTTACGGCGTTGAAATACGCAGGGGCCGCCTATTTGTTGTACCTGGGTTACAAAAGCTGGCGTTCGGATGGTTTCAGCACGCGGCTTGAAACGCGCCCATCAAGTCCGGGCTACCGCTTCCTTGAGGCGGCTTCGATCCAGTTTTTGAACCCCAAGGCAGTGTTTTTCTTTCTGGCGGTGTTCCCGCAATTCATCGACACCTCAGCGCACTTCTCCACCCAGTTTTTCAAACTGGTCGCCTCCTATGGCGTACTGGTGATCCTCGTGCATGGCAGCTATGCGTTGCTCGCCAATGTTGCCAAAGGCTGGTTATCCAGCCCGAAGGGTTCCTGGCTGGCGGCGAAAGTCTCGGGCGTGACCTTCGCCGGTTTCGGCGTGCTGATGGCCTCGGCCAGTCGCTAAGGCGCAGAACTGGCGTTCGCGCGACGCCGGGTCTCGGTGAATGCGGATTGTGCTGTCGATACCTGAACCGGCAGTTCAACGGCAAACCGGCTGCTGAGTTCCTTTCGCCCGTTCGCGGTCAACGCCAGCGCGCGACTGTCCAGGTCCTGAGTCACCCATTTGCGCTTGATCGCCGTTTGCAACAACGCCGCCCCCAACGAACCGCCCAGATGCGGCCGACGCATGCTCCAGTCCAGGCATGGGCAGGCGAAGCGGCGGCGCTGCGTGCTCAAGTCCTTGACCTCGATACCCAACCCTTCAAACAGCGCCTCGCCGCTGTCGCTCAGCTGATAGACCTGTTCATCGGTTTCCAGCAGCCACCCCGCTTCGATCATCCGGTCATGCAGCAACACTGCCAACGTGCCGGCCATGTGGTCGTAGCACGTGCGGGCGAATTGCAGGCGATCCGGGGTGCGCGGGTTGAAGGTCGGCGCAGCGTTCTGGCCGATCACCATCAACGCTTCCAGCGCTTGGGCGACGCGCTTGTCCGTCAGGCTGTAATAGCGATGCCGGCCCTGCACGTGCAGCCGCACCAGCGCCAATTCCTTGAGTTTGGCCAGGTGCGCGCTGGCGGTGGAGGCGCTGACTTCGGCAATCGCCGCCAACTCGGTGCTGGTGCGGGCGTGGCCGTCCATTAGCGAACAGAGGATTTTCGTCCGGGCCGGTTCCGCGATCGCCGCGGCCACCTGAGAAACACCGATGTCGTGCTGTTCTACGTTCATATTTCGTTCCCGGACGAATCAAGGCCCTTTCGGACTGGAGATAGTAGCAACACTTTTCCAACCACGAACAAGGCTGCGACCCATGGACCCGATCATCGCTGCGACTCACGCCGATCCTTATCCCTATTACGCGCAACTGCGCGCGGAGGGCGGGCTGGTTTTCCACCAAGAACTGAAAGTGTGGGTGGCGAGTAGCGCCCGAGCCGTTGCGGCCGTGCTGGCGCATCCTGACTGTCATGTCCGGCCGTCCCACGAACCGGTGCCCAAGGCGATTGTTGGCGGGATGGCCGGCAAGGTCTTTGGTCAGTTGATGCGGATGAATGAGGGCGAACGGCAGCGTTGCCCGAGGTCGGCGATTCAACCGGAGCTGGCGTTGATTGATGTCGATGAAGTCAATGTGCTGGTTGGCGCTCGTCTGATCACTCCCGGCGCCGATGGATTGTACAACGCGATGTTTCGCGGGCCGGTGTGCGTGGTAGCTGCGCTGCTCGGGTTTTCCCCTGCTCAGGGCCGGGCAATCAGCGAGCTAACGGAGGACTTCGTCGCGTGCCTGTCGGCCCTTGGCGATCAGGCGCAACGGGATGCAGCGCACGTTGCGGCGGAACACTTGAGCGGCTATTTCGTTGAGTTGCTGGATGACCCGAACAATCAGAGCACCCTGCTCGCCGGGATACGCCAGCGCTTCGCGGCAACCTCTGGCGACTCTGAGACGTTGATCGCCAACCTGATCGGGCTGTTCTCCCAGACCTATGAAGCCACCGCCGGGCTGATCGGCAATGCGCTGTTGGCGTTGATTCGAAACCCGTCGGTGCACAGCGAATCGGCACCCGTTGACGACTTGATCGCTGAAGTTCAGCGCTTCGACCCGTCGGTGCAGAACACCCGCCGGTTTGTCGCGGCGCCTTGTGTAATCGACGGTGTAAACCTCAATCCCGGCGACGTGATTCTAGTGCTGTTGGCTTCGGCCAATCGTGATCCGCAGCTCAATGACCATCCCGACGTCTTTCTTCTTGATCGTCCAGACCGGCGCAGCTTCACCTTTGGTGCGGGTCGGCATCAATGTCCGGGGCAGACATTCGCCCTGAGCATTGCCAGCGCTACGTTGAGGGAGATTCTCGCTATGCAACCTGCTTTGGATCACCTGACCTGGCACTACCGACCCTCCCTGAACGGGCGGATTCCGCTCTTTAGCGATTTGCCATAAGAGCGCGTCATCATTCTTCGCGGGCAAGCCTCGCTCAGAGGAGAACGCGACCGAATGTAGGAGCGAGGCTTGCCCGCGAAGGCGGCCTGACAAACGATGCTTCATTTCCTTTGTGCCCAGCAGGCTACATCCAAATCAATCAACCCGACCAACACGCGCTGCATCCGGCCAGAACAGTGCCGCCTGTCCCCGATGCTCACCGTGCTGATCGATCAGCGTCCAGACTTTGCCTTCATGAATCATGAAGGCATTGCCATTCCGATCCACCCGATAACCGCTGTAGCCATGAGCAATCCCGTTGGCCGTGACCTGCTCCAGCAACGTCTGGCGAATGGCTCGGTCCAGTGGCGAAGCGCTGAACCGTGATGGCATGCCGAGGAATTGCGAGCGAGGGTATTTGAAACAGGCCAGCGTTTGTTCGTTGGCGTAGAAGAAGCAAGGATCGGCTTCAGGGCCGTGGGCCAGCAGGCTGTAATGCGCGTGCGCGTGCAACCAGTGCAAGCGCTCAGGTCGGGCCGATCTCAGACAAGGACGCTACCGTTCCGGGGACGACGTGCTGTTCGATGACCGGTGGAACACCGGGCCTCTATGCCTATCGGGAGACCTTTCAGCCCTAGCGGTTAATCGTCGCGGGTCAGTACTTCCAGCCACTCACTTCTCTCGATTGATTTTCCTATTGAGAGAAACACGTGCATTTGTAACAACAGGACGAGTTTCAGACTCGTCCTACAGCCATAGGATGCAATCCTGAGTTTTCACCAAGATATGAAAAACGCTCTGATTAAAGCTAAAAAAGTCGATAACAAGGGCAATGTTCCAGGATAAAAAAGTGGGCCTTCTCTACCAGGATCCATCAATGAGCCACGAGGAAGCGACGAGGCTTCTTGCTAGCAATGAAGAAGCGGACGTTATTGCCGCATTGGTTTCCATCGGCCTGAATGAACAGGACAGAACCTGGGCTCAGAACACCTGCCTCAAGTACCTCGCAAGTGAGACCTTGACGACATCGACGCATTCACCTGAATGACCGTGGCGTGGTGACCTGATCAATGCTCCAAAAAAAATCGCCCTCTCTGAGAGCAGGTAGGGCGGTTTTTGTCATTTCAGCTCATACACTAATCAATCATCACGTGTCAGCACTTCCAGCAATTCAATCTCAAAAATCAAATTCGAATGGGGGGGAATGCCCCCCATCGTCCGCTCGCCATAGGCCAAATGCGCAGGCACCCACAGCTTGCGCTTGCCACCGACCTGCATGCCCATAATCCCCTGATCCCACCCTTTGATCACCCGACCAGTGCCGATCACGCACTGAAAAGGCTTACCACGGCTGTAGGAAGAATCGAACTCGGTACCGTCTTCCAGCCAGCCACGGTACTGCGTGGTGATCAGTGCGCCTTTGACGGCGGCTTTGCCGTCGCCCACCTGGATGTCGATTACCTGAAGCTCGTCATTCATTGCATGCACTCGTGTGTTCGTTCGCCCGAAAGGCCTGATGGGCGCCGTTTTCCCAGATTTGCAGTCGATTGGCAACCATTCCGATCGCCTGGCGAGGGGTTTAAACCTGTTTCCCTCAGTGGCCGTGAACTAAGATATGCAACACCTACCCGTACGGATCAACCCGCCATGACGGCAACACCTGAATGAGTCTGGTATGGACCAGCGCAACCATCGGCTCAGTGATGCTTGCCCTGATCATCGCGTTGATCTGTCGAGAGCGCTCGCTGCAAAAGCAGCTGGCCGAGTATCGCGTGCTGATCACCAGCCTGACTGACGGACAAAACATCCGTCAGGACGGTGACGTCGAACGCTTCAAGCGCAGCCAGTACTTCGCCCGTATCGGCACGTGGGACTGGGATGTCGACACTGACAAGCTCTACTGGTCGGACGCGATCTACGGCATGTTTGGCTTCAAGATCGACGAAGTAACGCCCTCCTACGCGCTGTTTTGCTCATGTGTTCATCCGGATGACCGGGCCAAAGTCCGGGCCGGGGAATTGCGTTGCCTGGAAACCGGCGACAACCATGACGAGGAATACCGGGTGGTCTGGCCCGATGGCACGATCCGCTGGCTTCGGGAAACCGGCAATGTGGTCAAGAACGACCACGATGCAACGATCAAGATGATGGGCGTGGTACGCGATATCACCGAGGAAAAAGCCTCCGCCAGCTACCTGCAACACCTGGCGCACTTCGACCCGCTGACCGGTCTGCCCAATCGCCTGGTGCTCGAGGAGCGTCTGTCCGAGGCGTTGGAACAGGCGCGCATCAGCGCCACCAGGGTTGCGCTGGTGTTTGTCGACCTCAATGGTTTCAAGGCAATCAACGACCATTACGGCCATGCCGCCGGCGACCGGGTACTGATCACCACCGCCACGCGCCTGAAGAAAATCCTGCGTTCAACCGATACCGTCGCCCGGATCGGTGGCGACGAGTTTGTGGTCATCCTTCAAGGCCTGTCCCAGGGCAACAGCCTGCAAGACGAAGCCCGCAGCATCTGCCAGAAAATCTTCGTCGAACTGTCGCCACCGGTGACCATCGGTAATGATCAACGACACATCGGCACCAGCCTGGGGGTCGCGGTGTTCCCGGACCATGCGCCGAGCATGGACCGGTTGATTCATATTGCGGATCTGGCGATGTATGAGGCGAAGCGCAGTGGGAATAATCAGTATCGGTTGGGCACTGAAAGCCCCGTACGCGCTCACAGCGAATAGCCCTTCGACGGTTTAACGCTCCACTGGCGTGATATCCACAATCGTCCCGTTGGTGATCATCACCATCATGTACTTGTCATTGATCTGCACCCACTGCGCCTGAGCCTTCGGGGCTTTCAGGCCTTTCTGCTTCCAGTTGGTCAGGGCTTTTTCACTGCGCTGGTAGACGTCGGGGGCACGATCACCCATTACCAGTTGGCGGGAGTTGTTAACCCCCCCTCGAGTGATGTCTTGGTACCTGAAATCCGACTGCGCTGGCGCTGAATCATTCCTTATTGTTTTGATTATTGCGATTGCATTGGCATGACGCTTTCTTCTCAAGCCTTTATCCTGAGCGCCCCCGCCGTACCGAGTTGTGGAGTAAGCCATGCCCCATGAAGGCAACCTGTTGCAAGCCGCTGTCGTGTTTCTGTTCGCGGCCGTGCTCACCGTTCCCTTGGCCAAGCGCCTGCAACTGGGGGCAGTGCTGGGTTATCTGTTTGCCGGCGTGATCATCGGGCCGTCGGTGCTGGGCTTGATTGGCAATCCGCAAAGCGTCAGCCACATTTCCGAACTGGGGGTGGTGTTGCTGCTGTTCATCATTGGTCTTGAACTGTCGCCGCGACGTTTGTGGGTGATGCGCAAATCGGTGTTCGGCGTCGGCCTGGCGCAAGTGCTGCTGACGGGCTCAGTGATTGGTGTGCTGGCGTTGTTCGTGTGCGGCCAGCCGTTGAACAGCGCGATCGTGCTGGGCTTGGGCCTGGCGCTGTCGTCCACGGCGTTCGGTTTGCAAAGCCTGGCCGAGCGCAAGGAACTGACCAGTCCCCACGGGCGCTTGGCATTCGCGATTCTGTTGTTCCAGGACATCGCCGCCATCCCGTTGATCGCCATGGTGCCGTTGCTGGCGGGCGGCGATCACAGCAGCAGCGCTGGCGAAGGCCTCAATCACGGCTTGCGTGTGCTGGGTAGCATCGCGGTGGTGGTGATCGGTGGACGGTATCTGCTGCGCCCAGTGTTCCGGGTGGTGGCCAAGACCGGTTTGCCGGAAGTCTCGACCGCCACCGCGTTGCTGGTGGTGATCGGCACGGCGTGGTTGATGGACCTGGTCGGCGTGTCCATGGCGTTGGGGGCGTTTCTCGCCGGGTTGCTGCTGGCTGACTCCGAATACCGTCACGAACTGGAAGCGCAAATCGAGCCGTTCAAGGGATTGCTGCTGGGGCTGTTTTTTATCAGTGTCGGCTGGGCGCCAACCTGAGTCTGCTCCTGAGCGCGCCGATCACGGTGCTGGGCCTGACCCTGTTGCTGATCGCAATCAAACTGCCGCTGCTGTTTGTTGTCGGTCGGCTGGGGGGTGGTCTGGGCAAGGTCAGTGCGATTCGCCTCGGCATCGTGCTCGCGGCCGGTGGTGAATTTGCGTTTGTGGTGTTCAAGATCGGCCGCGACCAGGGACTGTTCGAGCCGCGCCTGTACGACTTGCTGGTGCTGACCATCACCTTGTCCATGGCGGTGACGCCGCTGCTATTGCTGTTGTGCGCGCGACTGGTCAGCCCCAGGGTTCAACCGGTGGTGGTGCCGGAAAAATTCCGCGAGATCAATACCGACACGCCACGCGTGGTGATCGCCGGCATGGGCCGTATGGGGCAGATCGTTGCGCGGATTTTGCGCGCGCAGAACATCAAGTTCGTCGCCCTCGACACCTCGGTGGAAACCATCGAACTGTCGCGCAGCTTCGGCGGTGTACCGGTGTTCTACGGCGACCCGATGCGCCCGGAGATCCTCAGCGCGGCCAAGGTCGAGCAAGCGGAATACTTTGTCATCGCCACCGACGACCCGGACACCAACATCAAGACCGCCGAGTTGGTGCACAAACTCTACCCGCACATCAAAATCATCGCCCGGGCCCGCAACCGTCAGCATGTGCATCGGCTGGTGGACCTTGGCGCCGAGGCCATTCGGGAGACCTATTATTCGAGTCTGGAAATGAGCCGACGCACGCTGGTCGGCCTCGGGCTGACCCAGGCCCAGGCCGATGCGCGAATCAAGCGCTTCAAGCATCACGACGAGCAGGTGCTGGAGGCCCAGCATGCGATTTATGACGATGCGGCGAAGGTATTGCAGACGGCGCAGGAAGCCCGGGCAGAACTGGCGAGGTTGTTTGAGGCGGATCAGTTGGAAGAAGAATCAGGTAAGCGTTGAGGCGACTGTTAGGGCCTCTTCGCGAGCAAGCCCGCTCCCACATTGGTTCTTTAGTAAACACAGAATGTGTGTACGACTGAGATCAAGTGTGGGAGCGGGCTTGCTCGCGAAGAACGATAACGCGGTATTTCAGGCAAACCAGAATTTCCAAGGAACTCACTATGGCTGACCAACCCCCCGCCCTAAAAGAAATCTTCAACGCCGAGCGCCTCAAGCACATCGCCACCGAAATGACCGCCGTCTACCCCGCGTTCAACGCCAAGGCCTTCCTGAAACTGGCCAACGACGGGCTTGCGCAATTGTCGATCATGCAGCGCATGGCCCGGGTCGGCGAGTGCCTGCACGCGGTCCTGCCGTTGAGCTATGAAGAGACGCTTGAAGTGCTGCGCGCCCTCGCTCCGCGGCTGAACAGCGGCTTCGTCAGCATCTCATTACCGCATTACGTCGCGACGTACGGCGGACATGCCTTCGAACAATCCATGGACGCCCTCAAGTACTTCACTGCGTTCGGCTCCTCGGAGTTCGCGATCCGCCATTTCCTGCGCAGCGACATCGAACGCTCCCTGGCGGTCATGCACGAGTGGTCCCTGGACGAAAACGAACACGTCCGCCGCCTGGCCAGCGAAGGCAGCCGACCGCGCCTGCCATGGTCGTTTCGACTGGAACAGACTCAGGCTGACCCAACATTGGCGGCGGCGATCCTCGACAACCTCAAGGCCGACAACAGCCTCTACGTGCGCAAGTCCGTGGCCAACCACCTCAACGACATCACCAAGGATCATCCCGAATGGGTGCTGGACTTGATCGAAGGCTGGTCGCTGGACAACAAACACACCGCATGGATCGCCAAACACGCCCTGCGCAGCCTGATCAAACAGGGCAACCAACGAGCGTTGGCGATCATTGGCGCGGGCGGCAAGCCTGAGGTCGAGATCATCGATGTGAAGGTGCAACCGGCGGTGATTCGTCTGGGTGAAAAAATCACCCTGTCCTTCGCCGTGAAATCCACGGTCCAGGACAGTCAGCGACTGGTGATCGACTACGCGATCGATTACGTCAAAGCCAACGGCAGCACGTCGGCGAAGGTGTTCAAGCTCAAGGCGCTGACGCTTCCCGGCAAGGCTACTGAATCCATCGCCCGTAGCCAGCAGATCAAGGAACTCACCACCCGAAAGCACTACGTGGGCAAACACGCCGTGCATGTGCTGGTGAATGGGGAACGCCTGGCCAGTACCGCATTCGAAATTATCCCTTGAAACACGAACCCTTGTAGGAGCAAAAGCTTGCTCGCGATGGCGTCAGGTCTCTAGGTGGGTGAACTCGCCAAATAATACGCAACCAAAGCATTCGCATGGCCATGCCCCATACCATGCTCAGTCTTCAAGCAACGATTGAAGCTATCGCGAAGCGCTCTAAAGAACTGTCATTTCTAACAGGTCACTTTCAGTTTGGCCGGGGCTAAGCTGCGCCCACTGGAGTGAATTGAGGTGTTCATCATGTCCCGCAATCGTTACCTATTGCCGCTGGGCGTTTGCTTGTTGGTGATGCTGCCCGTATTCCGCGATGCCCTGGGTGTCACGTGGGTACCCTTAAAAGACGAAGTGGAATTTCAATGCGATAACGGCAACACGGTGCCGGGCTACAGCGTGTATGTTGTCGGCAATCATCCGGAGCTAGGGAGTTGGGATCCGGCCAAGGCCGTAAAGCTCGACCCTAAACCCGCCCCTAACAACTCTACATGGACCGGCAAGGTACTTTTCCCAGGTACGGACGACGGCAAAGATGTGGAATGGAAGTGTATCGTGCGCAAAGAGAACGACCCGACCGACGTAAAGTGGCAGACCGGTTCCAACAACACGGTGAAGTTGGCTTTCACCACAAAGAGTATCGGCACGTTCTGAGGCATAAGTGACCGCGTCCGGACAATCTTTTGATCTTTGTTATCCCATCAACAGCCCCTGCTCCGCCTCACACAACTCCACCACGTAATCCCACAACACCCGCAAGCGCACGGATTTGTGCAGTTCACGCCGCGTGCTGATCCAATAGCTGCGCTGAATACTCTCATCCGGCAACAACGGCACCAGGCCAGGGTCGGCGCTGGCCATGTAACACGGCAGCACAGCGATCCCCAACCCGGAACGCGCGGCCTGTTGCTGGGCGATGACGCTGGTGCTGTGGAAGACCACCTGCGGATTGCGGCAGAAGCTGTTGAGAAACATCAACTCCTGGCTGAACAGCAAGTCGTCGACGTAACCGATCCAGGCGTGGCGACCGAGGTCTTCGCGGCTGCGCAGCGGTGGCGAACGGTCGAGATACTCCTGGCTGGCGTACAGCGCCAATCGATAGTCAGTCAGTTTGCGGGTGACTAGCATGTCGGCGGCCGGGCGCTCCAGGTGGATGCTGATTTCGGCCTCGCGATTGAGAATGCTGACAAAGCGCGGCACCGCCACCAGTTCCACTTCCAGCCCCGGATAACGTTCGAACAGGCCGTTCATGCGGCTGGCGAGGAACATGATGCCAAGCCCTTCCGTCACCCCAACACGGATTTTGCCCAACGGTGCACTCGACTGAGTGATTTCTTCCTGAGCCAGCAGCGCGACGTTTTCCATGGCTTCGGCGTGTTTGAGCAGCGCTTCGCCGGCCGGGGTCAGCTCATAACCCTGGGCGTGCTGGACAAATAACGCCGTGCCGAGGCTCTTTTCAATGGCCTCGATGTGCCGGGCCACGGTGGCGTGGGTGGTGTTCAAACGGCGGGCAGCGGTGAGCAAACGCCCGCCGCGCTGCAACTCGAGAAAAAACCGCAGGTCATTCCAGTCGAACATGAACCGTCCTTGAAGTGAGGCTGTTTAAAAACGCACAGCGGCTGCGCAAAAACTAACATTCTTTTGACGAAAGCTAACAACTAGGATGACCGACAACAAGAACAACAACATGAGGTCACGGATGCAGACTTCCCTGGATGAATACGACTACATCGTGGTCGGGGCCGGCCCGGCCGGTTGTTTGCTGGCCAATCGGCTGTCGGCCGACCCGCGACATCGCGTGTTGCTGCTCGAAGCCGGCGGCCGCGACAACTATGCGTGGATTCACATCCCCGTGGGTTACCTGTTCTGCATCGGCAACCCGCGCACCGACTGGTGCTTCAAGACCGAAGCGCAACCCGGCCTGCAAGGCCGCGCCCTGAGTTATCCGCGTGGCAAAGTTCTCGGCGGCTGTTCCTCTATCAACGGCATGATCTACATGCGCGGCCAGGCCGGCGACTACGACGGCTGGGCCGCCGAGGGCAATCCCGGCTGGAGCTGGCAAGACGTGCTGCCGTTGTTCAAAAAGAGCGAAAACCATTTTGCTGGCGATTCGGAATTTCACGGGGCCGCCGGGGAATGGCGGATCGAACGTCAGCGGCTGTCGTGGCCGATTCTCGATGCCTTCCGCAGCGCCGCCGAGCAAAGCGGCATCGCCAGCATCGATGACTTCAACCAGGGCGACAACGAAGGCTGCGGCTACTTTCAGGTCAATCAGAAGGCCGGGATCCGCTGGAACGCGGCCAAGGCGTTTCTCAAACCGATCCGCAACCGCCCCAATCTCACCGTGCTGACCGACGTCGAAGTGGATCGTGTGCTGCTGGAAAACGGCCGTGCGTCAGCAGTCAGCACGCGTTGGCACGGTCAGGCGAAAACCTTTAAAGCGCGCAAAGAGATTGTGCTGTGCGCCGGTTCCGTAGGCTCACCGAGCATCCTGCAACGTTCCGGAATCGGCCCTCGCCCGCTGCTGCAAAAACTGGGGATTGGCGTTGCCCATGAACTGCCCGGCGTGGGTGGCAATCTGCAGGATCACCTGCAACTGCGCCTGATCTATAAACTGGAAAACGCCCGCACGCTGAATCAAATCGCCGGAAGCCTGTGGGGCAAGATGGGCATGGGCCTGCGTTACCTGTATGACCGCAGCGGTCCGTTGTCCATGGCGCCGAGCCAACTCGGAGCCTTCGCCCGTTCGGGACCGGAGCAGACGTCGGCGAATCTCGAGTACCACGTTCAGCCACTGTCGCTGGAGCGTTTCGGCGAGCCGTTGCATGCGTTCCCCGCCTTCACGGCGTCGGTGTGCGATCTGCGCCCGCAAAGCCGTGGTCGGATAGAGATTCGCTCCATCGATCCGCAGGAAGCGCCACTGATTCAGCCCAATTACTTGAGCCATCCGGAAGACTTGCGGGTGGCAGCAGACGCGATTCGCCTGACCCGGCGCATCGTCGCGGCACCGGCCCTGCAAGCATTCAAACCGGTGGAGTACTTGCCCGGCGACAGCTTGCAGAGTGAAGAACAACTGCACGAAGCCGCCGCCCGCATCGGCACCACCATCTTCCATCCGGTCGGCACCTGCCGCATGGGCAACGACGCGGACGCCGTGGTCGATGCCGAGTTGCGCGTTCACGGCATCCCCGGCCTGCGCATCGCCGACGCCTCGATCATGCCGCGCATCACCTCGGGCAACACCTGTTCGCCTACGCTGATGATTGCGGAAAAAGCTGCACAGTTGATGCTTGCCGCTACTGCCGACAGTTCCCCTGTGGGAGCGAGCTTGCTCGCGATGACGGTATGACTTCCAGCATCAATGTTGACTGATACACCGCTATCGCGAGCAAGCCCGCTCCCACAGGGGATTTGTATTTGATTCACGGACATTGAGCTTTAACCCTGCAAGGAACACGCAACACCAGTGGAACAAAAAAAACAATCACTGTGAGGGATACCGATATGTCAGAACATGTTCAGCCTCTGGAAGCCGTGCGCAGCGCGGGCACCAGCAAGGAAACCCAAAAAGTCATCTTCGCCTCGTCGCTCGGGACGGTCTTCGAGTGGTACGACTTTTTCCTCTATGGCGCCCTCGCGGCGGTGATCAGCAAACAGTTTTTTGCCGGGGTCAACGACACCACGGCGTTCATCTTTGCGCTGATGGCCTTCGCTGCCGGCTTCATCGTGCGGCCGTTCGGCGCCTTGGTGTTCGGCCGGTTGGGGGACATGATCGGGCGTAAATACACGTTCCTTGCGACCATCATCCTCATGGGCCTGGCGACCTTCTGCGTCGGGCTGCTGCCGACCTACTCGAGCATCGGCATTGCCGCGCCGATCATCCTGGTGCTGCTGCGCATGCTTCAGGGCCTGGCCCTGGGCGGTGAATACGGCGGCGCTGCGACCTATGTCGCGGAACACGCACCGATGGGAAAACGCGGCTTCCACACCAGCTGGATTCAGTCCACCGCAACCCTCGGCTTGCTGCTGTCGTTGCTGGTGGTGCTCGGTTGCCGTTACTTCACCGGTGACCAGTTCGAAGTCTGGGGCTGGCGGATTCCGTTCCTGTTTTCGATCATTCTGCTGGGCATCTCGACCTGGATTCGCATGAGCCTGCACGAGTCGCCAGCGTTCGTGAAAATGAAAGAAGAAGGCAAGCTCTGCAAGTCGCCTCTGCGCGATTCCTTCGGCAAATGGGAAAACCTTAAAGTCGTCCTGATCGCCCTGTTTAGCATCAACGCCGGGCAAGCCGTGACCTTCTACGCGGCGCAGTTCTACGTGCTGTTCTTCCTCACTCAGTTCCTGAAAATGGACCCGGCGCTCGCCAACAGTCTGTTGATCGTCAGCGTGATCATCGGTGCACCGTTCTTTATTTTCTTCGGCTGGCTGTCGGATAAAGTCGGGCGCAAACCGGTGCTGATGATCGGCCTGCTGCTGGCGACTGCACTGTACTTCCCGATCTTCAAGTCCATCGCCCACTACGCCAACCCGGCCATCGACCAGGCCAGCCGTCAAGCACCGATCACCGTACTGGCGGACCCGGCCACCTGCACCTTCCAGTTCGACCCGGTGGGCAAGGCGAAATTTGATAGCCCTTGCGACAAGGTCAAAACCTTCCTGGTGAAACAGGGCCTTCCCTACAACAGCGAAGCTCTACCTGCCGGCAGCGCCGTGCAGGTCAGCGTTGGTGAAGTGAAACTCGATGGCTACGATGAAGCAGCCCTGCGTGGCGCCGTGACCCTGGCCGGGTATCCATCAAAAGCCGATGTCCAGCTGATCAACAAACCGATGATCGTGGCGCTAATCGTCGCGCTGATCATCATTTCCGCCATGTGCTACGGCCCGCTGGCAGCGCTGATGGTCGAACTGTTCCCGACCCGAATCCGCTACACCTCGATGTCCCTGCCTTACCACATCGGTAATGGCTGGTTCGGCGGTTTCCTGCCAACGGTGTCGTTTGCCTTGGTGGTGTACACCGGGGACATCTTCTACGGGCTGTGGTACCCGGTGCTGATTACCGGGGTGAGCCTGGTCGTCGGGATGATCTGTCTGCGTGAGACCAAGAACGTGGATCTGGATACCAACTGACAGCACGAGCAAAAAAACGCCCCGCAATGCGGGGCGTTTTCGTTAATCTGACCCGACGCTCGACGCAACCATCGCCCCGCCACTGACCAGACCGAGGCACCATGATCATTTCATCCGCATCCGACTATCGCGAGGCAGCACGTCGCAAACTTCCGCGTTTTTTGTTTGATTACATTGATGGCGGGGCTTATGCAGAGCATACGCTGAGGGCCAATAGCGCTGATCTGACTGGCATCAGCCTGCGTCAGCGCATTCTGAAAAACGTCGAAACCTTGAGTCTCGAAACCACTCTCTTCGACCAACCGCTTTCAATGCCAATCATATTGGCCCCGGTCGGCCTGACGGGTATGTTCGCCCGTCGTGGTGAAGTGCAGGCGGTTAAAGCGGCGGAAAATAAAGGCATCCCGCTTTGCCTATCAACGGTTTCGGTGTGCTCGATCGAAGAGGTCTCGGCACAAAGCCAACAGTCCATCTGGTTTCAGTTGTATGTGTTGAAGGACAGAGGCTTCATGAGAAATGCACTGGAACGGGCGAAGGCCGCCGGTGTGAAAAACCTGGTGTTTACCGTGGACATGCCCACGCCCGGCGCCCGTTACAGGGACGCACACTCAGGCATGTCAGGTCCTTTTGCATCATCGCGGCGAATGCTTCAGGCCATGACCAAACCCGACTGGGCATTCAACGTCGGCGTCATGGGACGTCCACACGACCTGGGCAATATCTCGAAGTACCTTGGCAAAGCCGTCACGCTCGAAGACTACATGGGCTGGTTGGCCAATAACTTCGACCCTTCGATCAGCTGGAGCGATCTGGAGTGGATTCGTGAGTTCTGGAAAGGCCCGATGATCATCAAAGGCATTCTCGACCCTCAGGATGCCAGAGACGCGGTCAGCTTTGGCGCGGACGGCATTGTCGTGTCGAACCACGGCGGGAGACAGCTGGACGGCGTGCTCTCCACCACCAAGGCATTGCCGCCCATCATGCAAGCCATCGGTAATGATTTGACGGTGCTGGTCGACTCGGGAATCCGCTCGGGGCTTGATGTCGTACGGATGTTGGCGCTGGGCGCAAAAGGCGTATTGCTGGGGCGTTCCATGGCTTATGCACTGGCCGCCGATGGTCAACGCGGGGTGGAGAATATGCTGGATATCTTCGCCAAGGAAATGCGCGTCGCCATGACCTTGACCGGGGTGACCTCGATTAGTCAGATTGATGAATCCACACTGGTGGATGCTGTTCGATGAGCTGAACACCTGCTCTTAAAAACGCCCCGCCCCTGCGCAGGGCTCGAGTCGTGTGTCGACAACGGAACGCGGAGCGTCCCCGGCGGCATTCCCACGCAGAGCGAGGGAACGATCAATACGCGCAGGCGTTGAGAAAACAGGCCGGCCGGTAGGCCGCCTCGCTTTGGCTTTTGCGGTGCACGCCCCCTCGAGAGGCCGAGTGGAGGTTCTGCGCAGTGGGCAACCCGGCATGGATGCCGGGTTAGCCGCCCCAGGCCATGGATGGCCGATGGCGGCGGGCCCACGGAGCAGGACCGGAACGAGGGCACCCTGAGCCTAGGCGAAGGGCCGAACGAAAGGGGCAAGAGCCTTTGGTTACTTGGGGCTTTTCCAAGTGACCCGCCGTAAGGGCGGAACCCTAAGCCGCCGTGACCGCAGAAACGGATATGCACACGATCAACAAAAGACAGATCGGCCGCCTCGCTCTTGCTCTTGATCCTCCGCCCTCTCGCTACGCATGTGTGCCTGGAAAGCGACCCTCACTCAACGTCTTTGAGAACTTCATAGGTCACTTGATCGGGATAGAACGCCATGTAGCCGCGAATCTGATCAACCGACACTTTAGGGTCTTCATAGCTCCACACCGCGTTAGCGCCCTCATGTCCCGGGACTTGCAGACTGAAATAGCTGGCATCGCCCTTATAGGGGCAATAACTCGTGTGATCGGTGCGGGCAAAGTACTTTTCATCAATGTCCTCCCGCGGTACGTAATACACCGGAGGATAGTTGGCCTCGAGCAACACCAGCGCCCGTGAGGACGCGGCCACCTGAATACCGTGAAACTTTACCAGCAGGCAGCCCGGCTGCTCTGCGATGGTGATGACAGGACTAGGACCGGAGGTTTTCATGGAATACGTTTCTCCTGACGCTGATGGACCTGTGAGAGCGAGGCTTGCCCGCGGTGGGCGCAGCAGCAGCCCCAAAACCTGAGACCACGACTTTCAGGTATAACCCAGATTTTGCACACATGACGGCTTCGCAGCCGAACGGGACGGTGCGGCGTTCCGACGAGCCTCCTCGACGGCATAGGTAATGCCAAGTCCCTGCACGGCGAGGTCCTTGGGCCTTCCACCGAATTGAATATTCGAAGTCGGCGAAACATCGTCTACGATCAATAGCACCGTTGTCACCCCTACTGCGCAGTCAGGCAGTCGTGGCGTGGGGGTTCGAGTCTCAGAAACTTGAGGATCTCCACATGCCCGCCACGAAGTTTTCTCTCAATCAGAAAATCATCACCCTGGATGCCCGTCCTGATCGCCTCGACCTGCGCGATCGGATCTTCACCCCACGGGTCCAGTCACTGCCGCCCTCCTGGCCCGCCGACAAAGACATCGCCACCGAACTCTCTGCATACCTGGGTAAAGGCCTGGTGCTCTACCAAGGCAACGAAGGTGCTTGCACAGGGTTCGGGCTGGCGGCGGTGGTCAACTATCTGTTGTGGCTGCGGGACCGGGCGTCCATCAAGACGAGCCCGCGTCAGCTTTATCATTTGGCCAAACTCTATGACGAATGGCCAGGAGAGGACTACACCGGTTCCAGTTGTCGCGGCGCCTTGAAGGGATGGCATAAGCACGGTGTCTGCGCCGAGGAACTGTGGCCGTATACGGTCAAGGCCAATGGGTCGGTTCCGGCGTTTGAAGCGCCCGCCGAGAATTGGGCCATGGACGCCGTAACCCGGCCGCTGGGGGTTTACTACCGCGTCGAGAAAGACGACATCACCGCCATGATGGCGGCGCTGTACGAGGCGGGTGCGCTTTACGTTTCCGCCAATGTGCATCAGGGCTGGGCACTGATGCAGCCCAAAGGCAAAAAACGTCCGCCGGCGGTGTTTCAGAGCATGTCTCAGCTGCCTGTCATCAAATGGCCGACAACCAGCCAGGGCGGTCACGCCTTTGCCTTGATCGGCTACACCCGTCAGGGGTTCATCGTGCAGAATTCCTGGTCAACCGACTGGGGATACTCGGGCTTCGCCACCCTGACGTTCGAGGACTGGCTGGCCAACGGCACCGACGCCTGGACCGTGGCCCTCGGGGTGCCAATCGAACACGGCGCGTTATCGCACAACGCGCGGCCTTCACGTTCCCGGGCCGATGTTCAATCAGCGTTTCGCAACGCGCTGTCGAGCTCCAGCGCCAAGCGCGAAGGTTTCTCGCTGTTCACTGCCGGTGCCCGCGATACCGGTCGCAAAGGGCCTCCCCTGTTGACCATGGATCAGGCGTACGGCCTGACCATCGTGATGGAAAACAACGGCACCATCGGCCCCCGACTCACCGACGTCGAAAACGTCCGCGCGGGCGTCAAGCGAATCGTCTACGAGTCGCCTCGTGCCTGGTACGACAAGCTGCCGGCGGCAAACAAACCCGCCGTGCTGCGCATCGCCATCATTGCCCACGGCGGGCTCAATTCCGAGCAAGACTCGATCAATCGAATTTGTGCGATGGCGCCCTACTTTCTTGAAAACGGCGTCTATCCCCTGTTTGTCACCTGGCGCACCGGGGCGCTGGAGACGTTTGCCGACATCGTCAAGGACGCCCTTCCGGGTCTCTTTCCCGAGGGGGGTGGCATCAGCGATGTGTTGAAAGCCATCAAGGACAAGGCCCTGGAAGGTTTTGATCGCACGGTGGAACTGGCGACCAAAAAACTCGGCGGCGATCAGTGGAGCCAGATGAAGCAGAACGCCGAAGCCGCCTCAGTGGCAGGCTTTACCCCACGCGGGCTGGTGGAAATGGCGGAGAACCTGAAAAAACTGGTCGCCGACATGGGCAAGAAGAACGTCGAGCTTCATCTGATCGGTCATTCCGCCGGGGCCCTGATCAATGGCCACTTGATTCAACTGCTGTGGGCCAGAGGCCTGGCCATCGAAACGTCGACGCTGATGGCCCCGGCCTGCACCCTCGATTTTGCCAACCAGACTTATCGCAAAGTCATCGAAGGTGGAGGACTCAAACGCAAGGATTTCCACCTCTACATGATGTCGGACAACCGCGAACAGGATGACAACGTCATCGGCGTGTACCACAAATCGCTGCTGTACCTCGTCTCCCGTGCCTATGAAGAACTGCAACGCATGCCGCTGCTGGGCATGGCCAAGAGCCTGGACAAGAACTTCCAGGACTTCAGCGATCCCGATCTGGCGGAGTGGAACATTGCTGCCAAAAACATGACCGAACAGTGGAACCAGTTTTACTGGGGAAAAACCATTCCGGCCGGTTTTGCCGCCACGGGCCGTGGGCTTCCCGAGGCGTTCGCGAAAACCCTGCATATCTTTAACGATCCGAAAATGAACTACGGCGCGGGCACCAAAGCGGATACCTCCCACGGCGGGTTCGACCATGATGTGAACGTCATTACGGCAGCCTTGCTGACCATTCTCAGACGTGAGCCCGACGGGAAGCTGGACCAGCCGGTGGTTAACCTGAACTACTGAGGCGTCTGCGCAATGAATCGCAACGCACCGACTGTACATCCATACAGATAAAGATTGCCCCATCGCTCATCAGCCGCCATTCTGTGCGCCTCTCGACAGTTGATGAGCGATGGTGGTTATGCGGCTGTACCTCTGTGAAAAACCTTCCCAGGCTAAAGACATTGCGGCCGTCCTCGGCGCCCGGCGTCGTGGCGACGGCTGCTGGCTGGGAACGGACGTCACGGTGACCTGGTGCATCGGCCATCTGCTGGAAACCGCGCCGCCGGACGCCTATGACGCGCGTTACAAGCGTTGGGTGCTGGCGGATCTGCCGATCATTCCAGAGAAGTGGAAGATGACCGTCAAACCGCGCACGGCCAACCAGTACAAAGCGGTCAAGCGGCTGCTCGGCGAGGCCGATGAATTGGTGATTGCCACCGATGCCGACCGTGAAGGCGAGATGATCGCCAGGGAACTGGTGGAGCATTGCCGTTATCGCGGGCCGATCCAGCGGCTATGGCTGTCGGCACTGGACGATGCGTCGATCCGCAAGGCGTTGGCGGCCCTGAAGCCGGGGGCCGAAACCTTTAGCCTTTACCATTCGGCACTCGGGCGCTCGCGGGCCGACTGGTTGATCGGGATGAACATGAGTCGGCTGTTCACGCTGTTGGGGCGTCAGTCCGGTTATCAGGGCGTATTGCCGGTCGGTCGGGTGCAGACGCCGACCCTGCGCCTGGTGGTGGATCGCGACCGCAGCATCGCCGATTTCGTGCCGGTCGCCTATTGGGCCATCGATGTGCAACTGCTGCACGACGGCACCACGTTTACCGCCCAGTGGCGTGCGGCCCCCGAGGTTTGCGACGATCAGGATCGCTGCCTCAATCAAGCGTTGGCGCAAAATGCAGCGGCGGCAATTGGCAGAGCGGCGAGTGCCCGGGTGATCAAACTGCGTACCGAGCGAATGCGCGAAGTGGCCCCCTTGCCATTCGATCTGGGCACCTTGCAGGAAGTCTGCTCGAAGAAGCTCGGGCTCGGTGCCCAGGAAACTCTCGACATCGCCCAGGCCCTGTACGAAACCCACAAACTCATTACCTATCCGCGCAGCGACTGCGGTTATCTACCCGTGAGTCAGCACAGCGAAGCACCGGGCATTCTGGCCGCGCTGAGGCAGGCTGATCCGGCACTGAATGCCTTGAACGATTTCCTGGAGCCTCAGCGCCGCTCACGGGCCTGGAACGACGCCAAAGTCAGCGCTCACCACGGCATCATCCCCACGGCTGCGGCGAAAAACCTCGAGCGACTGGTGGGCAAGCAGCGGGCGGTCTATACCCTGATTCGCGCGCGTTACCTGGCGCAGTTTCTGCCCAACCATGAATACGACCGGACCCAGGCCGACTTCGACTGCGCCGGTGAAGCCTTGCGTGCCGTCGGCAAGCAGATTGTCGAGCCCGGCTGGAAGCGCGCCTTGCCCGAGGCCCTAGCCCCGGCCAAGGGCCGCGAAGCACCGGCGCCGCAAACGCTGCCGGCATTGGCCGAAGGGCGTGACTGCGCGGTGGCCGACGTGAAGCTCAAGGACCTCTGGACGCAACCGCCCAAACCGTTCACCGAAGGCGATCTGATCAAGGCGATGAAGAACGTCGCCAAACTGGTGGAAGATCCCCTGCTCAAGCAGAAACTCAAGGACACCACCGGCATCGGCACTGAAGCGACCCGCGCCTCGATCATCCAGGGCCTGCTCGACCGTGGTTATCTAATCAAGAACGGCAAGGCCCTGGCCGCCACCCCGGCCGCGTTCAGCCTGATCGATGCGGTACCGCGTGCCATCGCCGACCCGGGGACCACGGCGATCTGGGAGCAGGCGCTGGACATGGTGCAGAGTGGCGAGATGAGCCTGGAAGAATTCGTCACCAAACAGGCCGCGTGGATGAGCAAACAGGTCGCCCGTTGCGCAGGCCTGAGCCTGACCATCAGCGGACCGGCAAGCCCCGCCGGGCGCGGTGCCACGCCATGGAAAAACAAACGCAAGCCCGCCAAACGCAAGCCCTCGACGGGCACCAAACGCGCGGCAAAACCGACGAGCAAGGCTTAAGGGCACTTCGACCGAGCCAAAAGGGTCTAGTGTTCTTCAAGCCCAGCGACAGCCCCATTTTCTAAGAAGGCATCGACCATGATTATCGTGCATCACCTCAACAACTCCCGTTCCCAGAGGATTCTCTGGTTGCTGGAAGAACTGGCCATCCCTTACGAGCTGAAACGCTATCAGCGCGACCCGAAGACCAACCTGGCACCGCCCGAATTGAAAGCGATCAATGCCCTGGGTAAATCACCGGTCATTGAAGACGGCGCTCAGAAGCTGATCGAGTCCTCGGCGATCATCGACTACCTGATTCGCCGCCATGGCGACGGTCGCCTGCAACCCGATCCGTCCACCCCCGCCTATGACGAATACGTGCAGTGGCTGCATTTCGCCGAAGGTTCAGCGATGTTGCCGCTGATGTTGAACCTGTACGTGGGCCGTCTCGGTGAGGCCGGCGCGCCGTTGCATCCGCGGATCAATTCGGAGGTGGCCAACTACCTGGCTTACCTCGACACAGCTCTGAGCCAATCCGATTACCTGCTGGGCGATGAGTTCAGCGCCGCCGACATCCAGATGAGTTTTATCGGTGAGATCGCCAGAGCCCAAGGCAAGCTCGGCAACTATCCTCATATAGCGGCCTGGATTGAACGCTTTCAGGCTCGCCCGGCCTATCAAGCCGCACTGAAAAAAGGCGGGAAATACGATTTCGCCCCCCACTGAGTGATCACGCCCGGGCCAGGGATGGCCTGCACCTCAGGAGCTAACAACATGCCCTTGATCGAACTGCACGCCGCCCAGCGCGACGAACTGGAAACGCTTGAAAACCTGATGCAGTTCTACATGTATGACTTCAGCGAGTGGCTGCCGCTGAAGCTCGGGGAGCACGGTTTCTTCAACGCCCAGCCCAAACCGGGTTACTGGCAAAAACCTGCAACCAGGCCGTTTCTGATCATGGTCGACGGGGAATTGGCCGGATTCGTGACTGTGGATGATGAAATCCAACTTCACGGCGCCGAGTACAACATCGGCTACTTCTTTGTCAGTCGACGCTTTCGTGGCCAAGGCGTCGCGAAGTTTGTCGTTTCCAGCCTCTTGAGCCGGTTCCCCGGTCAATGGCAAATTTTCCACCTCGACGCGAATCAGCCTGCGCGGCGATTCTGGGCCCGGGTCCTGGCTGATCACACCCATGGCGAGTTCACCCTGCATCAGCTGCCGGTAGACGGTTATCCCTGCACCTTTTACCGATTCCAGACATCGCTGCCATCGTCCTGACTGGCGCTTTCCCATTTCGATTTTTAATTCCAAACGACTTTGTCCGACAATATGTAGTGACCAAAAATAATCACTACAAAACCGTTGACGACTCCGATTTGCCCTTGCATGATGCAGACGTCTCCCCGATCGGGAGAACAGCAACACGTTTGAGCAAGCTCGTCTGACCGCCGAGCTGTTTTTCCCGGATACACGCTGCCCACAAGGCAGATTGAAGAAGCTGACCTGGCCTGAACGTCCAGTACAAGGACGAGAAGCGCTGGCGATCAATCCTCATGAAGCTTGTGACCGACCCTGAAAATGTCGGCAGTGGCCAGAAGGTTTTCGCCGCTTCTCCTCGTTGTGACGCTATTGCGTAGCAGTTATTCAACACGACTACATGCAACAGACGCGGGACCCCGTCAATTTGGCGGCCGACCGCTGACGTCCTGGTTTCGGTGCCAGGGATCAACTAACCGATGGGCTACCTGTATTAGCGAATCAACTTTGAAAGATCACCAAATGGTCAAGGGGCTTACTATGAATCTGAACAATCAACCCACTATCGATGAACTGGCTTATCTGTTCGCTGCACAAAAAGACAGCCATGACAGCCATATTCTGTGGATCAGCAAATCGGGCCAGGTGCATATCGACTGCCTGTCGCCTCACGCCCATGAAGCGGAGTTCGACAAGAACAACCAGAACCTGCTCGCTCGACTGAAGATGTACCGTCGCGGCCAAGGCTATGTCGGCAAGAAAGCCGCGGCAGACAAGGACTTCATCGGTAATGTTCTGCAAACGCTGAAACAGGCATGGGCCTCGATGCAGAACCAGAACGAAGTTCGGGTGATTGACCGGTTCTCCTGATGCCTCCACACCCCATCCATAAAAAGGCCCCGCTCGTCACATCGAGCGGGGCCTTTTTGTTTGTCTCGTGCGCACCAAACAACGCTATCGTTAACCGTGTGCACTGGATCATTGGAGGTTTGTGATGAACATACAACTGACAGGCTTGCTGTTGCTCGTAATGGCCAGTGCTGCTCATGCAAACAGCATCACCGGCGTTCCGTTGTTCGATGCGGACTGCCCCGGCAAAATCATCGTCCACGCGGATCAGGACGGACCGGTGTTGATCAACAGCAAGGAAGCCGAGACCAAAGCCATTGACGATCGCCGTTTCGAAGCCAAGGGTTCGGGCGTCGTCATCTCGATCCTCCTCGCCGATGACGACTCGGTCACGGTGTCCTCCACGGGGAAGGCGCCCAATGGTGTGTGCCAATTAGTGGAAGATTGACGTCGTCGACTCACCCACAGCCGCACTCAACACCAGCTCCATAAAAGCCACCGACGCCGCACTGTGATAGTTGTTTTTACGTCGAAGTAGCGCGGCCGCTCTTTTCGGTGCCTCCCCCAACAACGGGATTTTGCGCAACGCCCGGTCCTCGGTGGCAATGGGCTCCGGAAGGATGGTGGCGATGGCCGTGTGCCGAATGACTTCCAGCAAGGTGCTCACCGAGTTGACCTCGATCACCACCTTCGGCGTGATCTGCTCCTGAGCAAAGTACTCATCAATGCGGGTGCGGGTAACGAAGTCAGGGGCCAGCAGCGCAAATTCCAGTTGCGCGACCTCTTGCGCGGACAACTCGACCTGGCTTTCGTATAACGGGTGATCGCGCCCCACCATGACGCCCAACGTCTCGGTAAACGCCGGGATCGACTCGATGTCGGCATTTCTGACCTGGGTAAACGCGATGGCGATGTCCAGTGAGTCATCCACCAGCCCGGCCTCGATGTCATCCATCGACAGCTCAAAAATCTGTAGATGGATGTTCGGATACCGCGCCACGTAATCGCGCACCAGCGGCCCCACCAGGTACGCCATGAACGTTGGGGTCATGGCCAGCCGCAAGGTGCCGCGGGACAAGTCCTTTACGTCATGCAGCGCACGTTTGCCTGCCTCCAGTTCCACCAGCACCCGACGAGCACATTCGATGTAGGCCTCTCCCGCATCGGTGGGTTTCACCGTGCGCGAGGTTCGGTCGAACAGGCTCACGCCCAGGGTTTCTTCCAGTTGCCGGATCTGTTGGGACAGGGTCGGCTGCGAAACATGAAGCGCCTCGGCGGCGCGGGTGAAACCGCCGTGGTCGGCGACCGCCAGCAAGTAACGAAGGTGTCGGAGCAGCATCGCAATCCCCATCTATAGGCTGTGCTTATGCGCTGCATTGTATATCGGTCTTGGACGCTATTGATCGATCAGCAGAAGATTGCTTCACACCCAAGCAACATCACTCCCGTCAGGAGAAACACCATGCAACAGTCCCACGCTTACAACGACCCAAGCCTGGCCCTGACCACGTCGATCCTCGATGCGAAAGCGCGCAAAAACCTGTCCTGGCAGGACCTGACCGACGGCACCGGCCTCGGTCTGGCCTACGTCACTGCCGCCCTGCTCGGTCAGCACCCGTTGCCGGAAAGCGCCGCCAAAGTGATTGGAGAGAAACTGGACCTGGACGCCGACACCGTGGCCCGCCTGCAAATCATCCCGTTGCGCGGCAGCCTCTCGGGTGTCCCGACCGACCCGACCATCTACCGCTTCTACGAAATGATCCAGATTTACGGCACCACCTTGAAAGCCCTGGTTCATGAGCAATTCGGCGACGGCATCATCAGTGCGATCAACTTCAAGCTCGACATGAAGAAAGTCGAAGACCCGGAAGGCGGCTCCCGCGCAGTGATCACACTCGACGGCAAGTTTCTGCCACTGCGTCCTTTTTAAGTGGATACCGGCCCGCACAAATGTGCGGGCCAAACCCGACTCACCCATGAGGACATCACCATGAAAGCGCTCATCGAAGGTTTTTTGAAGTTCCAGAAAGACGCCTTTCCGCAACGGACCGACCTGTTCAAGCACCTGGCCACTACCCAGCATCCGGGCACGCTGTTCATCACCTGTTCCGACAGCCGTGTCGTGCCGGAACTGCTCACCCAACAAGAACCCGGTGAACTGTTTGTGATCCGCAATGCCGGCAACATCGTGCCCTCCTACAGCCCTCACCCCGGCGGTGTGTCGGCCACGGTCGAATATGCGGTCGCAGTGCTCGGCGTCACCGATATTGTGATCTGCGGGCATTCGGACTGCGGCGCCATGACCGCTGTCGCCAAGTGCACATGCATGGACCACCTGCCCGCCGTCAGCGGCTGGTTACAACACGCCGAGTCAGCGAAAGTCATCAACGAATCCCGCCCTCACGCCAATGACGCGGCGAAGGTGAGTTCAATGGTTCGGGAGAATGTCATCGCGCAACTGGCCAATATCCAGACGCATCCGAGCGTGCGCCTGGCTCAGGAGAAAGGCCTGCTGAATTTGCATGGTTGGGTTTACGACATCGAGACCGGTTCGGTCGACGCCCTGGATGCCAACAGCCACCGTTTTGTGGCGCTCGCCGAGTATCCGGACACCTGCGCCCTTCAAGCCCGATCCATAGAAGCAGCAGCCTGAAGTGTGTATCCACTGGCAGAGACGATCGACGCAGCGCTCCCGGCTCTCGGGCGCGCTGCACTGACACGATCGACCGGGTTATTTATCGTCCATCTTTGCTGAAGATTGTGGCCGAATTTCAGCGCTCTCTTCGGCGTTCGGGGGTTGTGGAATACTGCCGGGCGTGAACACGTGAGTCAGCAAGTCTTTGGCATCGATGTCGACGACGCCCTGAACCGAACGGGTCAGAGCAACAGCCTGCTCACACTGTTTGTGGGTGTTGACACGACCGCTCAATGCCACCGTGCCCCCGTGGGTTTTGACATGGATTTGCAGGCCAAGGCTTGGTTCAGCCATTGCCAGGGCTGACTTCACCCTCGCGGTAATCCACGTGTCGTGAACGCCCCTTTCCAGATCATGAGAGTATTGTTGAAAGGAATGAAGTTTCATGGTGTAACCCTCTCTCCGTCATCAGATGCACGGCCCGTCCATTGGCTGTGCAGCCTTGACTCTCAGGCGAGCGTTATGGACATCTGATTCGTTTTGGAGTGCTCGCCACGCCCATACGGACGCACATTAAGTATAGTGCGGCCGTTGACTGGGGTAGTGTTGCTGGATCAGCGTTTGACCGACAGATCCGTCTGGGTCATGCGACTGCGGATCGTGAACACCCCATCTCCCGAGAGAATCGCGCTGCGAGCAAACAGGCGACCGCTCTCCCAGTTCGAAAGACCCAGTTCCGGCTTGTTCAGCGCGTACTGTCCGTCGACCCAGCGGGTAATCCCGTTACCGACAAAGGGTGCGTTGACCGCGTTGTAGAAGCGTTCCTGAGCCTCGGCATCTTCACTGATCAATGACACGGTGAACTGCGGGCTATGGCGATTGAACAACGCGATGGCGCTGTCCAGGTCATCAACAATCTTCAGGCTGACTTCCGGGGTTTCTTCCCATTCCCACTCGCGGCCCAACTGATCCTCGGGCAGCGGTTCGGCGAACGCTTCGGTTTGATAGCCTTCGGCGCGGTACACCTCAACGCTGGCGGTCTGCCAATCGGTCGGCAAGTACTGCTCGCTGCCTTCGACGATGTGCAATTTGCAGGCCTGCCCCCGTGCGGTGCCGGCCTGTTTCAGTGCGTCGAGGAACAGCGGCAGCAATTGCGCGACACGGTCACGGTGAATCAGGCAGACGTTCATCGTGTTGCAGACTTTGCGATCCAGCGAGTTGCGCACTACAGCGGCAAAGCGTTTGGCATCGGCGTCCTTGTCGGCGATCAGCCAGGCACCACCGGTGCCGTGCAGGCTGACGGCGGTACCGGCCTGTTGGGCGATGCTACCCAATTGACTGACGGCGCGACCCGAACCACGGGCCACCGCCAGCGACAGGCGCCGGTCGGCGAACATCGCCCAACCGGCGGCGTGATTGACGCTTTCCACCAGCGATACCGCGCCGGTCGGCAACCCGGCGTCGCTCAGTGCCGGATTCAGTGCGTGGGTGACGATGGCTTGCGCCGTGCCCAACGCATCGCTGCCAATGCGCAGCACCGCTGTGTTACCCGTGCGCAACACACCGGCGGCGTCGGCGAAGACGTTCGGTCGACCTTCGAAGACGAACGCGACGATGCCCAGCGGCGAGACCACTTGCTCGACTTTCCAACCGTCATGCTCGATGCAACTGACCACTTTGCCGCGGGTGGCCGACGCATCGCGCCAGGCCCTGAGGCCGGCGATCATGTCACGGCGCATGCGATCATCCGCCAGAAGCCGCGTGGTGGAGCGTCCGCGGGCCTTGGCCCGCTCGATGTCGGCCAGGTTGGCGGCCTCGATCAAGGCCCAGCAGTCAGGGTTTTCCAGGCGTTGGGCGAAGCGATCAAAGAACTCGCTGATGGCTTGATCGGAGATCGCGGACATTGCGCTGAAGGCCGCTTCGGCACGCTCGATTGCGATGGCCGCCGCTTGCTGGTCAGCCACCGGAATCAGCAACAATTCGCCACTGACCTGCTCCACCAGCAAATGGTCCCCGGGCTGAAAGCGCGCGGCCAATTCGGGGCTGACCACAGAGACACGATTCCCTGCGAAAGGGATAGGCGTGCCAGCGACTAGACGTTCGAGCGCAAGAGACATGAAGCGGTTTCACCATGCAGTGGGCGGCCGGAAAATGTATAGGAAAATCCCTGGAGCGTCATTAACCGCACGCCTGTGCACCATTGGCACGTTGATCGAGGGCGGGGCAGTCGCGGCATTACGGGCCATGGACTGGGCCAACTTTGCACGCCGCTACAACGGCCTCAATACGCGATCAACAACTACGCCATGAGGCTCAGTGCGGCGTATCAGACGTTCTGCTATGGAGGGACGCCGGACCTCACCACAGTGCTGGACAATGAAACGCAGGCGTGTATGCGCAGCCGAGTCGAGGCGTTGCCGCTCTGACCCGGCTCCTAGAACACCGACCAGCCAATCCGCTGACTCAGCAACTCCAGCGCGGCCATGCCCGCGAGGGAGTTGCCGGCGGTGTTCAACTCCGGAGACCAGACGCACACCGTGAATTGCCCCGGCACCACCGCGACAATCCCCCCGCCCACGCCGCTCTTGCCGGGCAAACCGACGCGATAGGCAAAGTTGCCGGCTTCATCGTAGAGGCCGCTGGTGGCCATGATCGAGTTGACTTGCTGGGTCTGGCGGGCGGTTAGAATCTGTTCGCCGCTGTGCTTGCAGAAACCGTCATTGGCCAGAAAACAGAACGCCCGCGCCAGATCCACGCAGCTCATGCGCAGCGCGCAATGGCTGAAGTAACTGCGCAGCACCGCTTCGACGTCGTTGTGGAAATTGCCGAAAGACTGCATCAGATAAGCCATCGCAGCGTTGCGTGCGCGGTGCTGGTATTCGGACTCGGCGACCTTGCCGTCCACCATGACTTGCGGGTTGCCGGACAGCCGACGGACAAAATCGCGCATCGACAGTGCCGGCGCGGCAAAGCGTGACTGGTTGATGTCGCAGATCACCAGCGCACCGGCGTTGATGAAGGGATTGCGCGGGCGCCCGCGCTCGAATTCCAGTTGCACCAGCGAATTGAACGGTTGGCCGGAAGGCTCGTGACCCAGGCGTTCCCAAATGGCTTCGCCGGAGTGTCCGATGGCCTGCACCAGGCTGAACACCTTGGAAATACTCTGCACCGAGAACAGCGTATGGGCGTCGCCGGCGCAATACAGTTCGCCGTCATTGCCGTACACCGCGATTCCCAGCTGATCGGCCGGCACCGTGCCGAGGGCGGGAATGTAGTCAGCCACCTTGCCCTGGCCAATCAGGGGACGTACTGCGTCAAGGATCTCGTTCAACAGCGCTTGCATGCCGGGTTCCGAAGTCACGCCCCATGGGATTGCGGGGACACAGACGCTAGACGCCACTGGTCGGTAGCGAATCACAGTTTTGTAGAAACCGTGGCACTGCATGAACCCAATCTCAAATACACCACTGCTCCAACATTGGTTTTGTGTTGGCTGTGTATCTGAGCGTGTACAGCCCCGCCCCCGACACACCCCACCCCTAAAACCCCACGCCAAAGACACATCGCAGATACACCTGCTTGATGAACTGGGCCTGCGCTCAACTCACTCAATGCTACGGAGTATCACCATGTTCAAGCTCTCGACTTCTTCCTTGACCCTCGGCCTGATCATCGCTGGCGGCCTGGCCCTGTCCAGCGCGGCTTCAGCCTCCGAGTCGGAAGCATTCAGCATGAAGCAACTGGCCCACGGCTACAGCCAGGTCCAGGCCGACACGGCAGAAAAGCCGGCGGAAGGTAAATGTGGCGAAGGCAAGTGCGGCGCCGGCGAGTAACCCTTTGCGCGGGGCATCGCGTTGCCCCACTTCCCTGACTGAATGGAGATCACCTGTCGATGTGGGTCGAACTGATCTGCGCCCTGGCCATACTGGTCGGCCTGGGAACGCGGATCTCAGCAATCATTTTGATTGTGGTCACGGTCGTCGCGACCGCCGCCGTTCACTGGCTGGCCGATTGGTCTACATTGAGTGAGCTTGCACAGGGTTACGCCATCAGCAACAAAGGTCATGGCAACTTCAAACTGCCGCTGATCTACCTCGCGGCCTTTATGCCGCTGTTGCTCTCGGGTGCCGGCAAGTTCAGCCTCGATGCGCTGCTGGCTCGAGTCTTCTGGCGTCGCGATAACCGCTGAAGCGCCAGGGACTCGATAACGTCCCTCGGTTCAATAGTGGAGCAATCGTCATGAGTCTCACCCTCTATGGTTTTGACGGCAGTACTTATGTGCGCACGGTGAAGATGCTGCTGGTGGAAAAAAACGCGGACTTCGACCAGATGCATGTCAACGTGATCAAAGGTGAGCCGCACCTGCCAGAGCATTTGGTGCGTCACCCTTCCGGCAAGGTGCCCGTCATTGACCATGACGGGTTCCGGGTGATCGAAACCGGCGCGATCATGGCCTATCTGGACGAAGTGCTGCCAGGCCCATCCATCCCCCCTGACAACGCCCACGACCGTGCTCGCACCCACATGGCCCAGGGCATTTACGATTCCTATGGCTACGGCAACCTTGTGCAGATTCGCGCCGCAAAGGCATCGAGAACTCGAAACGGGTGCTGCGCGAACTGATGAAAATAAAAGGCACCGATCCGTTCATCGCAGGTCAAGAACCCAGCATCGGCGAC
Source organism: Pseudomonas sp. ANT_J28 (assembly GCF_008370005.1). Classification (NCBI taxonomy): domain Bacteria; kingdom Pseudomonadati; phylum Pseudomonadota; class Gammaproteobacteria; order Pseudomonadales; family Pseudomonadaceae; genus Pseudomonas; species Pseudomonas sp. ANT_J28. Next base: position 45,935 of record NZ_VOBM01000026.1, read on the forward strand.
TTTTACCTGGCGCCGGGCTGCGCCTACATCGCCATGACCCCGGATGCGCCGCAGATGTTTTCGGTGGACGGTTTCGACGGATGGTGGAAACGTATGCAGTCTCTGCCAAGCTTCAAGGCTGCGCAGCCGAAATAAGCTTCACCCCACTCACTTGTGTAGACAGGAGCCACCATGAGCGTGACCACCCAATGGATCGAGATCGACAGCGCCGACGGTAAATTCGGCGCTTACCTGGCGATTCCGCACACCCGCAAAGGCCCGGGGATCGTGTTGATCCAGGAAATCTTCGGCGTGAATGAACACATCCGTTCGGTCGCCGAACAATACGCTGCCGACGGTTACCTGGTGATTGCACCAGACCTGTTCTGGCGCAGCGGCGAGCGTATAGAACTGACCTACGACGAGGCCGGCTGGAAACGCGCCGTCGAGTTGATGAACGCCACTGACATCGGCAAGGCACAGACCGACATCGAACTGGCCATCGACGCCTTGAAAGCCCAGCCGGGCCTGGACGGCGGGATCGCCTCGATTGGTTACTGCTTCGGTGGTTTGCTCTCGTATCACACCGCCGCCAATGGGCTGGTGGACGTGGCAATCGCCTATTACGGCGGCGGGATTCAGAACCAACTGGACCGGGCCGATGAAATCGAAGTGCCGCTGCTAATGCACTTCGGTGAACAGGACAGCCACATCCCACTGGAAGCCGTGGAGAAAATCGCCGAACGTTTCGATACTAACGATAACGTCGAAATTGTCGTGTACCCGGAGGCCGAACATGGCTTCAACTGCTCGCATCGCGACAGCTACAACCAGCGCGCAGCGGCTGAGGCTCATGGCAATACGTTGATCTTTTTGGGTATGGAACTGTAAGGCCATACGAGCAAAAGGGGACTTCCAAAGTCCCTTTTTGTGTCTGCCGTTTAACGACTGATTTCTTCCACGGTATCGGTCACCGCCAGCTTCGGATGTGCACTGCGTTCATGCACATGGCTCGTCGGTATATGGTCGATCAGCAAGCTCAGCAGTTCCAGGCGGCTGTAGTGACCGCGCGAATCCATCATGCGTTTGTGCTTGTCGATCAGGCCCATGTCGAGGTCGACGATCACCTCGCCTTCGCCTTCGGTCAGCGAGCCTAGCACTACGCCGTCCGGGCTGATGATCGCGGTAAAGCAACCACCGGAAATCGGGCCGATGGGGCAACCGGTGTCGGCCATGATCTGTGCCTGTTACGCAGGGTTCAGCCAGGCCGTGGAGTTGACCACGAAGCACGCTGGCGCGCAGGCCGGAGCCGTCGCCCATGCCCCGCGATGCGCAACGCCCGGCTCGTTTTCACGCTAGGCTGAAGAGTAACGACATCGTGAAAGGAGGCGTTCGAGATGCAACTCATCACGCTGAAAATCGATAAACCGGAAGCGACGAACTTCATTTTGGGTCAGACGCACTTCATCAAGTCCGTCGAGGACATCCACGAAGCGTTGGTCAATGCCGTGCCAGGAATCCGCTTTGGCGTGGCCTTTTGCGAAGCCTCCGGCAAATGCCTGGTGCGCTGGTCTGGCACCGATGCCGCCATGATCGAGCTGGCCCAGAAAAATGCGCAAGCCATCGGCGCAGGCCATAGCTTCATCATTTTCCTCGACGATGGCTTCTATCCGCTGAACGTGTTGAATACCGTGAAAATGGTCCCAGAGGTGTGCCGTATTTTTTGTGCAACGGCCAATCCGACTGAAGTGATCCTCGCTGAGACGGACCAAGGGCGAGCGATTCTGGGCGTGGTGGATGGCTTCTTTGCCCGTGACATTGAAGGCGAAGAAGACATCCTGTGGCGCAAGAACCTGTTGCGGCAGATCGGCTACAAACTTTGAGCACACTCCGTTAACCAGGCGCTGAATGAGCAGAGATAACCTCTGCCTGAGCCGTCGCGGGTTTCTCCCCTTCGACCTCACCATTCAACGCCTTGTGCATCTTCACGGTGTCCAGGTGCCAAGGGACGATAACGTCGCCGCCAGAATGATGAATCCCGAGCCAGTGACAGCGGCAGATCCCTTGGAGGTAAACATCAGCACGGCCAGGACGATCAGCTGGTCCGTCAGGGTCAGCGGTGTGTTCGTGGCCTGCGCGATGAAGATCGCGGCGATGGTGTAGTAGATCGCCTGGCCATCCGGGTTGAACGTCAGGCCCGAGGGGATGATCAGGCCGGCGACGGGTTTGGAAACACCAGCCTTTTCCATCTTGGAAATCATCTGCGGCAGTACCGATTCCGAAGAGCTGGTGCCGAGGACAGTGAACAGTTCTTCCTTGATGAATTTCAGAAGCTTCCACAGGCTGAATCCGCTGTAGCGGCAGATCGGGCCCAGTATAAAAATCACGAACACAGCACAGATCAGTTAGACACAAGCCATCAGCTTGCCAAGTGAGAGCAGCGAACCAAAGGTGGCCAGGCTGGACACCACTTCGAAATAGATCAGCGCACGAAAGCCGACGCGACCCAGCTCTTTCATGTTCTCCATACGTGCAATGCCCGTGACCACCGTCAGGAAGATCACCAGGGCAAGGTGCATTTTGATCAGTTTGATGAACGCGTCGCCCAAGGGTTTGAGCGCTGTTCCGGTTTCGGGCACGAATACCCCGACGATGGCACCGAGGATCACGGCGATGAACACTTGTACGTAAAGTTTGCCGAATATTCTTTTCATGACTGGTCCTGGAGGACCAGACCCCAACCCGCGCCGATGTCTACGCCGTGTATCCGCAACAGTTCCACCTGTCGGCGCGAGTACGCAGCCTGATCGATTTCCTGGTCGAGCGCTTCAAGCACATCGATCACTTGGAAGAACCGGAATCTACGCGCGAATGAGCGGGGTTGGTGGGCGTCAACTCACGGCCAAAAGCAGACACTCTTAGTAGTACTTGGCGATGGTGTTTTTGGCGAATGGCTTTATGAAGCAAAGCAGTATGACGCTCTGAAACATTCGCCCTTTTTGAGGAGGGAAAAATTATGCGCAGGATTATCGCAACGGGGGCGCTCTTGCTGGCCTTGGGCGGTTGCGCAATATCACCTATGCGGGTTTCTGAAGCGCGGCCAGTGCCGGCCAATGCGATGTACGCGTTCAAAAGCCAGGGTACGAAAGATCCGGGACGCCTGACCATTCTCCGTGATGACGGGTTTGTCGGTTCGGGATGTGACGTCGTGTTCTACATTGATGGTCAGCGCGCAGCCAAGATAGGTCCCGGTCAGAAGGCATCTTTCGTTTTGCCTGCCGGTAAAGTGAACCTCGGCACCGGGCTCGCCGAGTCTGGATTATGTGCTGGTGTCGCGATCAAAACTGTCGCGGCCAACATCAAGCCAGGGAAAGAAGTGATTTATCGAATCAACTGGGATACGCAAAATTTCTACTTGGGCCCCTACGTTGAATATGGACGTTGAGCCCAGACAGTTCCGGCCTGTTTCGCACGCCACATCACCTATAGTGAGTGATCGCAAACACCAAAGCGCACCCTGAATGCAGAACGGGTGGCTCGCAACGACTCATCCCAAAACCGGGCAATCCCTCTGTCATTACGGTGGATGAAGTCACTATTTTGCCGGAGAAATAAAAAGTGCTAACAGACCAGCAGACTCGTTTATCGCTCAAAGAACTAATCGAAAAATACCTCAAGGGAAGAGATCCCGATTACGAACGCCTGATCGAAATCGTTCAGGATCCATCGCGGCAAGCTCCCATCAGAAGCGTGCTCGAAGACATTAGGCGATTTAACAACGTGCAATTCACTCAACAGGAACTGGAACTGATCGATGGCCTTTTATACATGTACGGGTAAGTCGGCTATCGGCCGATTCTGTTGAAAAAGTCTGGATTGCTTTCCACGGCAGAAAAGTACGCGCCTGAGATTGAAATCCTTGCTTTCAGCAAAGGCTTCCGGGCTCTGATTTCACGTAGCAGCGTGCAATAGAGGTGTTTTCATCCATCAATTCGAGTGGTTTGGGCAAACCGACTTTTTCAACAGAGTCGGCCAAGAGCAGACCATGAACACGCTGCTAATGACTCCGTAATGTGTGCACAAACCGTGTCGCATTGCCTTCTCATATCCGGCCCTACAAACGATCCGCTGCGGACCATTGATGCGTCAAGTGGGATACCGCGCCTGGTTCACGCCAGCGTTGAATTCGGCACACTCGCCCGTGCGCTGGCCCCCAGCCGCGCTCGAGGCGTCATAGCAGACTATTCTTGATCTGGGTAACCGACCGGTCGCACCGAGGGAGGTCACTCGTTTATACACTGTGTCCTTTTCGCAATCCGCCGCGGTTCGATCTGATGCATGAAGGCAAATCGATCCGCGCCGTCATCGAGTTCCGATGAACTACCGGTCTGCGACACGGCCCAGGCACTTTTGTCTGCCCCCTGAAACGGAGACGCCAGCATGAGCACCTTGCAACTTCACCCTGCACTGGACAATGGTATCCAACCCGCCGCCGCGAATTTCGCAGGTGGCACCCTGCAATGCCTGTGTGCGACCGACAAGGTTGAGGTCAAGATCGACGCACAAACTCTGCATAACCACGCGTGCGGCTGCAGCAAATGCTGGAAACCACAAAACGCGACATTCGCCGTCACCGCCGTGGTGCCTCGAGATAAGGTCAGCGTCATTGCCCACGGCGAAAAACTGGCGATCGTCGACGAAACCACCACCATCCGGCGCCACGCCTGCAAGCAATGTAAAGCCCATCTCTTTGGGCGCATCGAGAACAAGGACCATGCGTTTTATGGCCTGGACTTCGTCCACACCGAGCTTTCGCCACAGAGCGGATGGGCTGCGCCGGGATTCGCGGCGTTCGTGTCCTCCATCATCGAAACCGGCACACCGCCAGCGCAAATGAAGGCTATCCGCGAGCGCCTGCGCTCGATCGGCCTGGAACCCTATGACTGCCTGTCCCCGGACTTGATGGACGCACTGGCGACTCATGTCGCCAAACAGAAAGGCCTGCTCCCCGCCGCCTGATTGATCGGTCGCCGCGGTTTCTTTTTCGGACCGCGGCTCCGATTCACCTTTGATGTTGTGCGCCCCACATAATTAACTGGGGGGCTGTGGGACATCTCGGCAACTGGATCAATTCGGCGTCGGCGCCAACAACCACCCATTTGCACAGGTACTGACCACCTGTTTGCATTCAACCTGACCAGTCATTTGCATTGGATTTGGTCAGGGTAGCTGTACTGTTCACCCACTTGCGACGATAGTCAGTGGTGGAGTGGCTGGATAACTAGCGATTTTTAACCACACTACCATTGAAGCCAGCGCGGTCCGAGCAGCGCACCGATAACGGTCGGTATCAACATACCAAGCAAGTACCAGATGCCCCAGAACGGCACTTCCATTTCAGGGCAATGCAGGCAGTAGGCAATGGTAGCTATCGCCCCTGCGAGCAGCCCGCCGCAGGCGCCGGCCAGTCTCAGGCGAGTGGGCGCCAACCCGCGCAAAGCCCAAAAAACTGAAATGAACCCCGGTATCGAAAGCAAGCTGATGTTCAGTGTGCACACCCGCCAGGTTTTACCAAGAATCATCGAAACACGCACGTCCGGGGTTGCGGTCATCAGGACGTAGAGGGCTCCGGTCCACACCAGTGCGAGCACTGCAATGACCAGGATTTGTCCGACCCCCGGAGTGACGCCAGGTCTCGCCAGGCGCACGACCAAGCTCAACGCACCGAGCATCAGGGACAGGGGAAAGGCAATCTTCGCCCAGAAAATCGGGGTTGCCACCACTTCGGCCAGATCTGGACGAGCACCAAATATGATCAACACCAGCAAGAAGGCTGCAATCAGACCGACCAGCACCGCGACGCCGAAACGCTTGGCGAGTGCATTCGGGTCAACCGGCGTTACCCCGGACGCGAGCATGGAAATAAAATCAGCAGTTTTCATCGTGTACCTCTAATCCTCTCGGCCAGCGCTTTAAGCCCGCGATGGATGCCTATCTTCACGGCCGACTCCGAAAGTCCGGTCATTTGCGCGGTTTCGGTTACCGACAATCCTTCAAGCTTCACATGCTGGATGGGTAGACGCTGCCGCTCAGGTAGTTGCTCAAGTAACTTGCCCAAGTCGCGACTGGCCTGCGCCGGTTCCAGATAGGGCTCGGCAAACAGCTCCGTCACATCGTCGAGGGAGTCGTTGAGTACCTCATGGCGCGACCTGCCGCGAAAAAAATCCGTGAGTTTGTAGCGGGTGATGGCAAACACCCATGCCGTCAACGGCTGGTCCGCCCGGTACGTTTGTCGACCGTTATGAACGGCCAGCAAAACCTCTTGCAGCAAATCCTCGACTTCACCCGGTTGGCGTTGAAGCCGAGTTCGCACAAAGCCGCGTATATGACCACTCAGTTCCGAGAGGAAGGTGCGATAAGCCCGCTCGTCTCCACCCAAACCCGCGAGGAACAAGGCCTGAAGATGGATCTCCCGACTGCGCAGTGCATCGTTATGTGTAGTTCGTTCCATCGCTCACTCTGGTTACACGGAGGCAAAAATATTATGTACCTACATAACGCCAGCCCCCTAACGGGCAACGGATGATGCTTGCGGCCAAGGACATAAGGCAACCAGGGGATTCATTCTGCGGTACTAAAAAAAATATTTCGCGATGGCTGTAACCGGATTGGAAAACCCAGCGAACTACCTTTCGGATCTGAAGCACAGCGCACTCCCGAATTGATGCGACGGTCCATCCTCATGAAACCGGAGAAACAGTCATGAACAATCTGAAACTCGCCGCCCTCGCCGTTGCCTTTTCCTCCTTCGCTGCCGGTGCCATCGCTGCAGAGACCCCGGCCGCCGCAGGCGCCATGGAAAAATGTTACGGCGTCGCCATGGCCGGCAAAAACGACTGCAAGGCCGGCGCCGGCACCACCTGCGCAGGCACCGCCAAAATGGATTACCAGCCGAACGCCTGGAAAAACGTTCCAGTCGGTACTTGCACTACCATCAAGACGCCAAAAGGCACCGGCAGCCTCACACCTATGTAACGTCAACACCACGGGGCACACGCCAATCATGAACAAACCATTCCAGATCGGGGCCGGACTCGGCCTCAAACCGAACCATTATCAAGAGGCCCACGACTGCACGGTCGAAGGTCTCTGGTTCGAAGTTCATCCGGAAAATTACATGGTCGGTGGTGGCCCCCGTTTGGCGTGGCTGGAGGCCATTGGTGACCGGCACCCATTGTCGTTGCACGGTGTATCACTCTCGCTGGCGGCCGATTGCCCGCCGGACCCGGAGCACTTGAAACGCCTGAAGCTGCTCGCTGATCGCGTTCAACCGGCATTGATTTCCGAGCACCTGGCCTGGTCAGCCTGGCGCGACCAGTATCATCCCGACCTGCTGCCATTTCCCCGTACAGGCGAAGCCTTGCAGCGCATCGCAGGCAATATCCAGCGCACCCAGGATGCCCTTGGACGCCGGATTGCCATCGAAAACCCGACCCATTACTTGCACCTTGATGGGCATGACTACAGCGAACTCGATTTCCTCACCGAGTTGAGCAGGACCACGGGCTGTGGCTTGTTACTGGACGTCAATAACGTACACATCAGCGCCCACAACCTCGGCTTCGATGCAGCTACTTACCTGGACGCCTTTCCCGCCGAGGCGATCATGGAGATTCATCTGGCCGGATTCACCAAAGACCCTGGCCATTCAACGTTGCTGATTGATAGCCACGACGCCCCTGTCGCAGAAAACGTTTGGACATTGTTTCAGCGCTTGATCGAACGGATCGGCCCGCGTCCAACACTGATCGAACGGGATGACAATATCCCCGGCTTCGAAGTTTTGCTGGCCGAGCGCTACCGAGCGCAGACGTTATTGAACCTTGGGCAAAACCAGCGATTGAAGGTGGCGATATGAAGCCATCTCTTGCAGGTTTTCAGGATGCATTCGTCGATGCGTTATACGGCACTGAATCATCCATGATGGAAACGCTGACCCAACAACCGGGCTTTGCGGTCTATCGCAATACCGTACTCAAAGGCACGACGGATGCGTTGCTAGCCAACTTCCCTACCGTAGAGCGCCTGGTGGGAACTGACTGGCTTAAAAGCGCCGCCGCCATACATGCCCGGCTTTCACCGCCAACAGATGCCCGTTTACTGAATTACGGAGCGGGCTTCCCCGACTTTCTCGACAAATTCGAGCACGCGCAAGACATGCCGTATCTGGGCGACGTCGCCCGTCTGGACCTGCTCTGGACACAGGTCCATTGCGCCGCTGATGAGCCTGGCCTTGAGCTGATCGACTTGGCGCAGTTTCCCGCAACGGAACTGGGCAACCTGCGGCTGACGCCACGGGATACCGCCCGTTGGATTTGGTTGCCGGACTGTCCCGCCTACACGATCTGGCGCGTCAATCGTGAACAACGGGAAATGCCTGAAAAACTCGAATGGCAAGGTGAAGGTGTACTACTGACACGCAAGGCCGGCCGCGTGCATTGGCAGACTGCCAGTGCCGCCGACTGTGCCTTTCTCGACGCCTGCGCGGCACACCTGACTCTCGATGTCGCCGCCGACTTGGCCAGTGATGCGGAGCCTGGCCTGAACTTGGAAAACCTGATTATTCGCCTGGTGAGTGCTGATGCGTTCGCAACGGCGGAACTCCTGACAACCCGCTACTGAAGCCATCAACGGAGCACAGCATGGATACCATCCACACCCGCTCACCTGCCGCCGACAATTCCCTGCGTGGCCTCTGGAATCGCGCTGCAACCCGATTGGGCAATCTGATCAGCGATTCGTTTCTGGTGTTGGTGGCGCGCATCGCCATCGCCGCCATTTTTTTCATGTCCGGGCGCACCAAAGTCATTGACGTTCTGACGATTACGCCGAGTACCTACGAACTGTTCCGTACGGAATACGCCTTGCCTCTAATCTCTCCAGAACTGGCGGCACACCTTTCGACCTACAGCGAGCACCTGTTTCCACTGCTGCTGGTGCTCGGTCTGTTCACCCGTTTATCCGCCTTGGCATTGCTGGGTATGACCTTTGTCATCGAGGTTTTCGTTTACCCCGATGCCTGGCCGACGCACCTGTCCTGGGCGGGCTTGCTGCTGATCATCATCGCGCGCGGTGCAGGAGCACTTTCACTGGATCGCCGTCTGGGCATCCGGTGATCCATTCAGGAATGAAGAAACTCTCGAGCAGGAGTATGCGAGTAGTTATCGGCACCCCGATGGCACGCATCCAGCGTGAAGTTTGTCGTCATTCCAAGAGCAAAGCCCTTGTACAAGTTAACAATCCAGGGCGGCTCCCTCATATGGGCGAGTGCCGAGTCTATCTGCGCATTGCGCCCGCAATGAGCAACTAAACAAGCGAATCCAGCACCCGGTTTATCGCCAGCCAATTCATCCTTAGCGCGATCCAAATCATGCAAATACAACACCCAACTTCCGTCAGGTTGTCGTTACGTACAGGTGAATAATATGCAAAGCGACACCGTCCGATTCTCCTGCGTAGGCTGCGGTGTCTGCTGCAAGGGCAGACTGATACCGCTGACGTTGGCTGAAGCGCAACAATGGTTGATCCGCGGGCATGACATCGCGGTGATTCTCGAAGCCTTCGATGAATCGAGTTGGCCTCGTTCATCAGAGGAGTTTGCCCACGCCAGAGGCCGATCAGTAAGTGTGCATTGTGGTCAGACCCAGATACAGGTCATCGCCGTGTTTGCTGGCAGAGCCCTCGAACAATGCCCTAATCTCAGAGAGGACAATCTTTGCGGCATCTACGAAGAACGCCCACTGGTTTGCCGCATTTACCCGATGGAAATCAACCCATTCATCGCGTTACGTCAAGACAACAAAGCGTGTCCGCCACAGGCGTGGGAGAGCAACGACATTCTCTGCACAGATGGACGTGCCGATCCAGCTCTGGAAGCACTCGTGAACCAATCTCGACATGCAGACAGAGCCGATGCATCAAGAAAAATCGCGATCTGCGCGCAACTGGGCCTGAATGTGGCGAGTTGGAAAGACAACGCGCTGGCCGTTTACTTTCCACCACGGGAAAAACTGCTCGAAGCGATACACAGCGTCAAAAGTACTCTCGAGGAATATCCAGGCTGCGAGTGGCAGGTGCGGGTCGATGATTCATCGCTGCGCGAGCTATTGACCGCGTCGGCGGTGTCTCTGGCTGCCAACGAGCCCGCCGACTACATCTTTCATGTTTTATGAACCGCCTTTACAGCCTCGGTCCAGCGTTGCAAGGTTCTGAGTGACAGACCAGCCTCCTGGCAGGCCTTGATCTTTCTGGTCCCTGCTGCGACGGCCTCGGTCAACCACGCCACGAGTAACTGCCGTTCCGGCAAAGACGTCAGTTGTCCTTGTTGTCGGTCCCCCAGTAGTCGTTGAGCTTTTTTCGCAGCACCAACAACGCAGCTGTTTCAGCGAGCGCCTTGTCTTTGCGGCGCAGTTCGCGCTCAAGTTCCTGGATGCGTTTCTTATCTTTGCGAGACTGCTCCCGATCTTCTTTTTGCTGGGCCTTTTCCGATTTCTGGCCGGAGATGAAGGCTTGTCGCCAGGCGGTGATTTGCTCGGGGTAAAGGCCTTTTCGGCGGCAGTACTCACCCAGGTCGATCTCGGACAAACCGGCGGCTTCAAGCACGACAGCAAACCTGGTTTCGGCTGACCAGTTCTCGGTCAACGGCTTGTTTTCGGACACTGCATTTCCTTCAGAACTGAGCTGTTTGCGCCAGTTGGACAAAGACATTTCGCTAACCCCTTCGAGCCGGGAAACCTCGGCCATCGACAGGTTCAGTGGGGAAGCAGCATCTTGAGTAATGCGGCTTTACGTTCGGGTGAATAGTACGGCACGACTAGTCTCTTTCCGCCCCCGATATGCTTTTTTTCGGAAAAACCGGAGAGGCGACAACTATCCTGACACCGGGGGATAACGGCCAATTTCTGCCTCTCACGACTGACCGAAAATCGCCGATGAGAACAATGAGACATTCCTTATTGGTTAAACGCGTTCGCGTGAACATTTATACCTGCTTGTGCAGCAGAAATCGGGAAGGAGTCTAATATTGAACTGCCATAGATCGGTCCATCCCCTATCTGCGTAATGAGGCAAGTGACCGTTGGCATGCAGGCGGCTTTGGAGCCAACACCGGACCGGTGTTGGCTAAATAGATTTCAACCTGGAGGGAACCATGAGCAATCTCATCGCCACCGGCGAGCCACCTGAAGCCGTCCGCCTCATGGTCAAGGTTTATGCCTACTTGCTGCTCGCAGGATTCGCGTTTGTTCCGGCCTATCTGATTGGCTACTTATACGTCTTTCAAGACCCCTCCCTTATATTCGAGAATCACCTGTTCCATATATTTGCGATCACGGCAGCCACCATGGCGGGCTTGTTTGTTACTTACGTCACGTGGCGCTGCTATCAGTCATCGGGAGATCCGCTGCTGCGATGGATGACGCTTGGTTTTCTCGGTTTTGTACTGATCTACGCGTTGCATGGTGCGTTCACCGGGCTTGCGCACCACAATATCTGGCTCTTCCTGCTTTATGGACCGGCCTCTCGACTGGTCATGTCGATTCTGCTGTTAGTCGGAATGCTGTCGTACCACCGCCCACCTGATGCCGCGGACCAACGAATGAAGGCCCGCCCGTGGTTGACCTGGATAGGACTGTTCCTGCTGGTTGATGTGGCAGTGGCGTACGTCGCGAATTCACCGATCGCCGGCAATCTCGCGGTGCGCCTCTCGATGGAAGGTGGTGCCCTCATTCTTTCCACATTGACCGTCGCAATACTCCTGCTGCGCCGTATCCGTTCGCCGCTGATGATGATTTTTGTCATCTCGGTCACCGCGTTCGCGCTGTCATCGCTTGCCTTCATCCTTGCACGTCCTTGGAACCACATGTGGTGGCTCGCTCATGCGATCTTCGCCGGTGGATTCTTCATGTTGAGCTATGGAGTCGTGCAAGCGTTCCTCACCACGCGGTCGTTCTCGAAGATTTACAGCCAAGAGGAGTTGATGGTGCGTCTTGCCGAAGCGATGGCGTATACCGAGAGCGCCCTGCAGGAGCTCCAGCGGACCAATCAAGAACTCGGGCACCTTGCGGCGACCGATCCACTGACTGGCGCTGATAATCGGCGTCGGTTCATGGAGCGGGTCGAAGTCGAAATGGGCCGGACCAGGCGCGGCGGTGAGCCGTTCTCCGTGTTGGCACTCGATCTGGATAATTTCAAGTCCATCAACGATCGCTTCGGGCATCAGGTTGGCGATGACATCCTGAAGGATTTCGTGGAGAAATGCCTCGACTCGATCCGGCCGTATGACGGCGTAGCCCGGGTGGGCGGGGAAGAATTCATGATTCTGCTACCTCAGACTTCACTTGAAGGCGCGCACGTAATCGCTGAGCGTCTGCGAAGCACCGTTGCAAATAATTCTTTTCATGGCTTGCAGCGGTTAACCGTGGTCACAGTGAGCATCGGCGTATCGCAATCCGGCCGCGACGGCGACACCATCGAGGCCATTCTGCGTACAGCCGATCAACGCCTGTATCACGCTAAACACGAAGGCCGTAACCGTGTGGTCACGACCATCAAAACCAGCCTCCAATCTCTGTGAAAGCGTCGGCACCGATACCCGGCTTTGCCCATCGCAACAGGTAGCCATCAGCCAAAAGCAGACACTCTTGGTAGTACTTGGCGATGGTGTTTTTGACGAATGGCTTTATGAAGCAAAGCAGTATGACGCTCTGAAACATTCGCCCTTTTTCAGGAGGGAAAAATTATGCGCAGGATTATCGCAACGGGAGTGCTCTTGCTGGCCTTGGGCGGTTGCGCAATATCACCTATGCGGGTTTCTGAAGCGCGGCCAGTGCCGGCCAATGCGATGTACGCGTTCAAAAGCCAGGGTACGAAAGATCCGGGACGCCTGACCATTCTCCGTGATGACGGGTTTGTCGGTTCGGGATGTGACGTCGTGTTCTACATTGATGGTCAGCGCGCAGCCAAGATAGGTCCCGGTCAGAAGGCATCTTTCGTTTTGCCTGCCGGTGAAGTGAACCTCGGCACCGGGCTCGCCGAGTCTGGATTATGTGCTGGTGTCGCGATCAAAACTGTCGCGGCCAACATCAAGCCAGGGAAAGAAGTGATTTATCGAATCAACTGGGATACGCAAAATTTCTACTTGGGCCCCTACGTTGAATATGGACGTTGAGCCCAGACAGTTCCGGCCTGTTTCGCACGCCACATCATCTATAGTGTGTGATCGCCCTATCAGCGGATGTATTCGCTATTAAAAGACTCGCAAGAAGCGCCTCAGCGACTGGGGCGGAATGGCGTGGACCTCGCTCATACGAACGTCCCTACTTCGCCGACTCACCACGCGGCTTATAAAAAAGAAACATCTAAGTCTCGGTGGTCCTGATGTATTTCCTGGCCCAAGCGGGTTTCACATTCCGGTCGTGGAAATACATCGCGCCGTGGGTTCGGTCGTTGAGTTGCTTGTTGAGCGCTTTGCGCGCGATTTCCTTGGCAATTGCGTATTGGGTTTCTTCCTGGACCTGATCCGAGCGTCCATCACACCACCACGAAAACTGACAATTCCTGGTTTCAGAACCCTGCTTGACCACGGCGCACACCGTGTCCGGAAAGCCCTCGTGGCCCAGGCGGTTCATGACAACGCTGGCGACGGCTTCCATGTCGGTGGACGATTTGCCTTTGGATTCCCAATAGATGGAGCGGGCCAGACAGGTAATTGCATCGTCCATGGGCGACTGACCGGCCGGATCGACCGCCTGAGCCTCGGAGGTGGTGATGGTTTCGGACTTGGGCACCGGTACATCGCTGCCCTTCTCCGCGGCTTTCTGTTCAAGGACCTCGGCTTTGTCCTCAGCCACTTCCTTTTTTTGCTCCTGCTCAGACGCGATGACCTGGCCAGCGAGAAGGGTTATTGCCAAGCAGGTGGCTATCCAGATAACTCGCATGATCGACCCTTCGGACGGAACCGGAAGCACGCCACGATGGCGACTTTGCTTGATTGTAGTTGCCAAAATTCATTCCAACAGACGGACAAAAAAACTGTCTGCGGGCATGAAAAGTCATTGCGCTCGCGGGGGTGAAATCGCGCATGATGGGCGCAGTCAGCTCAAGGGGATTTCCATGCGCTTCAAATCATCTGCTATGCGTCTTGGCACGTTGTCACTGGGGATGTTGTTCGCCGTGAATGCGTTGGCGGCCGACGAGAAACAACTGATTGATTCGATCAACCTCTACCGCAGCCAGGTGCAGCGCTGCGCGGGTCAGGTCTCGCAGGAACTGCCACCGCTGGCCGGCGACCCACGGCTGGCGCTGAACGCCAACAGCGTCGGCAATCTGCAGCAGGCAATGGCCAGCGCGGGTTATCCGATGAAGAATGTACAGGCGATCAGCCTGTCCGGGCCGCGCGATGCGCCGTCGGCGATGAAAGCCATTCAGGAAAGTTTTTGCCAGATCGTGCTGGACCCGCAATTCGTCGATGTCGGCGTCAGCCACCAGGACCGCGAGTGGCGTATCGTGCTGGCGCGTCCACTGTTGAGCGCTCGCCTGGGCGACTGGCAGGCGGAAGGTCAGAAACTGCTGGCCGAGCTCAACATCGCACGCAGTCAACCGCGCCAGTGCGGCACGCAATCCTTTGCTGCCGCCACGCCACTGGCCTGGAACGCCGCACTGGCGACGGCGGCCGAGGAGCACGCCCGGTCGATGGCCAACAACAATTACTTCGATCACAAGGACCGCGATGGCCGCATGCCGGGTGATCGGGCTGAATTGGCCGGTTACAGCGGCGGGCAGGTCGGCGAGACCATCGCTGCCGGCCAGGACACCGTGCGCAAGGTGGTCGATGGCTGGGTGTCCAGCGCCGGTCACTGCGCGAACCTGATGAACCCAAATTACCGGGAGTTGGGCGCCGCATATGCGGTTGATCCGAAGAGTGATCCGGGGATTTACTGGACTGCGATGTTCGGGGCGCAATGAGTTCGGGACACCCGATGGAAAAACCCGGAGCCCTGTCATGGGGCCCCGGGTTTGTTTTTTTCAGCGACCGTCAGTGGGTGCTCATCCCGGCCGCATGCATCAACAATCGCAATGCCCCTGCCACCACACCTAACGCCAGCAGGGTGGCGATGCCGGCAATGTAAGTGCCCATGACCACACCTTGGGAAAACGTCGCCAGCAGCGAACCTCCGATAAACGCCACGGCCCAGATATGGCGTTTTTCAGGGCAGGCCTTGAAGCGAAACTCAAATGCCACTCAAAGCCAGTGCGCCCGACAGCGTGAAGATCGTCGGCACGTGCCGCCTCGAGGGGCAGACCGGCGTCGAACTGGAGGCACTGACCGCCGTCAGTGTGGCCGCGCTGCCCCTCTACGACATGTGCAAAGCGGTGGATCGCGGCATGGTCATCGGCGAGATCCGTCTGCTCAGCAAACACGGTGGCCGTTCGGGGAAACTCCAGTGGGAGGACACCCGACGCGCTTCACGCCTCCACCTGCACCACCTCAATCCCGAGCTTTTGATAGTCCTCGACATTGCCCGACGCTACATGACGCTCGGTGATCAGGGTATGAATGCGCTGACACGGCGCGACCACGAACGGCTCCACCGCTCCCAGTTTGTCGGCGGTGGTGACGGCAACGACATGGGCGGCGCTGGCGAGCATCGCCTGTTTGACCGGCACCTCGTCGAAATGCAGGGAGCTGATGCCGACTTCCGGGTGAATCGCACAGACGCCGGTGAACAACAGATCAGCCTTGATGCCCTCGATCAGCCGCAGGGTTTCATGTCCGCTGGCCGACAGGGTCGCGGGATTGAGTTGCCCGCCGGCCAGAATCACCGTGATGCCTTTGTATTCGGCCAGGGTGATCGCAATCATCGGCGAGGCGGTGACGGCCGTAATGGCAATGTCCGAAGGTAGAGAACGGGCGATTTGCAGCGTCGTGCTCCCCGAATCGAAAATCACAATCTGGCCGTTGTGTACCTGGCGTGCGGCGAGTTGCGCCAGGTGTGTTTTCACTTCATCGGTTTCACTGACGCGGGTGAAATAATCCTTGCCGGTGTCCTTGGGCCGCGGCAGTGCCCCGCCGTGCACCCGCTGCACCAGCCCGGCGGTGGCCAGCTCCGCCAGATCACGGCGAATGGTGTCTTCGGACACTGCGAAATGCAGGCTCAGCTCACTAGCCATGACCTTGCCGTCACGTTCGAGAATCAACAAGATTTTTTGCCGGCGCAGATGAGGGAGCTCGGCGGCTGAGTGTGAGTCGTGCATGTTTTTGCCTGTTTTTGCGCGAAATTGCGTGCTTGTGCGAGACTAGCCAAAGCGCGGGATAAACACAAACCACCCGGACATCAATTGTTTCGATAATTCAAATCATGAAGCCGAATTTTTTATTTGTTTGTGACTTGTTCAAGATGGCGCCATCACAAATGTTTTGGATGAAAACTTCATGAATCTAAACTTTGCCTTTGCCTGCATGATCGTGGTCTCGTTCGCGATTGCGTTGGGTCACGCCTGATCAGCAGAAGCCAAGGGCCATTCGTTCCCTCCTCCATCCAGAGTCGACTCATGCTGTGTTCCCTTGTATCGAACGGCGCTCTCGTCACGCCTGAAAGGCCGGATACAACGGTGCCCTGGTGGAGCTTTACCAAAGCCGTGCTCGCTGCTGCCGCGCTGTCACTGGTGCGTGACGGGTTGATCGACCTTGACGACACCGTTGCTGAAGGCCCCTTCACGCTGCGCCAACTGCTGCGGCACGAGGCCGGACTGGCGGATTATGGCGAACTCGCCGACTACCACAACGCCGTGGCCCGCCATGAGACGCCCTGGCCGGCCGATGACATGCTGCAACGCCTTGATGCCAGCCGGTTGCGCTACGCACCCGGGGACGGTTGGCGCTATTCGAACGTCGGCTATCTGTTCGTCGTGCGACTGATTGAACGCGTGACGGGGCGCACGCTTGAAGCAGCGCTCACGGAGCGTGTGTTCGCCCCCCTCGGTTTATCCCGCGTACGCCTCGCCAAAACGCGAGCCGATCTGGACGGCGTGAACATGGGGAGCGCGCCATCCTACGACCCCGGCTGGGTCTATCACGGCTTGCTGGTTGGCCCACTTGAGGAAGCCGCCCTTTGTCTGGACGGTCTGCTGGCCGGCAACCTTCTGCCAAACGCGCTGCTGCAAGCGATGCAAACGGTACGCGTCCTCGGCGGCCCGATTCCCGGTCGCCCGTGGACTTCCCCGAGCTACGGTCTCGGCCTGATGCAGGGTTTGGTCACGGGCGATCTGACGTTGAGCGGGCACACCGGCGCCGGCCCGGGCAGCGTAGTGGCGGTCTATCGCTGCGTTGATGGCGAAAACGCGGCGAGTTGCGTGGTCTTTCATGAAGGCGCCGACGAAGGCATTGCCGAAGCAGAAGTGGTCGAGCGACTGTCGGCAGTCCTTGGGAAAAGCCGGTAGAAAAGCCGTAACCCTTCCCCGCATGGTCTATAACCAGTGGCGACATGATTTGGATCAGGGAGCCTTGATGGCTCCCTCGCTAAATTGATCTCTTGAAAAAAGCCGACAAGTGACTGTCCGCTAGGAGATTCCTCGCATGAAAGCCCTGAAAATAGCCGCCAGTGATTCCGCGTTCGATTGTTTCCAGACCTCCCGAGAAGTGATCCCGCTCAATCAAACCGACTACACCGACGTCGCGGTTGCGGTGTTCTCTGTGGAGGATGTGATGGCGGGCGCCCTTGACGTCCTGCAGCGTACCGGTTTCGATATCCCCATTTTCCTCGTCGCCTCCCCCGGTTCCGGCAACCGCGCCCGGGACGTCTACAAGCACCTGCAAGATGTTCTGCTTCAGGTGAATGGCATTTTTGACCCCTCGCGCAACAACGCCGAATACCATGGCAACCAATTGGAGACCGCGGCAAAAGCCTATGAAGAAAGTCTCCTGCCGCCCTTTTTCGACGCGCTCAAGCACTACACCGAATCGGCCAACGCTACGTTCGCCTGCCCTGGCCACCAGGGCGGCCAGTTTTTCCGCAAACACCCGGCGGGCCGGCAGTTCTTCGACTTCTTCGGCGAGACCCTGTTTCGCGCCGACATGTGCAACGCCGACGTCAAGCTTGGCGATTTGCTGATCCACGAAGGCCCGGCACTTCAGGCGCAAAAACACGCGGCGCAGGTGTTCAACGCCGACAAGACCTACTTCGTGCTCAATGGCACATCGGCCTCTAACAAGGTGGTCACCAATGCGCTGCTCACGCCTGGCGATCTGGTGCTGTTCGATCGAAACAACCACAAATCCAATCACCAAGGTGCGTTGATCCAGGCGGGGGCTACCCCGGTTTACCTGGAAACCGCGCGCAACCCTTATGGTTTTATCGGCGGGATTGACGCCCATTGTTTCGAAGAAGGTTACCTGCGCGAACTCATCAGCGAAGTGGCACCGGACAAGGCCCAACTGCCACGGCCGTTTCGTCTGGCGATCATTCAGCTGGGCACCTATGACGGCACCATCTACAACGCCAGACAAGTCGTCGATCGCATCGGCAAACTGTGCGACTACATCCTGTTTGACTCGGCATGGGTGGGTTACGAACAGTTCATCCCGATGATGAAGGATTGCTCGCCGTTGCTGCTGGATCTGCATGAAAACGATCCCGGTATCTTTGTCACTCAATCGGTGCACAAACAGCAGGCGGGGTTTTCCCAGGCGTCGCAGATCCACAAGAAAGATCGCCATATCAAAGGCCAGGCCCGTTATTGCAACCATGCACGGCTGAACAACGCCTTCATGGCCCAAGCATCTACCAGCCCGTTTTATCCGCTGTTCGCCTCACTGGATGTGAACGCGCGCATCCATTCCGGCCGCAGTGGCCTGCGCCTGTGGGAAGACTGTGTGAAGTTCGGCATCGACGCGCGCAAATTGATTCTGGAAGCGTGCACCATGGTTCGCCCCTTCGTGCCGCACACCATCGACGGTCGCCCCTGGCAGGACCATCCGACTGAGGACATCGCCAACGACATCCGGTTTTTCGAATTCCATCCGAAGGATCGCTGGCATGCCTTCAGTGGTTACGCCGACAAGCAATACTTCATCGACCCCTGCAAGTTGCTGTTCACCACGCCAGGCATCGACCCGGTCGATGGCAGTTACACCGACTTCGGCATCCATGCCGGCATCCTCGCCAACTTCCTGCGCGAGAATGGCATCGTTCCGGAAAAGTGCGACCTGAACTCGATTCTGTTCCTGCTCACCCCTGCCGAAGACTGGGCGAAGATGACGCATCTCGCCGCACAGATCGCACGCTTTGAACGCTTCATCAGTGATGACGCACCGATGAGCCGGGTGTTGCCGGCCATCTATGCAACGCATCAGGAGCGCTATCGCAACTACACCATTCGCCAACTCTGCCAGGAGATGCACGACCTCTACCGCACCCACAACGTCCAGCAAATTCAGAAGGCAATGTTCCGCAAGGAACACTTCCCGAAAAAGGCGATGAACCCGCAGGCAGCACAGTTCGAATTCATCCGTGGCAACGTCGAACTGGTGGCGCTGGCGGACGCGGAGGGTCGCATCGCTGCCGAAGGTGCCTTCCCTATCCACCCGGCGTGCTCTGCGTGGTACCCGGGGAAATATGGGGAGGCGCGGTGCTCAAGTACTTCCTGGCGCTGGAGGAAGGTATCAACGCTCTTCCTGGCTTCACCCCGGAACTCCAGGGCGTGTATTTGAAACAAGAAGGTGGACGCATTCGAGCCTATGGGTACGTGATCAAGACTTGAGTCTTCACACCACCCCCACAATAAACGCCCGCAACCACTGATGCGCCGGATCGCGATGGCAGCGCTCCGGCCAGAGCATGCTCATCTCGTAACCCGGCACCTCCAGCGGTGGCTCGAACACCGCCAGCCCGTTTACGTCACGAACCAGCCGTGCTGGCAGCATCGCCACCAGATCCGTGCTCTCCAGCACCGAGCGGACAAACAGGAAATGCGGAACCGACAGAACGACCCGACGCGTCAGCCCGACTTCAGCGAGCGCCCTGTCAGTGGTGCCGTGAAAGCCGCCGCCGTCGGGCGACACGATCACATGATCGAGCTCGCAGAATTGCGCCAGAGTCGGACGCTTTTGCAGACGCGGATGGTCGGCACGCCCCACCAGCACATAGCGTTCGGTAAACAATGCCCGGCGATGCAAACCGGGTGGCGAGTCCTCGCTGGTATGAAAAGCCAGATCGATGGCGCCCTGCTCCGCTTGTTTGGCCAACCGTGGCGGCACCAGGTCAAACGCCGCCAGGCGCGTGCCCGGTGCTGCCGAGCGCAGCCCAGCCAACGCGGGCAACAGGATGGTCGACTCGCCGTAATCGGACGCCATGACCTTCCACGTCTGTTGCGCCTCAGCCGGGTTGAAAGCGTCGGCGGGCGACACCGCACGCTCCAGAGCTTCCAGTGCCTGGCGCAGCGGTTCGCGCAATTCATCGGCCCGGGCGGTGGGCCGCATGCCCCGTGGGCCCGGCAGCAACAGCGGATCGCCGAAAATATCGCGCAACTTCGCCAAGTGCACACTCACCGACGGTTGCGACAGATTCAGACGGTGCGCCGCGCGGGTCACGTTGTGTTCCGAGAGCAGGACATCAAGGGTCAGCAACAGGTTGATGTCCAGGCGCCGCAGATTATTCATCACAATACCTGGCATATTGGTTATTTATTTCCAATATACCGGTCAACGTCCGATCCTGCAGCCTCCAGACACCGGAGACTCTGCGATGAATGTTTTGCTCGTTTATGCCCACCCTGAACCCAAGTCCTTGAACGGCTCACTCAAAGACTTCGCCATCGAACGGCTGGAAGCTGCCGGCCACCAGGCCCAGGTTTCAGACTTGTACGCGATGAACTGGAAAGCCTCGCTGGATGCCGATGACAGCCTCGGCCGGCCAACCAACTCGCGCTTCGATCCGTCGCTGGACTCCAAGCGTGCGTACGCAGAAGGCCTGCAACAACACGACATCGCGTGTGAGCAGGAGAAGCTGATGTGGGCGGACGCGGTGATTCTGCAATTCCCCCTGTGGTGGTTCTCGATGCCGGCGATCCTCAAAGGCTGGGTGGAGCGGGTCTACGCCTATGGTTTCGCTTATGGCGTGGGGGAACATTCCGACGCGCGCTGGGGCGACCGTTATGGGGAAGGCACGCTGGCGGGCAAGCGGGCGATGCTGGTCGTGACCGCCGGCGGCTGGGAGTCTCATTACAGCCCGAGGGGGATCAACGGCCCGATCGACGATCTGCTATTCCCGATCCAGCACGGCGTGTTGTTCTACCCCGGTTTCGACGTGCTGCCACCGTTCATGATCTATCGCACCGGCCGAATGGACGACGCACGCTTTTCAGCGACGTGTGACGCACTTGGGCAGCGGCTGGATGACCTTTGGACGACGCAGCCCATCGCGTTTCGTCCGCAGAATTCGGGGGCATATGAGATTCCGCAACTGACCTTGCGCGATGAGATTGCTGCGGATGAATTCGGTTTTGCGGCTCACATTGGGGAATCAGCCCGGGGTTGAGCGTGATGGCGAGTGGATATCTGCGCGAAGCCGATTATGCTTCAGGAAACCTTGCAGCGATGCGAGGCCGTCAGCCTGTGTGCATGCTTCGCGCAATCCGAAATCCGACGACATCAGCCCCAGGGCCTGGGTGCGGCAAAAAGGTAACGAGGTACTCCGGCCTACAACAAGAACGACGGAGAAGACTCATGGCCGCAATCGACAACACTTCCACGGGCAGCGCGCCCCACCACGGGATCACCAAGGAGGAGCGCAAGGTCATTTTTGCCTCGTCTCTGGGTACCGTGTTCGAGTGGTACGACTTTTACCTTTACGGCTCCCTCGCTGCGATCATCGCCAAGCACTTCTTCGCCGGCGTCAATGAGACAACGTCCTTCATCTTCGCGCTGCTTGCGTTCGCCGCGGGCTTCGCGGTACGCCCCTTCGGCGCCATCGTGTTCGGCCGACTGGGCGACATGATCGGGCGCAAACACACCTTTCTCATCACCATCGTGATCATGGGTATCTCCACGGCCGTAGTGGGCTTTTTGCCCGGCTACGCGACCATCGGCGTGGCAGCGCCGGTCATCCTGATCAGCCTGCGCCTGCTGCAAGGCCTGGCCCTGGGCGGTGAGTACGGCGGCGCGGCGACCTACGTGGCCGAACATGCGCCGAAAGGTAAGCGCGGCTACTTCACTTCGTGGATTCAAACCACTGCGACCCTCGGTCTGTTCCTTTCGCTGCTGGTGATCCTCGCCTGCCGCACCATCCTCGGCACCGAAGCCTTCGAGGCCTGGGGCTGGCGGATTCCCTTCCTGCTGTCGATCCTGCTGCTGATCGTCTCGGTGTACATCCGCCTGCAACTCAGCGAGTCGCCGGTGTTCTTGAAGATGAAAGCCGAAGGCAAGTCCTCCAAGGCGCCGCTGACCGAATCCTTCGCCCGCTGGGACAACCTCAAAATCGTGATCATGGCCCTGCTCGGCGGCACTGCCGGCCAGGCCGTCGTCTGGTACACCGGGCAGTTCTATGCGCTGTTCTTCCTGCTGCAAACGCTGAAGATCGACCCGCAGACCGCCAACTTACTGATTGCCGGCTCCCTGCTGATCGGCACGCCGTTCTTCGTCATATTCGGCAGCCTCTCCGACCGCATCGGCCGCAAGGGCATCGTCATGGCCGGCTGTATCCTCGCGGCGCTGACCTACTTCCCGATCTTCCATACGTTGACCCAATACGGAAACCCCGACGTGTTCATCGCGCAGGAGAAGAACCCGGTGACAGTGGTCGCCGATCCTAACCAGTGCTCGTTCCAGTTCGACCCGGTGGGCAAGGCCAAATTCACCAGCTCCTGCGACCTCGCCAAGACTGTGCTGGCGAAGAGGGCCATCCCCTACAAGAACGAGAAAGCTGAGCCTGGCGCCGTCGCGCAGGTCCGCATCGGCAACAAGGTGATTCAGAGCTTCGAGGGCACCGGTATGCCGGCTGCCGACTTCAAGGCCAAGAACGACGCCTTCACCGCCTCGCTCGGCACCGCGCTCAAGGACGCCGGCTACCCCGAGAAAGCCGACCCGGCCAAGACCAACTATCCGATGGTGCTTCTGCTCCTGACCATCCTGGTGATCTACGTGACCATGGTCTACGGCCCGATTGCCGCCTGGCTGGTGGAACTCTTTCCGGCGCGCATCCGGTACACCTCGATGTCGCTGCCCTACCACATCGGCAATGGCTGGTTCGGCGGCTTCCTGCCCACGGTGGCGTTCGCCATGGTCGCGGCCACGGGTGATATCTACTACGGGCTTTGGTACCCCATCGTCATCGCCGTGATGACGGCCATTCTTGGCATATTCTTCATGCCGGAAACCAAGGATCGGGAAATTCATCACACCTAAGGCTGGCGCCTGCCCTCTCCTGCCAGGGAGAGGGCAATCCGGAGACGATCAAACGGTCTACGCTCATCCAAATGGCTTCGGGGTTCCTTCCCCGCGCACTGATTGGGGGCACCATCATGATCCGCATCCTTTTAATCACTTTTATGCTGCTTGCGCTCAGCATCCCGGCACAGGCCGGGGTGACGCCATTTCCTGCCGCCTTTCGGGTTCAGGACATCCCGATCGAAGGTGTCACGCTGCATGTGCGCGTCGGCGGCAAGGGGCCCGCCGTGGTGCTGCTGCATGGCTTCGGCGACACCGGCGACATGTGGGCGCCACTGGCCGCCGATCTGGCCAAGGATCACACCGTCGTCGTGCCGGACCTTCGCGGCATGGGCTTGTCGTCGATCCCGGACAGCGGCTACGACAAGAAGACCCAGGCGGGCGACATCCGTGCGCTGTTGGCAGCGCTGGGTATCGAACACTCGGTGGTTATCGGCCACGACATCGGCACCATGGTCGCCTTCGCCTACGCCACACGCTATCCGCAGCTGACCGACCGCCTGGTGGTGATGGATGCGCCCGTGCCGGGCATTCCTCCTTGGAACGACATTGTCCGCTCACCGATGTTGTGGCACTTCGACTTCGGCGGACCGGATGCCGAACGCCTGGTCGCCGGTCGTGAGCGCATCTACCTGGACCGGTTCTGGAACGAGTTCGCGGGCGACCCCACCAAGGTGGATGAAGCCACCCGTCAGCATTACGCCAAGCTCTATGCCCGGCCCGGGGCCATGCACGCAGCCTTCGCCCAGTTCCGCAGCATTCGTCAGGACGCGGTGGACAACGAAGCGTCGATGGCGACGCGGCTGACGATGCCGGTGCTGGCCGTCGGTGGGGAAAAATCCTTTGCGGAGGATGAAGCGATCGTGATGCGCAATGCAGCGGACACTGTGACGCAGGTGGTCATTCCGGGGGCGGGACATTGGCTGATGGAGGAAGCGCCAACGCAGACCATTCGAGCGATTCGCGACTTCTTTGCGCAGTAATGCAACTCGTACTGTGTAGCAGCTGGCGCAGCCTGCGTTCGGCTGCGGAGCAGTCGTGAAATCAGACGGTGCGGTGTTTCAGAAAAACCTCGCACTCAGGTTTTACGACTGCTGCGCAGCCGAACGCAGGCTGCGCCTGCTGCTACACAGTGCGGGGCGCAATTGATCTATTTGTTCGGTTCGTCAGGAACGCAACACGCCAATCGCCCGCCGATATTTTTCAATGCGTTCCAGGTCTTCCCACGACGGCTGCGCGATCCGCGACAAGTCGCTGTTCTCTTCCAGATCCGCCAGTTTCACCACCCGGCCTATCGGGTCCTGCGCCGCGCGTTCGACGAAGGTTTCATAGGACTCCCCCGGCACTTTGGTGACCGATTCGATGGCCGTCAGAACGGCTTCGCTGAAGCCTTCCTTGCGCAGGTCATCAAGGCTGATGCCGCAGTCTTCGACCACGTCATGCAGCACCGCGACGATGCGTTCTTCCAGCGTCGTGACCCGCAGCATGACTTTCAGCGGATGCAGGATGTAAGGGCTACCGCCCTTGTCGACCTGCCCCTCGTGCGCGGTGGCGGCAATGGCAATGGCGCGTTCCAGTGTTTGAGTCATCTTGCAGCTCCCAGGCTTGAATGCCTTAACGGTCGTTGGGTCAGAGCACCACAATGCCTTCCTCAAGCGCTGAGGCGAAAATATCGTGTGCAGGCACGTTGATCCAGGTTGCAGCATCGATTTCGCCCACTGACGCAAGCCAGCGCCCAACCATCTCGTAACCAAGCGTATAGCCAAGCCATTTCGGATGAGCACCAAAACCGAAAAACCACTCACTGTGATTGTAATGCGTGGACTCAAGGGTCTTCAGGTCTACCGGGAAGTGAAGCAGATCGGCGTCGGTAACGGCACACTCCCAAGGCTCTGGGTCGCTGCCGAGCAAATGCCGGACGAACTGTCCGGCAAGTCCCTCGCTGACCAAGGCTTCACCTAACGTCCAACCGTAACCAGGCCCCGCCATGCGCAGGCAATGATGAACCTCATGGACGATTTGTCGATGCAGCGTGCCCGTGCGCAGGCTGGGCAAAAAATTCGGGTTGTCTGGATCGATGGTCATCGTGAACATTGAGCTTCGATAAGCGCGCCCCACGAGGCCCATTTCAGGAATGGTCTCGCCAGGGAGCCGCTGGATCAACACATCAAGTCGCGCAGGCGTAATCAGACGGGAGACCGTCTTGTAAGCGGCGTCAAATTCGCCGATCAAATCGGAGCGAAGTTCAGCAAGGCTCCCCGAGGCTTCCAGCCAATGCAGTGTCCATGCGTCCATTGTTACCTCTGAAAACTGTCACGGAGCCTAAAAACTCAGCCCAACAGATGCTGTGAGATGAGTTTGGAAATCTCGACCATCGACGTCCTCCCAGTGAATTCAAACTTCACTCTGCCCAGCGCCGAGAAGTAGATTTCCAGCTCAGAATCCAGGTCGAAGGTGCCCGAGGTTTCCACGGAGTAAGCGACGATGTTTTTGTAAGGCAACGAAGTGAAATCTTTTTTGCTGCCGGTGATGCCTTGCACGTTCACCGCGATGATTCGTTTGTTGGTAAACACCACGCCGTCGCGCATGGATTTATAGGCATCAATGACCTGCTCGCCGTCCAGCAGCAGCGCGGTGACTCGCTCCGCGTACTCGTTGTTTTGCTTGAGTTTGAAAAAGCCTTTGTTGTTGAAATCGATCATCCGCCATCCCCTTCCTTAAAGAGTGTTCCCTGGATTGCCAGCGCGTGGCGCGGCGAGCATACCATCGGGCCTGCGCTTTTTGCGCCCCCTCCCACAGCGGATCTAAAAAACCAATGGAACCCCGCGCCTCATCGCGTTTTCGAAACCCTATCAGCGCTGATCTTTGATCAAACAAGGCGCCATTGGAGAGGAAATCCCGATGAACAGTAGACTGCTGTTTCTGCTTGCCAGCCTGAGTCCCACCCTGGTCATGGCTGAAGGCTGTGACGTGCTGACCCGCTCCCAAAGCCCTTCCGTGCCGGTGGTCGAAACGCATAGCTGCTATGAGTACGAAGGCATGCCGGTGAACGCCATCGATTGGTCATGCAGCAACGAGAGCAAAGACATGCTGACCAGCACCAAGAAAAAAGTCGAACAGTGCGCCGATCATTCTCAGGCCACTTGCATCGCCACATTGACGCAAGAATCGCTGGCCAATCCTCACTCCACCAGCAAAGACAAGAACAGCACATCGCTGAGTATTCCGAACAATGCTCAGGTCACTACGTATTACTACGGCGCTGAGCATTTGAGTCAGGCAAAAATTGATTGCGAGTCGGGTGGAGGTCACTGGAAAGCGCAGTAGCCGCTCAAGAACGCAACAGCCCCTTCACCATCGGAATGCAAGCGAGTTGCAGACCGGAGGGCGAATGGTAAATGGCCGTCTGCTCACCGACGAAACCGCATTGCCGGTAGAAGTGAGCGGCGTTCAACGTAGCGTCCAGTTGAACTTCCTCCAGCCCCAGATCCCGCGCCAGGCACTCAAGGTAATCCAGAATGCGCTTGCCAATGCCCTGCTGCATAAAACCAGGCAGGACAAAGATCGCGCCGATTTCACGCCTCTCCAGATCAAGCATGCCTGTCGCCACAGGTTCTCCCTGAATACACCCCAGATAAAAGTGTTTTTCCATCAGGTCGCAATATCCGTCCTCAGCGGCCCCTGCCGTCCAGACGTCCATTTGCTGCGGGGTATAGGCGCCGATGCACTGATGCCGTATCGCGTGACGGCGAATGTCGAATGCCGCCCGGCAATCGCCTTGATGGGCTCGTTTGATCTCTAACACTTCAATCTCCGTTAGCCATCAGCGGACGGAGAACTAAAAAGCCCCGTCCATTTCTGGCGGGGCCTTGGTGAATACGTCAGGTTCCAAGCACGCATGACCTCATGGCCCGCCGGAAGCGGTCATGGAGGAATACATCATGTACATGCGGGATGTGTAAGTCATGGGCAGATAGTGTTGTTGGAGACGTGGGCTGTCAATCGCCCGGCCCCAAGCAGCGTTGGTCAACCCTTAACAGCCGCTTCAATCGCAGCGATGTCGATCTTTCCCATCTCCATCATGGCGTCGAACGCGCGCTTGGCCGCTGCTTGATCAGGATTGGTTATCGCGGCGGTCAGAACGCGTGGTGTGATCTGCCATGACAATCCCCACTTGTCCTGGCACCAGCCGCAGACGTTTTCCTGGCCGCCATTTCCGACAATCGCATTCCACAAGCGGTCCGTTTCGGCTTGGTCGTCGGTCGCAACCTGGAACGAAAAAGCCTCGTTGTGCTTGATCGCCGAGCCCCCGTTCAGTCCGAGACAAGGGATGGCCATCACCGTGAACTCGACTGTCAGGACATCGCCCTGCTTGCCTGCCGGATAGTCGCCGGGCGCGCGAAGGACAGCTCCCACAGCGCTGTCGGGAAACGTTTCGGCGTAGAACGTCGCTGCATCCAACGCGGTGCCGTCGTACCACAGACAAATCGTGTTTTTGCTGATCATCTTGGTTCTCCAGAATCGGAATGGGTTCGTGCATTTTAGCAGCGCATTCAGTGGCACGGATTTGGCTACTCTTCAGTAGCTGCTCCGCATTGGAGGCGATAACATCCCGGCCTCGCATGGATAGTGCGAACACATACTCAAAGGATGAACACATGAGCCGCACCGAACACATCTGCCTGATGGCGACCTATAACAAATGGATGAACGCAAAGATCTATGGGGCAACCAGTTGCTTGTCCGATGATGAGCTCTCAGCCGATAGAAAAGCGTTCTTCAAATCTATTCTCGGGACGCTAAACCACGTGGCGATCGGAGACACTGTGTGGCTAAAGCGATTCGCCAAGCATCCAGCGGACCACTCGGCACTGGAGCCGGTGAGGCAACTTTGCGATCCGAAAAGCCTCGACCAATTGTTGTTCTCTACTATTCCAGAGCTCTCAGTGCATCGAGAGAGACTCGATCAGATAATTGTCGAATGGGCTCACTCTATTACAGAGTCCGATCTGGACCACACTCTCCATTACGCCAGCATGAAAGGTGTAGTGTCCGATAAGGATTTTTACAGCCTGGTCATGCATTTTTTCAACCATCAAACCCATCACCGTGGCCAGGTTACTACGCTGCTTTCACAGGCTGGTATTGACATAGTTGATACAGATTTAGTCTTTCTCATTCCATCCCAATCCTGCGTATAAAAAAACTCGTCACCAGGCACCTGATCATTGGGCAGACTTTTGGCCTGGTCTTCTGTCGCAAGCCGTCCATCGTCGAGAGTTCGCAGCTCCAGAGCTTCCAGTGAATCGATACCTGACCAGAGAGCCTTTTCACTCCAATAGATACAGCTCAGGCGTGACCTCTCACAACGGGATGCATCGACAACGACTAAACTTTTGCGACGAACCTCGTCTCCCAAGGTGATGTCTGTGAGTGCCACTCCCCTGTCCGAGCTCGATGCCGCCCTGCCCGGTCTGGCCCGCAAGATCCGCGTGCTGGATGCCCTGGCCTGGCCGGATGGGGTCGAGGAAGTATTCCTGGCACGTTGGCGCGCCGGGCAGGCAGAACTGCCCAAGGTCGAGCTGCGCCCGCACGACCACAGCGCCGATATCGCCGCCCTCGAAGCCTTTATCGGCCGCTGCGATGAGGGCCATCCGGCCGGGCGCCACCTCGCCATGACGGCGCGCAGCTATGCGACGGCGGGGCATATGCTCGGTGCCATCGGTACACCCGCCTTTACTCAGTATTCGTCAGCGCTGTACCGGCGCCCGGACTTCTATTACTCGAGCCAGAAATTGAGCATGCTGGACGCGGCCCAATTCTTCCTCAAGACCACCGACGCCCTTCTGGGCGGTGCGCGGATTCCACCGTGCCCGGCAGAAATCCCGGCCGAGGTCTTCGCCGCCTGGATGCAGCCGGAACTGGACCGCTTCTTCGGACCGGGCCGGATCACCGTCGTGCTCGATCCGACCCTGGCCGCCAAGGCCATCGCCGGGGCCAGTCGCATCCGCCTGCGTGCCAGCGCGCTGTTCTCGGAACTGGACAAGAACCAGCTGTTGCAGCATGAGGCCTTCGTGCATGTCGCCACGGCACAAAACGGCGCCCTGCAACCCAACCTGAAAAGCCTGGGCCTGGGGGCACCACGCACGACCCAGACCCAGGAGGGCATCGCCACCCTGGCCGAGCTGTTCACCGGTAGCATGGACATTAACCGCCTTCGCCGCCTCGCCCTGCGCGTGCTCGCGGTCCAGCAGGCGCTGGATGGCGCCGACTTCATTCAGGTATTCGAAGGCTTTCTCGCCGCCGGTCAGTCGCAAGAGGAGTCCTTCCGCTCGACCCTGCGGGTTTTCCGCGGCGCCGACCTGCGCGGCGGTTCGGCGTTCACCAAGGATGCCGCCTACCTGACCGGTTTGCTCGGCGTGCATACCCTGTTGCGCATCGCGATCCGCGACAACCGGCCGGAACTGGTGGGCCATTTGTTCGCCGGGCGCCTCAGTCTGGGGGATAGCGTTCGCCTGGCCCCGCTCTTCGAGTCCGGCTGGCTCCAGGGACCGGTCCATGTCCCGGCGTGGGCCTCCGATCTGCGTCTGCTCGCCGCCAACCTGGCGTTCTCCGCTTTTATTTCCCGAATCAAACTGGATGTACTCGATCTGGACGTGCTCATGGCCTTCGCCGACGAGCATGAAGCCGATGCCAGCGCCTAGCGTTTAAAGGGAGAGCCACCGAACCAAACGCTCTGCATCAGTTATTTATACTCAAATGCCAGCTTAATAATATTTTACCGATACCAGGGTGATCCCTAGTCTTGACCCCAAGAAATGGCAGGCCGCTACCGACCTAAATCCAACTTCGAAGGGTATAGAGATGACCACTGAAAAAATAAAAACAGATACGCTGATTGTTGGCGCCGGTCAGGCTGGCTTGGCCATGAGTGAACACCTGAGCAAACTCGGCGTGCCGCACCTGGTGCTGGAGCGCAACCGTATCGCCGAGCGCTGGCGCACCGGGCGCTGGGATTCGCTGGTGGCCAACGGTCCGGCCTGGCACGACCGTTTTCCCGGTCTCGATTTCGACGACCTCAGCCCCGACGACTTTGCCCCGAAAGAGCGGGTTGCCGACTACTTCGAAGCCTACGCCAAGAAATTCAACGCCCCGATCCGCACCGGCGTGGACGTGCTGAAGGTCAAGCGCAATGTCGGTCGCCCGGGCTTCACCATTGAAACCTCCGACGGCGTGATCGAAGCCAACCGCGTGGTCGCTGCCACCGGGCCTTTCCAGCGCCCGGTTATCCCGCCGATTGCGCCGAAAGATCAGCCATTCCTGCAGATCCACTCGGCCGAATACCGCAACCCGGCGCAACTGCCCGAAGGCGCTGTTCTGGTCGTCGGCGCTGGTTCGTCGGGCGTGCAAATCGCTGATGAGCTGCAGCGTGCCGGCAAGAAGGTTTACCTCTCGGTGGGCGCACACGACCGCCCTCCTCGCGCCTATCGCAACCGTGATTTCTGCTGGTGGTTGGGTGTGCTCGGCGAATGGGATCAGGCGGCCATGAAACCCGGCCGGGAACACGTCACCATTGCTGTGAGCGGTGCGCATGGCGGCCGCACGGTGGACTTCCGTGGTCTCGCCCATCGCGGCATGACGCTGGTGGGTTTGACCCAATCGTTCAACGGCGGCGTAGCGACTTTTCAACCGAACCTTGCCGACAACCTGGCGCGCGGTGACGAGAACTATCTGGCGCTGCTCAACGCGGCTGACGCCTACATCGAGCGCAATGGCCTGGACCTGCCGGAAGAGCCTGAAGCGCGCATTACCTTCCCCGATCCAGACTGTGTGTTTAACCCGATCCTTGAACTCGACCTGACCAAGGCCGGCGTGACCTCGATCATCTGGGCCACCGGTTTTGCCACGGATTACAGCTGGCTCAAGGTTGATGCCTTCGACGACAACGGCAAACCGGCGCATCAGCGCGGCGTGTCGAGCGAGCCTGGCGTGTATTTCCTTGGCCTGCCGTGGCAGTCGCGTCGTGGGTCTTCGTTCATCTGGGGCGTTTGGCACGACGCCAAGTACGTGGCTGATCACATCGCCATCCAGCGTTCATACCTCGACTACCACGATGCGGCGCAACGCGAGGCTGAAACTGTCCCGGTCGACCATAAAGCAACGGTCAGTGCTTAATTTCTTCTTCAGGAGCTTCAAATGTCCACGCCAACCCATACCCGTATTCGCATGTTCAACACCAAGGAAACCTACCCGAACCAGAGCCTGGACAATGACCTGTGCCAGGCCGTCCGGGCCGGCAACACCGTGTATGTTCGCGGCCAGGTCGGTACCGACTTCGAAGGCAACCTGGTAGGCCTCGGTGACCCGCGTGCGCAAACCGAGCAAGCCATGCGCAACGTCAAGCAGTTGCTGGAAGAGGCCGGCAGCGACCTCAGCCACATCGTGAAAACCACCACTTACCTGATCGATCCGCGTTACCGCGAGCCGGTGTATCAGGAAGTGGGCAAGTGGCTCAAAGGCGTGTTTCCGATCTCGACCGGGTTGGTGGTGTCGGCACTGGGGCAGCCGCAGTGGTTGATGGAGATTGATGTGATTGCGGTGATTCCTGAGTAACCAGGTACACCGAGGCGCGGCCTTCGCGAGCAAGCCCGCTCCCACACTAGATCTGCGTCGTACACAAAACTGTGGCCACTGAAGATCCCCTGTGGGAGCGGGCTTGCTCGCGAAGGGGCCCGCCCAGACATCCATTTCGCCAAGGCAATACAAGGAGCAAAACCATGACCTTCTCCATCGCAGCACGTTGCCCCGAAACCGGTCAGTTCGGCATTGCGATCAGTTCCTCAAGCATCGCCGTCGGCGCACGTTGCCCCTGGCTGCTGCCGGGTGTCGGCGCCGTCTCTACGCAAAACATCACCCTACCGTCACTCGGCCCGGAAGCCCTTGCCCTCATGGAACAAGGCCTTACACCGGCCGAGGCGTTGGACAAGGTCCTGACCCGCAACGGCTACAGCCAATATCGCCAGATCACGGCGATAGACCATCTCGGCCGCACCGCGCATTTCAGCGGTTCGCAAACCCTGGGCAACCACAACGCCGTGTCCGGCGATCAATGCGTCGCTGCCGGCAACATGCTGGCGGATCGATCAGTGATCGAGGCCATGGTCGAGGCATTCGAGCATGGCGAAGGTCAACTGACCGACCGCTTGCTCGCGGCCATGAAAGCGGCCATCGCCGCGGGCGGCGAGGCCGGGCCGGTGCATTCGGCGGCGGTGGTGGTGGTCGGCGAGTTGACCTGGCCGATCATCAACCTGCGGGTGGACTGGGCGGATCACGACCCGATCGGCCAGCTTGAGAAATTGTGGGACGCCTATCGCCCACAGGTTCAGGACTACATCGACCGCGCCCTGGCCCCCGACAAATCCCCCCGCTACGGTGTCGCCGGAGACGATCGATGAGCAACAGCCTCGATTTGCTGAAAACGTTGGTGGCCTTCGACACCACGAGCCGCGAATCAAACCTGCACCTCATCGAGTTCGTCCGCGACTACCTTGAACGCTTCGACGTGCCTTGCGAGCTGGTCTACAACGAGCCGCGCAGCAAGGCCAATTTGTTCGCAACCATTGGCCCGGCGGACCGGCCGGGCATCGTGCTGTCGGGACACACCGACGTGGTGCCCGTCGACGGCCAGCCGTGGACCGTTGCGCCGTTCGAACTCACCGAGCGCGACGGCAAGTTGTACGGTCGCGGCACCGCGGACATGAAAGGCTACATCGCCTGTGTACTCGCGCTGGTCCCGTCGCTGGTGAAAGCCATGCTGCGGGTGCCGGTGCACATCGCGCTGTCCTACGATGAGGAAGTCGGCTGCCTCGGTGTGCGTTCGTTGCTGTCGGAATTGGAAAAGCGCCCGGTCAAACCGATGCTCTGCATCATTGGCGAACCGACCGAGCTCAAACCGGTGCTGGGCCATAAAGGCAAACTGGCGATGCGCTGCGACATTCACGGTGAAGCGTGCCATTCGGCGTACGCCCCACTCGGAGTCAATGCCATCGAGTACGCCGCCGAACTGATCGGTGAACTGGGGCGGATTGGCAACCGACTCAAAGCGCCCGAGCATCACGATGCGCGTTTCGATCCGCCATTCAGCACCGTGCAAACCGGCGTGATTTCCGGTGGTAAGGCCTTGAACATCGTCCCCGCCGATTGCCGCTTCGACTTCGAAATCCGCGCCCTGCCCTCGCATGATCCGAGTGACGTTGCGCAGGAGCTGAAGGCCTATGCCGAACAGCAGGTTTTGCCGCGCATGCGGGCGGTGAGTGCACAGAGCGAGATTCGCTTTAGCGAGTTGTCGGCGTATCCCGGGTTGGTGACCGATGCGCACAGCGAAGCGGCTGAGTTGATTGCTGCGTTCTCAGGCTCTCGAGAATTTGGCACCGTGGCCTTCGGAACCGAGGGCGGCCTATTCGACGCCGCAGGAATTCCGACAGTGGTGTGCGGCCCCGGCAGCATGGATCAAGGCCATAAACCCGACGAATTCGTCAGCCTCCAACAACTCACCGCCTGCGACGCCATGCTGCAACGAATGCTGCTATCGATCTGTTAACCCAATCCCTGTAGCAGCTGGCGAAGCCTGCGTTCGGCTGCGAAGCAGTCGCAAAATCCAACAACGCGGTGCCTCAGAAAAACCGCGGGCGCAGGGTTTACGACTGCTTCGCAGCCGAACGCAGGCTTCGCCAGCTGCTACACATTGCGTGGTGTTTTAACAATCCGGCAGGCCCTGAATCGCGAAGGAATTTGAACAGCCAAAACCTCCTGTGGGAGCGAGCTTGCTCGCGATAGCGGTCTGTCAGCCAAATCAATTTTGACTGTCAGGCCCTCATCGCGAGCAAGCTCGCTCCCACAGGTTTTGTGCCCATCCACTGACTGGCATTCAACCCCGTCTTCCCCCGCGCGGACGCCGTAAAACCAGCCATCACACCCTCCCCACCCGACATACATTTTTTAACGTTTATACCCACAAACTTACTAATTTATCTCTCACTCCCCACCGCACATCATCAACTCCAACAAGAAAAGCGTCGCCCCCATACGGCGCTCACCGAAGTACGTCCACGTACTCACTTTTGCCTTGGAGTCCGTCATGGTTACCGCAGCAACAACCTCCGCCCCGCTTATCGAAAAACACACCATCGGCTACGTGCCCCCCGAAGATCGCCACGGAAAAACCAGAGACCTGTTCACCCTCTGGTTCGGCGGCAACATCGCGCCGTTACCCATCGTCACCGGCGCCCTCGGCGTGCAAATGTTCCACCTGAATCTGGTGTGGGGCATCGTCGCCATCCTCGTCGGCCACCTGGTCGGCGGCGTGCTGATGGCCCTGCACTCGGCGCAAGGCCCGCAGATGGGCATTCCGCAAATGATCCAGAGCCGCGCCCAGTTCGGCTCGCTCGGCGCACTGCTGGTGGTGCTGATCGCCGGCATCATGTACATCGGCTTCTTCGCCTCCAACATCGTCCTCGCTGGCAAGTCGCTGCACGGCGTGGTCGACAGCGTGCCGGTGCCGGTCGGCATCGTCATCGGCGCCCTTGGTTCCGGCATCATTGGCATCATCGGCTACCGCTTCATCCACGTACTCAACCGCATCGGCACCTGGGTGCTCGGCGCCGGCATCGTGCTGGGCTTCGGCTATATCTTCACCCACGTGCAGACCGCCGACTTCCTCACGCGCGGCAGTTTCAACATCTCCGGCTGGCTCGCCACCGTCTCGCTCGCCGCACTCTGGCAAATCGCCTTCGCGCCCTACGTCTCCGACTACTCGCGCTACCTGCCCGCCAACGTGCCCGTGGCCGCAACGTTCTGGACCACGTATCTGGGCACCGTGCTCGGCTCCAGCCTCTCGTTCATCTTCGGCGCCGTCGCCGTCCTCGCCACACCCGTCGGCATGGACACCATGGACGCCGTCAAACTCGCCACCGGCTCCATCGGCCCCTTGATGCTCGTGCTGTTCCTGCTCAGCGTCATCAGCCACAACGCCCTCAACCTCTACGGCGCCGTACTGTCGCTGATCACCCTGGTCCAAACCTTCGCCTACCGCTGGATCCCCACCGCCAAAAGCCGCGCCGTCCTCTCAATCATCGTCCTCGCCGCCTGCTGCTTCGCCGCCGTCGGCGCCTCCGCCAACTTCATCGGCCACTTCGTCGACATGGTGCTTGTGCTGCTCGTGGTGCTGGTGCCGTGGACCGCGATCAACCTGATCGACTTCTATGCGATTCACAAAGGTCAGTACGACATCAACTCGATCTTCAAGGTCGATGGCGGGATCTATGGCCGATACAACCCGCAGGCGCTGTTGGCGTATGCGATCGGGATCGTGGTGCAGGTTCCGTTCATGAACACGCCGCTGTATGTCGGGCCGATTTCGGAGCACATCAATGGGGCTGATTTGTCGTGGTTGGTGGGCCTGCTGATCACCTCCCCGCTCTACTACTGGCTAGCCAACCGCGACAGCGCCTACAAACGCCGCCTCTCAACCGGAAAACTGGTTAACAGCCTTTAAGGTAAAACCCAATCCCCCTGTGGGAGCGAGCTTGCTCGCGATGAGGCCATGACATTCAACATCCATGTCGACTGTCACACCTTTCGCGAGCAAACCTGTTTTCGCTCTACCCGCCATCACCACAACCTCCCGAAATTTATTGAACCCCGCTCACACCCACCCACCTAACTGAATGACTATCAGGAGGGTGACCAATGCAAACCGAAACCATCTGGATCCTACTCGCCGCAATGCTTGTGCTGATCGAGTTATGGGCAATCAACAAAGTGCGAAAAGCCGAAGGCAAATCCAGCAACAAACTCGTATGGATGGTGGTAATCGTGTTTGTACCGCTATTCGGGCTGATAGCGTGGGCAATGGCGGGACCGAAACACACCGATCCCAACCCGCATTCACCGCAGGCCAGACAATGACGTTGGATGCTGTGCGGTAAGAATTTTGGAACTGCACAATCTCAAAGAACAAAGCCCCGAAGATTCGGGGCTTTGTCGTTTCTGAGCAGTCGATTTTCATAAACCTGACGTCCGAAAATCGCGTAGGAATTTACCCTTTGTGGCGAGGGGATTTATCCCCGTTGGGTCGCGAAGCGGCCCCAAAACCTGCCCCCCATTTCCCAAGGCACTCCACACGGCCCGAATCACCGCGACAAGCCCGAAAACAGTGGCATTCAGCCTTATCACAACAAACGTCAAACCGTCCTACAGCCCGGTTGTGAGCACAAAAATGGACGCCTATATTCGACCCGTCGCTGACCGCAGTTAGCGATAGGGTTTCGCAGCCCTCGAGATTGACACCAAAGCACTGTCAGGCATGATGCAGCCGACTTCGACTGCATCGTGTTTTATGGCGGTTGTGTGCGGGAGACTTACGGGTCTGCCGGAACTGGTGTAAATCCCCCGGTCTGCGAACCCGCACACAGCTGCCACCCAATTTGTTTCGCAGCAGAAAAGGTGGCAATTCTTCTCTTGTGAGGATTTACACCATGAAAGCTCCGCTCCCGCCCCGCCGCTTCACCCCCATGTCCCAATTCGCCACCGACTACCCCGTCCTGCTCATCGACAGCGACGCCCCACTACGCGAACTCCACAACTGCGTCAGCGAACGACTCAACGCCGTCCTCAAATACCTGCACCTCATGGCCTGCACCAGCCTCCCCGACTACGCCGAAAACGACATCAACACCGTCACCAACATCGCCCGGATCCTGGTCCAGGATGTAGTGGTCAACTAATTCCGGACACCTCGATAGGTGATTTTGACGCCATCGCCCGTTCGTAAACGGTCGGTGGCAGATATCCCAGTTTCGAGTGCAGCCGTTCGTTGTTGTAAAACCCAACGATG
>NZ_VOBM01000027.1:0-81531 GCF_008370005.1 Pseudomonas sp. ANT_J28
TTTTCCCAGGTCGATGGCGGCAATAGCTACTTTGTTCATGGCAACGGTCTCCGGTGAGCCCCCTGTGAAAGCTTAGTGGGCGATCACAGGGGGCGGCGGGGGTAGCCATTTCATTATTTGACCGAGTGTGGGAGCGGGGGTTTTATGCCTGGCCGAATTGCGAAGCCAATTCGCGCAGCAGCACTTCAGCCTCAAGTACTTTGCTGACGACGTCGTTGGCTTTCTCGCGAGTCAGGCCGACGCGTTCCAGCAACGCATCCGGGATGTCTTCATCCGGGCCTGAGCCGACGCCACGGCTACGCAACAAACGCACAGCCAGGCACACAAGGTTGGGGTACTCGGCGTAATCGCCGTCGTAGCCCGGGTCGTGCTGGAAGCGCAGCGCGGTGGCCAGTTCTTCGGGCATGTCCCAGTAGCGCATCAGCCACGAACCGATCTGTTCACGGCTGATGCCCAGCAAGTGTTGCTCGACGTAGCTGTGGCACAGGTGCGGGTTGACCTCCAGGTGGCGGCAGATCAGCGAGAAGTGCGGCGGGAAGACGTGGGCCAGCAGCAAGTAGCCGAAGTTGTGCAGCAGGCCGGCGAGGTAGGTCAGGCCGGCTTCCGGGCGCTGGGCGCGCGGCATGGCGCGGGTCAGGCCTTCGATGACGGCGGCGGTGTAAATCGATTGCTGCCAGTAGGGCGTGGTGTGTTGCGGGTGGTCTTTGGGCAGGCTCAGGGTTTTGCCCAGGGCCAGGCCCAGCGCCAGGTTGATCACCAGGTCGAAACCCAGCACCCGGACGATGGCGTCTTCCACTGAGCGAATCTTGCCCGGCGAGGCGTAGTACGGCGACGCCGCCCAGCTCACAACCTGTGCGGCCAATGCCGGGTCGGTTTCGACGACGCCGGTGATGTCGTCGATGGTAGCGTTGGGGTCGACGCGCAGTTTGATGATTTTCTGCGCGGTTTCGGCCAGCGGCGGAATTTCGATGGTCTCTTCCAGACGCTGCTGGATGCGCCGCGCGGTGAACGCTTGAACAGCCTGGGTGATTTCCTCGCGGTCATCGTGGGGGCGGTCGAGGTTCGGGCGAATGCTGGTCAGCGCTTCGCCGAAGTTGGCGGCGCTGGCCTTGGTCAGCATGGTCTTGAAGTCTTCACTGGTGACTTCCAGCAGCACGCCGGGCTCGCCCGAGTTGATCAGCAACTTCGGCTCGCGCAGCAGGCTTTCTTCATACAGGCACGGTGAACTGGTGAGCGCCGGCATACCGGGCAGCAGGCTCAGGTTGTGTTTGCCGAGCATTTTTACCAGCCGTTCGGTAGACACGGCGGTGAGGCGGCGGCCCGTCAGTTCGGCGAGGCGATTGAGGTCCAGCAATTGGCTCTGCGGGAACAGCACCATGAGCGTGCCCACGGCGTCATCGAGCAGAACAGCCTGCACTTTGCGTGCGGCGTTCAGGCCGTGATGGTCGAGGACTTCTTCGTAGGCAATACCCAGTTTGCCCAGCATCAGCCGAATAACCGACGGAGCGTGCGGGGTGGCGGGTGCGAGGGCAACTTCGGTCATGGTCTGTATCCGTTTTAAAACAGTGGCAGGAGTATAACCAGCTTGCTCAGAACGGTGGTTCAGAAACTGCGACGGTGCTCACACTTGGCCGTATTGCTGCCCATGACGTAGCCAGCGGTCGAGCAGTGGGCTGACGTGATCCGGCCAGCGTTCCAGCAGTGCTTGGGCGGCGTCACGCACGGCGGGCAGCAGATCGGCGTCGCGCATCAGGTCAGCGACCTTGAATTGCAGCAGGCCGGTCTGACGCGTACCGAGCATTTCGCCGGGGCCGCGCAGCTCAAGGTCTTTTTCGGCGATGACAAACCCGTCGTTGGTTTCGCGCATGATGCCCAAACGCTGACGACCGATCTGTGACAGCGGCGGATGGTAAAGCAGCACGCAATGACTGGCCGCGCTGCCCCGACCCACACGACCGCGCAACTGGTGCAATTGCGCAAGCCCGAGGCGTTCAGGGTTTTCGATGATCATCAGGCTGGCGTTGGGCACGTCGACGCCGACTTCGATCACCGTGGTTGCGACCAACAGTTGCAGGTTGCCGGCCTTGAATTCGGCCATGACCGCGGCTTTCTCGACGGGCTTCATGCGACCGTGGATGAGCCCGACCTTCAGCTCGCCGAGGGCGGCGGTGAGGTCTTCGTAGGTGGTTTCGGCGGCCTGGCAGGTCAGCTCTTCCGACTCTTCGATCAGCGTGCACACCCAATAGGCCTGACGCCCTTCAGCGCAGGCGCCGCGCACCCGTTCGATGACTTCGACGCGCCGGGTATCGGTGATCAGCACGGTGTTCACCGGGGTCCGGCCAGGCGGTAGTTCGTCGAGGATCGAGGTGTCGAGGTCGGCGTAGGCGCTCATGGCCAGCGTCCGGGGAATCGGTGTCGCGGTCATGATCAGCTGGTGCGGGCACATCCGCCCGCCGACACCTTTCTGTCGCAGCGCCAGCCGTTGCTGCACGCCGAAGCGGTGCTGTTCGTCGATGATTGCCAGTGCGAGGTTTTTGAACTGCACTTCGTCCTGGAACAACGCGTGGGTGCCGACCACCATTGGTGTGCCACTGGCGATCTGCTCCAGTGCGGCCACACGGTTCTTGCCTTTGAGCTTGCCGGCCAGCCACGCGACTTCAATGCCCAGCGGTTCGAGCCAGCGTTTGAAGGTGATGAAGTGCTGCTCGGCGAGAATCTCGGTGGGCGCCATCAGCGCCACTTGATACCCGGCCTCCAAGGCCTGGAGTGCAGCGAGGGCGGCGACCACGGTTTTACCCGCGCCTACGTCGCCCTGAATCAGCCGCAACATGGGCTCGTGCTGACTGAGGTCGTAGGCGATTTCGTTGCCGACCCGTTGCTGAGCGCCGGTCGGAGTGAAGCCAAGGTTCGCCAGATATTGAGCTGGCAGCCGGGTGGCTTTCGGCATCGCTGGCGCGCGCAGGGAGCGCATGCTCTCGCGCAGGCGCTGCTGGGACAGTTGATGGGTCAGCAGTTCTTCGAAAGCCAAGCGGTGCTGCGCCCAGTGATGACCGAGGGCGAGTTCGTCGACGTCGGCATCGGCCGGCGGGTGGTGCAGGTAGCGGATCGCATCGGCCAGCGGCGCCAGTTGATAGTCCCGCGCCAGTTCGGTCGGCAGCCAGTCGGGCAGGCTGGTAGGGCCGAGCATCGTCAGGGTCTGCATGCACAACTGGCGCAAGCGCTGTTGGGTCAGGCCTTCAGTGAGCGGGTAAACCGGGGTCAGGGTTTCATCCACTGGCGGCGGCTCGTCGCCGGTGATGGCGCGGTATTCCGGGTGATAGATCTCCAGCCCCGACGCACCGGGCCGCGCTTCGCCGTAGCAGCGAATGCGCGTGCCACGTTTGAGGCCTTCTTTCTGGGCGTTGCTGAAGTGGTAGAAACGCAGACTGAGCCCGCCAGTGCCGTCTTGCAGGCGCACCACCAGGCTACGGCGGCGGCCCATGACCACATCGGCGCCGCTGACGGTGCCTTCGATTACGGCGTCTTGCCCGGGTCGCAAGTGGCCGATCGGGACCACGCGCGTGCGGTCCTGATAACGCAGCGGCAGGTGGAACAGCACGTCCTGAAGATTCTCCAGGCCGACCTTGGCCAGCTTCTCGGCCATGGCCTCGCCGACCCCCTTGAGTGCCGTCACCGACACTTGCGACAACTCGGTCATGGCAGCGACTTAGGCCGCAACCACCGGTGCTTGCGGCTTGGCCACCGAGCACAGGCGAATGGAGTCAGCGAGGATTTCAATAGCCTTCGGCCGCGGGAAGCTCGCGCGCCAGGCGATGGCCACGGTGCGGAACGGCACCGGAGGCGTCAGTGGACGCACTTCGATCACGCCGGGGGCGTAGTGATGGCTGTCGACTGCCGACAGCGGCAGGATCGAGATGCCGAGGCCGGACGCAACCATGTGGCGGATGGTTTCCAGGGAACTGGATTCCACCGTGGTGTGTTTGGCGCCGTCGTTGCCTTTGGCCAGGGTCGGGCAGGCTTCCAGCACTTGATCACGGAAACAATGGCCTTCGCCGAGCAGCAGCAGGCTCTTGTCGTTGAGCAGGGCGGCGTCGATGGATTCTTTTTGGGTCCACGGGTGCTGGGCCGGCATCAGGACGTAGAACGGCTCGTCGTAGAGCTGGAGGGTCAGCACGTCGGCTTCGTTGAACGGCAGGGCGATGATGATCGCGTCGAGCTCGCCGTTGCGCAGTTTGTCGCGCAGCACGTGGGTGAAGTTTTCTTCGATGTACAACGGCATCTGCGGGGCGACCCGGTGCAGTTGTGGAATCAGGTGCGGAAACAGGTACGGGCCGACGGTGTAGATGGCGCCGACTTTCAGCGGCGCGGTCAGCTGGTTCTTGCCGGCCTGGGCCAGTTCGCGGATGCCTTGGGCCTGTTCCAGCACTTTCTGCGCCTGGGCGACAATGCCTTCACCGACCGGGGTCAGGCGCACGGCACTCTTGCTGCGCTCGAAAATCAGCACACCGAGTTCGTCTTCAAGCTTTTTCACGCCCACCGACAGGGTCGGCTGGCTGACATGGCAACGCTCGGCCGCGTGGCCGAAGTGCTGCTCTTGGGCGAGGGTAACGATGTAGCGTAATTCTGTAAGAGTCATAGCAAGCGTCCATGAAGTTGCGAGCCAAGCATACCGGCTGCAATCGATAGACGCACGTTATCAGACTGAGTGCGTTGAGTGACACAGGGCAAAGCAGGTTTGCCGCTGGCGGATATGCAAAAGGCACCTTTCGGGTGCCTTATCGCCGCTATTTCTGTCGCTGAGGATCCCCTGTGGGAGCGGGCTTGCTCGCGAAGACGCTGTGTCAGTCAAAGTTGATGTCGACTGTCACACCGCTTTCGCGAGCAAGCCCGCTCCCACATGGGGATCTGCGGCGTTTTAGCGCCGACGTTTTTCCAGCGAGTAAACAAACGGTGCAACGATTTCGATGGAGCCGTTGGTCAACATATCCGCCGGTGGCTTGGGCAGTGGTTGAGCCTCGCGGATCATTTGCAGGGTGGCGCGGTCCAGATCGGCGTTGCCGGAAGGGCTCGCCAGTTCGAACGACAACACATTACCTTGCGCATCCATCACGAAACGTAGACGGTTCACACCTTCCTTGTTCCGCATCCTTGCAGCGGGTGGATACTTCTTATGCTTGGCCAAATGCGCGAGCAATTCGCT
Organism: Pseudomonas sp. ANT_J28; assembly: GCF_008370005.1. Classification (NCBI taxonomy): domain Bacteria; kingdom Pseudomonadati; phylum Pseudomonadota; class Gammaproteobacteria; order Pseudomonadales; family Pseudomonadaceae; genus Pseudomonas; species Pseudomonas sp. ANT_J28. The sequence goes on from NZ_VOBM01000027.1 coordinate 5,201, forward strand.
CTGCCAACTGGCCTTGGCGGCTTGCTGTGCGGGTGACGGACCTGGCGCTGGCTGCGCGGACTTTTCGGTCGGCGCCTGAGTCGGTTGCGCGTCGCTCGGTTTTTCCTCGGACGGCTTCTCTTTAGGCGGTTCGGGCTTTTTCTCCACAGGCTTGGGCGGTTGAGGCTTTGGCTTGGGTTTGACCGGTTTCGGCACGGCGATCTCGGCCTTTGGCGCTTCAGCCAGCTTCGGTATCGGCAGTTCTTCCACCGGAGCGGGTGGCTGTGGCGGCGTTATGACCTTCGGCGGGGCCGGCGGTGGCGGGGCCGGAACTGGCGCCAACTCGACCATCATCGCCTGCGGCGGCAGCTCGATCGGTGGGCGCGACGTCCAGTTCAGCGCCAGCGCAATGGCCAGCGCATGGACGCCCAGCACCACGGCCAGGCTCGCGCTGTAACGCGTCAGCTTTTGGCGCGTCGTGATCATTTCTTGACTGCCGTCTCGAGTCCGACCAGACCCACCTTCAGGTAACCGGCAGAGCGCAGGTTGTCCATCACGCTCATCAGGTCGCCGTAGTCCACACCTTTATCGGCCTGGAAGAAGATCGTCGTGTCTTTCTTGCCTTTGGTCTTGGCGTCGAGGGTGGCGCCGAGTGCTTCGGCCTTCACTTCGTCTTCGCCGAGGAACAGGCGTTGGTCAGCCTTGACGCTGAGGAACACCGGTTTCTCTGGCCGCGGCGCCGGTTTGGCGCTGGAAGCGGGCAGGTCGACCTTGATGTCTACGGTGGCGAGCGGGGCCGCCACCATGAAGATGATCAACAGCACCAGCATCACGTCGATGAACGGTGTGACGTTGATTTCGTGGTTCTCGGCCAGATCGTCGTCTGCGCCTTCTCTCAAATGCAGGCCCATGGCCGATTACCCCACTTTCACCATGTGCGGTTGCGAGCTGCGCTCGGACGGCTGGTGGTCGAGGTCGCGGCTGACCAGCAGCAGGACTTCTGCTGACGCATCGGAAACCTGCGCCTTGTAACCGGCAATGGAGCGGGCAAAGACGTTGTAGATCACAACGGCCGGAATCGCTGCAACCAGGCCCAGCGCGGTTGCCAGCAGGGCTTCGGCGATGCCGGGAGCCACGACGGCAAGGTTGGTGGTCTGGGTTTTGGCGATGCCGATGAAGCTGTTCATGATGCCCCACACGGTACCGAACAGGCCGACGAACGGCGCGGTGGAACCGATGGTGGCGAGCACGCCGGTGCCGCTGCTCATGTTGCGACCGCAGGCTGCAACCAGGCGCTCAAGGCGGAAGGCGACGCGTTCCTTGATGCCTTCTTTCTCGCGGCTGTTGACCGACAAACGCATCTCTTCCAGGGCGTCATGAACCAGCAAGTTGGCGAGGGTGCCTTGCTTGGTAGCTGTCGCACTGGCTTCTTTAAGCGTTGTGGCTTTTTTCAGGTGAGCGATTTCAGTGCGCAGACGACGCTTGGCGCCCATCAGCTCGAAACCCTTGGCGATCCAGATGGTCCAGGTAATGATCGAGGCGATGGCCAGACCGATCATCACGATTTTCACGATGATATCGGCGTTCTGGTACATGCCCCACGGCGACAGGTCGTGGGCCATGCCCAGAGAGTTGTCGGCTTCGAGGACTTCCGGAGCGTCTTCGGCGGTGGTGTCTACGGCTTGGGCCGGGTCGGTCGCAGCCGGGGTAACGGCCGGTGCGGCGTGATCGGCAGGAGCTGGAGCAGCAGTGGCAGTGGCAGCCGGAGCGGCTGGCGCTTGTGCGTCAGCGAAAGCGGCGGTCGGCGCCAGCATCAGGCTGAGCAGCAGGGCGGCCACTGCGCTCCAGGCGCGAGGTCGTTTGGTTGGCGAAGCGGGGAATTGATTGGGTGTCATGCTGGCCGGACCTGAGAAAGAAAAACGGTAGATGCTCTTCCAGGCCTCGAGAGGCCGAGAACAAAAGTGGCTGGCATTATTGCAATTAATTCTTGTTAACAAAAGCAATAGCGTCTCTTTTTTTCCTCCATTACTAGCCGCTCATCCATTTCGGGCGCTAGTCTGTACCTTTCTTGAGGGAGTTTTCTGATGTCCGCGCCTTCTGTTTTGATCGCCGGTTGTGGTGATGTCGGCAGTCGTCTGGCCACGCAATTATTGGTTTCGGGGTGGGAGGTTCACGGCTTGAGGCGTGACATCTCGCGCCTGCCCGAGGGGGTAATTGGCGTTGCCGGTGACTTGTTCAATGAAGACTGTCCAGCGACCTGGCCAGTCGGCGCGGTGGATTACCTGGTGTATTGCGTGGCCGCCACCGATCACGACGAGGCGGGTTACCGCGCCGCATATGTGCAGGGTTTGCAGTACGTGCTGGAATGGCTGAGCGACTACGGGCAAGTGCCTGATCGACTGCTGTTTGTTTCCAGCAGCAGTGTGTATGGCCAGCAGGAAGGCGAGTGGGTCGATGAGACTTCGTCTGCTGCGCCCGCTGGCTATTCAGGGCGTGTGATGCTGGAAGCCGAGCAGATTGCCCTCAATAGCGGCATTCCGGCCAGCATTGTGCGTTTAACCGGTATCTACGGTCCCGGCCGTGAGTGGCTGTTGACCCAGGTTCGCCGGGGCTATCGCGTTGCGGTCGATCCGCCGTTGTATGGCAACCGTATTCATGCAGACGACGCGGCGGGGCTGATGGCCTGCTTGCTTGAGGCGGACCGGCGCGGGGTGGCGCTGGATGACGTCTATATCGGCGTCGATAATGCGCCAGCACCACTGGCAGAAGTGGTGGGCTGGCTACGAGAGTATTTGGGCGTGACCGAATGGGATGACGACGCGAGCGTGCGGCGCACTGGCAGCAAGCGCTGCAGCAATGCGCGGGCCAAAGCCTTGGGCTGGACACCGAAGTACCCAAGTTACCGCGAAGGTTATGCCGCGATACTTGCCCAGGGGAGTTGAGCTGAGCGAGCCTCTAAACAACAGGCGCCTGCGGGCGCCTTTGTTTTTGGGTCATTGTTTTTCCAGCAGCCACTGGCGTGGGCCGGGGGTGAAGTGGGGGATTTCGTCTGGCCGGGATTGATTGATTGTCTGGAAAATCTCCAGCTGCTTGCCTTTTCGAACGAAAATCCATGTGTCACTCAGCTCACCTGTGCCCAGATACAAGGTGTCATTGCCTGCGCCTTGGTTGGCGCAATCACCGTCCAGGCATAACTCGAATCGATCAGTTCCCGGTAACCCTGAAACATGGCCATCTTCCGTAAACTCGACTATTTGGCCTGTTCCGTGACCGCCGATAATTTTCCACTGCCCGCCCAGGTAAGCGGCGTTCAGGGCATTCCTGAAGGTGTTACCCCACCTTGTCCCCGTTTTGGCGGTCTTGCTGGGGCGACTGAACACCTGCTGGGGTACGTACTCTTTGGCCAGTTGGGTCAGTCGCTTGCCATCCAGGCGCAGCTCGTCAGTGCCGTAGCCGTTGTAGTCAACGGTCCAGGCATTGGGTGACGTTTGCAGCAGTTGGCCTTCACCCATCTCAAAACCGCTGCTCACTTGCGCCTTGCCGGTGTGGGTGTTGATGTCCCATTCCAGATTCCGGCCATGGGTGTTTAAGGATTCATGTAAAGACTGGCCTTGGACCGCTGCATCGATGGCCGCCTGATTGATCCAGATACCGCTGATATCCGTTTCTGCGGGCATAGAGGTGCAGCCGCCGAGCAGCAATAGGCCAAGGATTAGCAGTGAGCGCATGATCAATCCTTGAGCGGAGGGCAAGAATTCGACGGTGCAGGCTAAAGAAAAAGGAGCCCGCAGGCTCCTGTATTCTGTATCACTGTTTTTCCAGCAACCACTTGCGATCGCCCGGGGTGAACTGCGGCATTTCATCCGCCTGTGCGGTGTTCACTGCCTGGAGGATTTCCAGTGCCTTGCCCTTGCGCGCAAAGATCCAGGTGTTGCCCTGACCATTGGCCTGTAGCCACATGTTGTCATTGCCGCCGCTCATCGACGCGCAATCACCGGCCAGGCACAGGGCATAACGATCCGCCCCCGGCAGGCCGGCAACCTGGCCGTCAGCCTGGAATTGCACGGTATTGCCTTCACCGGGACCGCTGACGACTTTCCAGCTGCCGCCCATGTAGGCCGAATACAGCGCGCGCTCGAAGCTGGCGCCGATGGGGGCGCCGTCTGGCACCTGAACCTGCGCGCGGTCGAAGACTTGCTCCGGCTCATTGTCGCTGGCGACCTGGCTCAATTGCTTGCCGTCACGCTTGAGCTCACTACCCGAGCTGCCATAAAAGTCGATTTTCCAGGCGCCGGACTGTTCGCCCAGCAGCTTGCCGTCGACATTTTCAAAACCGTTGGTGTAGCGGGCCTGACCGGCCTTGGTGTTGACGTCCCATTCCAGGTTCGGGCCATAGGCCTGGAGCGCTTCGCGCAGGGGGCCACCTTTGGCTGCTGCATCGATTGCCGCTTGATTGATCCAGGTGCCGCTGATGTCACGGTCGGCAGGGTTGCTGGCACAACCGCCCAAGAGTAGGGCGACCAGCGAGAGAGCTAGCGCTTGGCGCATTTTGGAATCCTTTCAGAACCCTTTCTTTACAAGATCGGTCAGCGCAGTCCCGTTGAGGACTGCGCCGTACGCATTTACTCGATGACCAGAATGGCATCCATCTCAACCTGCGAACCCTTTGGCAAGGCCGCTACGCCGATGGCGGCGCGGGCAGGGTAAGGCTGGTCAAAGTACTTGCCCATGATCTCGTTGACCTTGGCGAAGTGGCTCAGGTCGGTGAGGAAGATGTTCAGTTTGACGATGTCCTTGAACGAACCGCCAGCGGCTTCAGCCACGGCTTTGAGGTTCTCGAACACCTGGACGGTCTGGGCTTCGAAGCCTTCTACCAGTTCCATGGTTTTTGGGTCCAGAGGAATTTGACCCGACATGTAAACGGTGTTGCCGGCCTTGATCGCCTGGGAGTAAGTGCCGATAGCGGCCGGGGCCTTGTCGCTGGTAATAACTGTTTTGGTCATGAATGACTCCTTGTAATGAGTGGCTTACGCACGCATGCGAGTGATGCGAATCACCCCGGTCAGGGCGCGCAGTTTCTTGATCACGCGGGCCAGGTGCACGCGGTCGTGCACGCTGACCACCAGTTGGACCACGCTGATGCGACCATCGCGTTCGTCCATGCTGATTTTTTCAATATTGCCGTCGGCCGCGTTGACGCTGCTGGCCAGCAGAGCGATCAGGCCGCGCTGGTGCTCCAGCTCGACGCGCAGCTCGACATTGAATTCGCCGGTGACATCCTTGGCCCACGAGAGCTGGATGCATTTTTCCGGGTTGTGGCGGATTTCGCTGATGTTGCGGCAGTTGTCCAGGTGCACGACCATGCCTTTGCCCGCGGACAGGTGGCCGACAATCGGGTCGCCCGGGATCGGCGTGCAGCACTTGGCGTAACTGAGCACCAGGCCTTCGGTGCCGCGAATCGCCAGCGGGCCTTCCGCGCTCGGCAGCTGTTCGCCTTCACCAAGCAGTCGGCGGGCGACCACGTAAGCCATACGATTGCCTAGGCCGATGTCTTCGAGCAGGTCTTCGATCAGTTCCAGGCGGTACTCGGTGAGCATCGCCTTGACGCGCTCGGCTGCTACTTTCTCCAGCGAGCTGTCGAAACCGTTGAGGACCTTGTTCAGCAGGCGTTCGCCGAGGCTGATGGACTCGGAGCGGCGTTGCAGTTTCAGCGCATGGCGGATGTGGGTCCGCGCCTTGCCGGTGACCACGAAGTTGAGCCACGCCGGATTCGGTCGCGCGCCGGGGGCGCTGACGATCTCGACCGTGGAGCCGCTTTGAAGCGGTTCGGACAGCGGTGCGAGACGTCGATTGATCCGACAGGCAATGCAGCTGTTGCCCACGTCGGTGTGCACCGCGTAAGCGAAGTCGACCGCCGTGGAGCCTTTGGGCAGCTCCATGATCCGGCCTTTGGGGGTGAACACGTAGACCTCGTCCGGAAACAGGTCGATCTTCACGCTCTCGATGAATTCCAGCGAGTTGCCGGCCCGTTGCTGCATCTCCAGCACGCCTTTGACCCACTGGCGGGCGCGGGCATGAGTACCTTTTGGCTGCTCATCGCCACTGGATTTATAGAGCCAATGGGCGGCGATGCCGTTGTTGGCCATCTCTTCCATTTCACGGGTGCGGATCTGAATCTCGATCGGTACACCGTGCATCCCGAACAGCGTGGTGTGCAGCGACTGGTAGCCGTTGGCCTTGGGGATCGCGATGTAATCCTTGAAGCGCCCCGGTAACGGTTTGTACAAATTATGCACAGCACCCAGCACGCGGTAGCAGGTATCGACCTTGTCGACGATGATCCGGAACGCATAGACGTCCATGATCTCGTTGAAGGCCCGACGCTTGCCGCGCATTTTCTTGTAGATGCCGTAGAGGTGTTTCTGACGACCGCTGACCTCGCCCTGAATGCCGTCGATGGCCAGGCAGTGGCTGAGTGATTCTTCGATCTTGTTGACGATTTCCTTGCGATTGCCCCGGGCGCGTTTGACCGCTTGGTTGATCCGTGCGGAACGCATCGGGTGCATCGCCTTGAAGCCGAGGTCTTCGAATTCTATGCGGATGGCGTGCATGCCCAGCCGGTTGGCGATGGGCGCATAGATTTCCAGGGTTTCCTTGGCGATCCGTCGGCGTTTTTCGCCGGACAGGACTTCCAGGGTCCGCATGTTGTGCAAGCGGTCGGCGAGTTTGACCAGGATCACGCGAATATCGCGGGCCATGGCCATGGCCATTTTCTGGAAGTTTTCAGCCTGGGCTTCGGCCTTGGTCTCGAAGTTCATCTGGGTCAGTTTGCTGACCCCGTCGACCAGTTCGGCCACGGTTTCGCCGAACTGCGCTTGCAGCGCTTCCTTGGCAATACCGGTGTCTTCGATCACGTCATGCAGCATCGCAGCCATCAGGCTCTGATGGTCCATGTGCATGTCGGCAAGAATATTCGCAACCGCGAGTGGGTGCGTGACGTACGCCTCACCGCTACGGCGGCGTTGGCCGTCGTGCGCTTGTTCGGCGTAGAAGTACGCTCGGCGGACCAGGTTGACCTGGTCCTTGCCGAGGTAGGTCGATAAGCGATCGGCGAGGGCGTCTATGCTCGGCATGATGAAACCTGCCGTTCGCTGTGACCCCGCGCCGTGCTACGTCGACCAGGCATGGCTTAGACTGCCTCGTTGGACTCGTCCTCGAACGCTGCGAACAGCGGTTCGTCTTCGACGATTTCAGCGTTGGCGATGAACTCGTAGCTCATCAGGCCTTCAGCGATTTCACGCAAGGCTACAACGGTAGGCTTGTCGTTTTCCCACTGAACCAGTGGCTCTTTGCCGCCGGTGGCCAGTTGACGGGCACGCTTGGTAGACAGCATGACCAGCTCAAAGCGGTTTTCCACGTGGTTTAGGCAATCTTCAACGGTTACGCGGGCCATGGTATTCCTCGGAGCGAATGCAATATGCGCGCTGCCCGGTTGGGCGAGCGGACTCAACAGTTTAAAAAATCACCAGCGATTAGGGAAGCGCTGATTTTTTGACCAAGCCCTTCAGCGCGCTGCAAGTGCCAATGTAAAGCCCCTGCAGCGGTTTTGGGAAGTGCTGTTTAGCCGAGTAATTCGGCCAAAAGTTTTCCGTTACGCTGCTGCTGACGCTTCTGGTGCAGCTGATTGGCACGGAAAATCGCCTGCAAATCGCGCAGTGCGTGGGCGAAATCGTCGTTGATGATCAGGTAATCGTAGTCGACGTAGTGGCTCATTTCGCTGACGGCTTCGCGCATCCGGCCTTCGATGACTTCGTTGCTGTCCTGGCCGCGATTGTTCAGGCGCTGGTGCAAGGCTTGCAGGGACGGCGGCAGAATGAAGATCGAACGGGCCTGGGGCATCAACTTGCGCACTTGCTCTGCACCCTGCCAGTCGATTTCCAGAATCAGGTCGTGGCCTTCGTCCAGGGTCTGCTGCAGGTGGCTTTGCGAAGTGCCGTAGAGATTGCCGAACACTTCGGCGCGCTCGAGGAAATCCCCATGCTCGATCATCTTCACGAACTCGCTGCGTTCGACGAAGTGATAGTTCACGCCGTTCACTTCACCGGGGCGCATGGCGCGGGTGGTGTGGGAGACGGAAACGCGGATCTCCTGGTCAGCGTCGGTCAGGGCCTTGACCAGGCTGCTCTTGCCCGCGCCCGAAGGTGCGGAAATGATGTACAGGGTGCCGGTGCTGTGGGTCATGTCAGGGTTGCCTTACTCAATATTCTGCACTTGTTCGCGCATCTGCTCGATCAACACTTTGAGGTTGACCGCCGCCTGGGTGCTGCGCGGGTCGAAGGCTTTGGAGCCCAGTGTGTTCGCTTCGCGGTTGAGCTCTTGCATCAGGAAGTCCAGGCGCCGACCGGCAGCGCCACCGGATTTGAGTACCCGGCGAACTTCGATGATGTGAGTGCTCAGGCGATCCAGTTCTTCGGCGACGTCGCTCTTTTGCGCGAGCATGACCATTTCCTGCTCCAGCCGCTGCGGGTCCATCTCAGCCTTCATGTCGGCGAAGCGGTCGAGCACTTTCTGGCGCTGGGTGGCGAGCATCTGCGGGACCAGTTCACGCAGGGTCACCACGTCTTCTTCAATGGAGGCCAGGCGATCATTGATCAACCGTGCCAGCTCCGCGCCTTCGCGCTCGCGGCCGGCCTTGAGTTCTTTCAGGCATTCGTTGAACAGCGCCAGGGCTTCGGCATTCAAGGCTTGCGGGTCGGTCGCATCGCCCACCAGCACGCCGGGCCAGGCCAGGACTTCCAATGGGTTCAGCGCGGCCGGATTTTTGATCAGGCTGGCGATGGTCTCGGCGGCGGCGACCAATTGCGCGACGCGCTCGCGGTCCACCTGCAGTGGTTTGTCGGTATTTTCTTCGGTGAAGCGCAGGGTGCATTCGAGCTTGCCCCGGGAGATTCCCTGACGCAGCGCTTCGCGGACCGCGCCTTCGAGGTCGCGAAAGGACTCAGGCAGACGCAGGTGCGGCTCCAGGTAGCGGCTGTTGACCGAGCGCAGTTCCCAGCTCAGGGTGCCTTGGGCGCCGGCTTTTTCGACGCGGGCAAAGGCGGTCATGCTGTGCACCATGGAGGTTCCTCGCAATGCAGGTTCATGCGTTACCAAAGGTTTCGCAGACCTGATCTATATGAATTTAAGCCCAGAGGCAGCAAAGGCGCAGGATTGTAGCGCAGTGGGGCGAATGCGCCCAAACACACGGAGTGACAAAGGGCTGCAGGCCGTCGGTAAAGCGCTATTCAGGGCCTTCAGTCGTCGGGGGATTTTTTTAGAAGTGCCCACTTGCGGCCCTGCGGCTCTATAATGCTCCGCAGTTTTCCGTCCCCCGTACAGGTATTCCCTATGAAACGTCCAAGTGGTCGCGCTGCCGATCAGCTCCGCTCGATCCGCATTACCCGCAACTACACCAAACACGCCGAGGGATCTGTACTGGTCGAGTTCGGTGATACCAAAGTCATCTGCACCGTCAGCGTCGAGAACGGCGTGCCGCGTTTCCTCAAAGGTCAGGGCCAAGGCTGGTTGACCGCCGAATACGGCATGCTGCCGCGCGCCACTGGTGAGCGTAACCAGCGTGAAGCGAGCCGCGGCAAGCAAGGCGGCCGCACCCTGGAAATCCAGCGTCTGATCGGCCGTTCCCTGCGCGCTTCGCTGGACATGTCCAAGCTGGGCGACGTCACCCTGTACGTCGATTGCGACGTGATCCAGGCTGACGGCGGCACCCGCACCGCGTCCATCACCGGCGCCATGGTTGCACTGGTCGATGCCTTGAAAGTGATCAAGAAGCGCGGCGGCCTGAAAGGCGGCGACCCGCTGAAGCAAATGATTGCTGCCGTATCGGTGGGCATGTACCAGGGTGAGCCGGTACTCGACCTCGACTACCTGGAAGACTCGGCCGCCGAGACTGACTTGAACGTCGTGATGACCAGCACGGGTGGTTTCATTGAGGTTCAGGGCACTGCCGAAGGCGCACCGTTCCAGCCGGAAGAACTGAACGCTATGCTTGAGTTGGCGAAGAAAGGCATGACCGAAATCTTCGAACTGCAAAAGGCTGCACTGGCCGACTGATCGGACTGCTCCACGCAAGGAGGACGCCATGAGTGACGAGCAACAGCTGCTTCCCATACCGAGCAAAGAGGTTCGGCAGTGGGCCATGTTTTGTCACCTGTCCGCCTTGCTGGGGATCTGGATTCCGTTCGGTACGCTGATCGGCCCGCTGATTCTCTGGCAGATGAAGCGCGAGATGGACCCGTTTGTTGATGCTCAAGGCAAGGAGGCGCTGAACTTTCAGATCACCGTCGCCATTGCCTCCGCCATCTGCTTGCTGCTGATGGTGGTGATCGTCGGGTTTTTTCTGTTCGGTCTGTTGGCGATTGGTGCGCTGGTACTGACGATCATCGGTGGCGTGAAGGCCAATGAAGGGGTGCCGTATCGGTATCCGTTCACTTGGCGGTTGATCAAATAACGAACAGCGCTAGATTCCCTTGTGGGAGCGACAGCTGTGTGAAAATGCAGTTCGCCACGCTTTAAAGCAAATGCCCTGACTTGTCGGGGCATTTGTTTTTTTAAATTTGATTAGCTTCCCCCAACGTTGCCATTAGCAATATCGCTCTTACACTTCTAGTCACAACTGCTTCGCCTCAACACCGCCTATGTGCTTGGCAATGAGACTTCACGGTTGATAAAGTTGCCCCAAGTAATATTCCTTCAGAAATATTTCGATATATTCAGACCATTGAAGGTCTTTGAATTTAAAGCAAATCAGTGTTGATAAGATCAACCTGTTCAAGAGGCGTGTCCAGGTAAAAAGTTCGCCCCTGAATATATATCAAAGAATAATCCCAATGGTTCAGCTCGATTTCTATGGAACACTTGTGGCCGCCTCTTTAGTACTGTTGTTGGGGCGTGGACTGGTCACACGAATCGGTTTTTTACGCAGTTACAATATCCCTGAGCCTGTAGCAGGCGGCCTGGTGGTGGCTCTGCTTCTCCTGGTTTTGCGGGGATTTGATATTGACGTCCGATTTGACACCTCACTGCAGACGCCCTTGATGTTGGCGTTTTTTGCCACCATTGGCTTGAGTGCTGACTTCGCAAGCCTGAAGAAAGGCGGGCGCGTAGTGGGGGTCTTTCTACTGGCGGTCATCGGGCTTCTGGTGGTCCAGAATGCCATGGGCATCGGGCTCGCAAAGGCCTTGGGGCTCGATCCGTTGATGGGCTTGCTTACGGGCTCGATTACGTTGTCTGGCGGTCACGGTACAGGCGCTGCGTGGGGAGCGACGTTCAGCGAGAAGTTTGGTCTGGCGTCCGCCTCTGAACTCGCGATGGCCTCTGCGACGTTTGGCTTGGTGCTGGGTGGTTTGATTGGTGGTCCGGTCGCTCGCCTGCTCATCAAACGTGTCCAGACACCCGGTTGCGAGAAAGATAAGCCGCGTCTGCCGAAGGGCTTTGAGCAGCCAAACAAAGAGCGCTCGATCACGCCATTTTCGTTTATCGAGACGCTCGCCCTGATCGCCGTCAGTCTGATGGCGGGCTCCCTTTTGAATGGCCTGCTCCACGGAACTGCGTTTGAGTTGCCGACGTTCGTATGTGTCTTGTTCGTGGGTGTGGTTTTACGCAACGGACTTTCCGCACTTGGCTTGTATCAGGTGTTTGAGCGTGAAGTTTCCGTGTTGGGGAATGTCAGCCTATCGCTGTTTCTGGCGATCGCTCTGATGTCGCTCAAACTGTGGGATCTGGCAGCGCTGGCGTTGCCGATCTTTATCATCCTGGCTGCGCAAGCGTTGGTCATGGCACTGTTTGCGATTTTCGTGACATTCAGAATGATGGGCAGCAACTACGATGCGGCAGTGCTGGCGGCGGGGCACTGCGGTTTCGGACTGGGAGCAACGCCAACTGCCATCGCTAACATGCAAGCGGTGACACAGCGTTACGGACCTTCGCAGATAGCGTTCCTGGTGGTGCCAATGGTGGGTGCTTTCTTCATCGACATCATTAATGTCATCGTGATCAAGTTGTACCTGGCGCTGCCGTTTTTCGCCGCTGTTTGAAGGTATAACGCAGAAAAATGCCCGTATCTTTCGATACGGGCATTTACGTCAATCGGTCAGCAGGTTTTCGTGTCAGTGACCTAGATAGTCAGCGTCCAGTCGTAGTCCACGATCAACGGCGCATGCTGCGAGAACCGTGGCTGACGTGGCAGGCGCGCACTGCGTACAAAGCGGCGCAAGCCCGGGGTCAGTATCTGGTAATCGAAGCGCCAGCCCAGGTTGAGCATTTCCGCCTGTTCGTTATCCGGCCACCAGCTGTACTGGTCACCTTCACGGCTGACTTCACGCAGGGCATCGACATATCCCATGTTGCCGACAATCTCGTCCATCCAGGCACGTTCAGGTGCCAGGAAGCCCGGGGATTGCTGGCTGTCACGCCAGTTTTTGATATCCAGCTTCTGTTGCGCCACGTACAGCGAGCCACAGTAAATGTACTCGCGACGTTTGCGTCGCTGTTTATCCAGATAACGGGCGAAATCGTCCATTAGCTTGAACTTCTGGTTCAAGTCTTCATCGCCGTTCTGCCCCGAAGGGAGCAGCAAGGTCGCGATGCTGACCTTGTCGAAATCGGCTTGCAGGTAGCGCCCGTAGCGGTCGGCCGTCTCGAAGCCGAGACCGCTGATGACAGCCTTCGGTTGCAGCCGCGAATACAAAGCCACGCCACCTTGGGCGGGAACTTCGGCTTCGCAGGCATAAAGGAAGTAGCCATCCAGTTGGAAGGCTGGATCGTCCAGTTCAAAGGCGGAGGCGCGGGTGTCCTGCAGGCAGATGACGTCGGCATTCTGTGCTTGCAGCCAACTGAGCAACCCTCGCTCCACTGCAGCCTGAATACCATTGACGTTCACACTGATGATCCGCATAAATGGCCCCAAAAATCGCGTGGGTGTATGATACACGGCGTCAACCTAATTAGCTAAATCCGTGGTATTTGGGGTTTTTTTCATGCAAGCGTATCAGCGCGATTTCATTCGTTTTGCCATCGATCGCGGCGTTTTGCGCTTCGGCGAGTTCACCCTGAAGTCCGGACGCACCAGTCCTTACTTCTTCAATGCCGGCCTGTTCAACTCGGGTTCGGCCCTTGCGCAGCTGGGTCGTTTCTATGCGGCGGCCATCGTCGAGAGCGGTATTTCGTTCGATGTATTGTTTGGCCCGGCGTACAAAGGCATCCCTTTGGCGGCGACCACCGCAGTGGCCTTGGCCGAGCATCATGACCGTGATTTGCCATGGTGTTTCAACCGCAAGGAAGCCAAGGCTCACGGTGAAGGCGGCAGTCTGGTCGGCGCACCGTTGACCGGCGACGTGCTGATCATCGATGACGTGATCACCGCTGGCACTGCAATCCGTGAAGTGATGCAGATCATCGCTTCCCAGGAAGGTGCGAAGGCTGCGGGCGTGCTCATCGCCCTGAACCGTCAGGAGCGTGGCACCGGCGAGTTGTCGGCCATCCAGGAAGTGGAGCGTGATTTCGGCATTCCGGTGATCAGTATTGTTTCGCTGAACCAGGTGCTCGAATTCCTGGCTGACGATCCGCAGCTCAAGCAGCATTTGCCAGCCGTAGAAGCCTACCGCGCACAATTCGGCGTTTAACCACAATCCCTTGTGGGAGCGGGCTTGCTCGCGAAAGCGATGTATCAGTCAACGAAAATGTTGAATGTGATGGCCTCTTCGCGAGCAAGCCCGCTCCCACAGGATCGGTGGTTAAAAAAAGACCCCGCTCAGCCAGTCTGAGCGGGGTCTTTTTGTATGGGCTGCCTAGGGACGCTTGCGATTGCTGATCAAGGTACCCACACCGGTATCGGTGAAGATTTCCAGAAGAATCGCATTTGGCACCCGGCCATCGATGATCAACGAGCTGCCCACGCCACCTTGCACGGCTTCCAGCGCGCAACGGATCTTCGGCAGCATGCCGCCGTAGATGGTGCCGTCGGCGATCAAGTCGTCGACCTGTTGGGTGGTCAGGCCGGTCAGGACCGTGCCCGACTTGTCCATCAGGCCGGCGATGTTGGTCAGCAGCATCAGCTTTTCAGCTTTCAGCGCTTCGGCGACTTTACCGGCCACCAGGTCAGCGTTGATGTTGTACGACTCGCCGTTGGCGCCGACACCGATTGGCGCGATCACCGGGATGAAGTCGCCTTTGACCAGCAGGTTCAGCAGGTCGGTGTTGATGCCGACTACTTCGCCCACCTGGCCGATGTCGATGATTTCCGGTTGAGTCATCTCCGGCGTCTGGCGGGTCACGGTGAGCTTCTTCGCACGAATCAGCTCGGCATCTTTACCGGTCAGGCCGATGGCGCTGCCGCCATGACGGTTGATCAGGTTCACGATGTCCTTGTTCACCTGGCCGCCGAGGACCATTTCCACCACGTCCATGGTTTGCGCGTCAGTCACGCGCATGCCATCGATGAAGTGGCTCTCGATCGACAGACGCTTGAGCAGGTCGCCGATTTGCGGGCCGCCGCCGTGAACCACCACCGGGTTAATGCCGACGGCTTTCATCAGCACGATGTCGCGGGCGAAGCCGGTTTTCAGCTCCTCGCTTTCCATCGCGTTGCCGCCGTATTTAATCACCAGCGTCTTGCCGACATAGCGGCGAATATAAGGCAGCGCTTCGGACAGGACCTTGGCGGTGTTGGCGGCGGCTTCGCGTTCGAGGGTCATTCAGGGCTCCGGGTGCTTCAGAAGATCAAAACGGTAATTGGAGATCAGGTGCAACACGCTTCAACTGGACTTTGAATACGTCCTTGATGCGCTGCAATTCAGCCTCGTCATCGGCCTCGAAACGCAGCACCAGCACCGGTGTGGTGTTGGACGCGCGAACCAGGCCCCAGCCTTTGGCGTAGTCGACTCGCACGCCGTCAATGGTGGTCAGGTCGGCGCCTTCGCCCCACTTCGCGTCGTGCAGTGCATCAATGATGCTGAATTTGCTCTCTTCGGTCACATGGATATTGATTTCTGGCGTAGAAATATCGTTCGGGAAGGTCGCAAACAGCTCTTCCGCGGTGAATTTTTCTTTGCTGAGGATCTCCAGCAGGCGCGCGGCGCTGTAAATGCCGTCGTCGAAACCGAACCAGCGTTCCTTGAAGAATATGTGCCCGCTCATTTCGCCGGCTAATAGGGCGCCGGTTTGTTTCATTTTCTTTTTAATCAACGAATGACCGGTCTTCCACATGAGCGGACGGCCGCCGTATTCCTTGATCAGCGGCGTCAGGCGACGGGTGCATTTGACGTCGAAGATGATCTCCGCGTCAGCGTTGCGCGCCAATACATCACGGGCGAACAGCATCAGCAGGCGGTCCGGGTAAACGATGCTGCCGGTGTTGGTTACCACGCCGACGCGGTCGCCGTCGCCGTCGAAGGCCAGGCCCAGGTCAGCGTTGGATTCCTTGACCTTGGCGATCAGGTCCACGAGGTTTTCAGGCTTGCCTGGGTCCGGGTGGTGATTCGGGAAGTTGCCGTCGACGTCGCAGAACAGCGGGATGACTTCGCAGTTCAGGGCTTCGATCAGTTGCGGGGCAATCACGCCGGCGGCGCCGTTACCGCAGTCGACCACCACCTTCAGGCGGCGGGCGAGTTTGATGTCCTGAACGATTTCGGTGTTGTAGCGGTCGAGGATCTCGACCTGGGTGATGCTGCCCTTTCCGCTGCTCAGGTTGTTGGTCTTGAGGCGTTCGTGCAGGGCCTGGATCTGTTCATTGGCCAAGGTGTCGCCAGCGATGACGATCTTGAAGCCGTTGTAGTTCGATGGGTTGTGGCTGCCGGTGAGCATTACGCCGGATTTGCCGGCCAGCACGTTGGCGGCGTAGTACAGCGCAGGCGTTGGCACCAGGCCGACGTCGCTGACGTGGCAACCGCTGTCGGCGAGGCCTTTGATCAGTTGTTCGACCAGTTCTGGGCCGGACAGGCGACCGTCACGGCCGACGGAAACGTTCGGTTCGTCCTGGGCCAGGCTCTGGGAGCCGATGGCGCGACCGAGCCAATAAGCGGTTTCAGCGTTCAAGAA
Source organism: Pseudomonas sp. ANT_J28 (assembly GCF_008370005.1). Lineage (NCBI taxonomy): Bacteria > Pseudomonadati > Pseudomonadota > Gammaproteobacteria > Pseudomonadales > Pseudomonadaceae > Pseudomonas > Pseudomonas sp. ANT_J28. Next base: position 21,272 of record NZ_VOBM01000027.1, read on the forward strand.
TTCCGGGACGGTGCCGCGAATGTCGTAGGCGCGGAAGATGCTGTCGGGGAACTTGGGTGCGACTTGGGCTGGGCTGCTCATTACTGGAAATGCTCCATCTCGAAGGGTGGTTGGACCTGCTGCGAAGAACTCGTCGACAGGCTCAAACTGAAGGGTATGACGACGTTTTCCACTGAGAGTTCGTGGTGTGCAAAGGCCATACCCCCACATTGGCGAGCGATTGGCTGGCCAATGACTTGATTTTGGGCGGTAAACCTTCCAGATGAGGCTAGTGCAATTTTCATCCTGAAGTGCAAAACCTTGGTGTCAGGCCGGGCAGGGAGCCCAGCCTGAGTCCCTGTGATCAATGGCTGCCGGAGTGCCCGAAACCGCCGGCACCGCGCTCGGTTTCAACGAACTCTTCGACCATCTCGAAGTGCGCTTGAACCACTGGCACCAAAACCAGTTGGGCCAAACGTTCGCCGACCACGATGTTGAAGTCGGTCTGGCCACGGTTCCAGCACGAGACCATCAGCGGGCCTTGATAATCGGAGTCGATCAGGCCGACCAGGTTGCCCAGCACGATGCCGTGCTTATGGCCCAGGCCCGAACGCGGCAGAATCAGCGCCGCCAAACCCGGATCGCCGATGTAGACGGACAGGCCAGTCGGGATCAGCAGGGTTTCGCCCGGCTTGATGACGGTGTCTTTTTCCAGCATGGCGCGCAGGTCGAGGCCGGCGGAGCCTGGCGTGGCGTACTGCGGCAGCGGGAAATCGGTACCGATGCGAGGGTCGAGGATCTTGGCTTGCAAAGTGTGCATGTAAATTAAACCTGGTTCAGACGTTCGGCGATAAAAGTGATCAGCTGGCGAGCAATCTTGCTCTTGCTGGTCTGGGCGAAAAGTGTGGCGTGTAGCTGGCGGTCGATCACGCTGCAGGCGTTTTCTTCGCTGTTGAAGCCAATGCTCGGGTTGGCGACGTCGTTGGCGACGATCAAATCGAGGTTCTTGTCTTTCAACTTGCGTGCAGCGTAATCGAGCAAGTGTTCGGTTTCGGCGGCGAACCCGACACTGAACGGACGGCCAGGGCGAGTGGCGATGGTGGCCAGAATGTCCGGGTTACGCACCATCTGTAGCAACAGGCCGTCGCCGTTCGTAGGGTCTTTCTTGAGTTTCTGTGGGGCGACGACTTCCGGGCGGTAATCCGCGACCGCCGCCGAGGCGATGAACAGGTCGCAAGGGATCGCGGCTTCACACGCGGCGAGCATGTCGCGGGCGCTGACCACGTCGATGCGGGTGACGCGATCCGGCGTCGGCAGGTGCACCGGGCCGGTGATCAGCGTTACGCGGGCGCCGGCTTCCACTGCGGCTTCGGCCAGGGCAAAGCCCATCTTTCCGGAGCTGTGATTGGTGATGTAGCGCACCGGGTCGATGTTTTCCTGGGTCGGGCCGGCGGTGATCAGCACGTGTTTGCCGGTCAGCGCCTGACGCTGGAAGCAGTCCGCCGCGCACTGGGCGAGGTCGGTGGCTTCGAGCATGCGGCCCATGCCGACGTCGCCGCAGGCCTGGCTACCAGAGGCTGGGCCGAAGGTTTTCAGGCCACGGCTTTCGAGGGTTTGCAAGTTGGCCTGGGTGGCCGGGTCGCGCCACATGGCCTGGTTCATCGCCGGGGCAACGGCGACCACGGCGTCGGTGGCCAGCACCAGCGTGGTCAGCAGGTCATTGGCAATGCCTTGGGCCAGGCGGGCAATGAGGTCCGCGGTGGCGGGGGCGATCAGCACCAGGTCGGCCCATTTGGCCAGCTCGATGTGGCCCATGGCAGCTTCGGCCGCCGGGTCGAGCAAATCGAGGTGGACCGGATGCCCGGACAAGGCCTGCATGGTCAACGGTGTGATGAACTCGCTGCCGCCGCGGGTCATGACCACGCGCACTTCGGCGCCCTGGTCGATCAGGCGGCGAACCAGGTCGGCGCTCTTGTAGGCAGCGATACCGCCGCCGACGCCCAGAACGATGCGTTTCCGATACAGCCGCTGCATAGGTCTGCCTTTCATTTCGTTGATGACTGCGTGGCGATACCCCCTCCCCAGGGATGAAATCGCCCGCAAAAAAGATGGGCTACGATATCACAGCGACCGCTACGGAACAGCGGCGCCCACAGACCAGGGAGGTGCTATGAGTATTCGCGATTGGCCGGCGGCGGAACGGCCGCGGGAGAGGTTGCTTGAGTTGGGCTCGGGGAGCCTTTCAGACGCCGAATTGCTGGCGATTTTTTTACGAACCGGCGTGTCGGGTAAAAGCGCGGTAGATCTGGCGCGACACCTGTTGAATCAGTTTGGCAGTCTGCGTGCGCTGCTCGAGGCCGATCAGGAAGCATTCAGCCGGCAATTGGGGCTCGGGCCGGCGAAATTCGCTCAGTTGCAAGCGGTCCAGGAAATGGGCCGGCGGCATTTGGCCGAGCGTGCGCGCCAAAAATCGGCGCTGGAAAATCCGCAGGCGGTTCGTGATTACCTGAAGTCAATGTTGCGCCATGAGCCTCACGAGGTATTCGGCTGTCTGTTTTTGGATTCCAGGCATCAAGTGCTGACCTTTGAAGTGCTGTTTCGCGGATCCATTGACAGCACCAGTGTCTATCCGAGACAAGTGGTTAAACGCGCGCTGGCCCACAACGCCGCAGCCTTGATCCTCTGCCATAACCATCCCTCGGGTAATACCAACCCCAGTCAAGCCGACCGAGTGCTGACCAAGCGCCTGCAAGAGGCGCTGGACCTGATCGATGTGCGGGTGCTCGACCATTTCATCATCGGTGACGGCGATCCGCTGTCCATGGCCGAGTACGGGTGGATGTAGAGGGGCGAATGCAAACCCCCTGTGGGAGCGGGCTTGCTCGCGAATGGGCCGTGTCAGTCGACATCAATGTTGAATGACACTCCGCATTCGCGAGCAAGCCCGCTCCCACAGGGTTTGTGGCGACGCTGATTACTTGAGGATGACCTTCGAGTAGTCCTGACGGCCGAACGGGCTGACGACATACCCTTCGACATCCTTGCGCGTCAGCGCGAAGGCGGTCGGGTGGGCCAGCGGCAGCCACAGCGCCTGCTGCTGGATCTGTGCCTGGGCCTGTTCGTAGAGCTTGGTACGCACACCTTGCTCGCCGGTGGTCTTACCGGCGCTGATCAGCTTGTCCAGGTCCTGGTTGCAGTAGCGTGCGAAGTTGGTGCCGGATTTGACCGCGGCGCAGGAAAACTGCGGCGTGAGGAAGTTGTCCGGGTCACCGTTGTCGCCGGCCCAGCCCATGAACAACAGGTCGTGTTCACCGGCCTTGGCGCGGCGAATCAGTTCGCCCCATTCGATCACCCGAATCTCGGCCTGGATGCCGATTTTCGCGAGGTCCGATTGCAGCATTTGAGCGCTGAGGCTCGGGTTCGGGTTGAGCAGACTGCCAGAAGGTCGGGTCCAGATGGTGGTCTGGAAACCGTCCTTGAGCCCGGCCTTCGCCATGAGTGCTTTGGCTTTTTCGACGTCATGCGGATAACCCGGCAGGCTTTTGGCATAGCTCCAGGTGTTCGGCGGGTATGGACCGTTGGCAGGTTCGGCGGTGTCTTCGAACACGGCTTTGACATAGTTGGCCTTGTCGAACGCGAGGTTGATCGCCTGGCGCACTTCAGGCTTGTCCAGCGGCGGATGCTGGCTGTTGATACCGACGAACGCGGTCATGAAGGCGTCAGTCTTTTCCACTTTCAGAGTCGGTTCTTTCAGCGCGGCCTGTACGTCCAGAGGCTTGGGCGACAGGGCGATCTGGCACTCGTTGCGGCGCAATTTCTGCAAGCGGACATTGGCATCCGGCGTGATGGCGAAGATCAGCGGGTCCACCGAAGGCTTGCCACGGAAGTAATCCGGATTGGCCTTGTAGCGGATCGAGGCATCTTTCTGGAAGCGCGTGAAGATGAACGGCCCGCTGCCGATTGGCTGGCTATTGAGCTTCTCCGGGGTGCCGGCCTTGATCAGTTTGTCGGCGTATTCGGCGGAGTAGATCGAGGCGAAGCCCATGCTCAGCGTCGCGAGAAAGGTCGAGTCCGGGTGATCGAGGGTGAAACGCACGGTCAGCGGGTCCAGTGCGTCGATCTTCTTGATCAGTGCAGGCAATTGCATCGACTGGGCATGCGGGAAGCCGCTCTGGGCGACTTTGTGCCAAGGGTTTGCCGGGTCGAGCATGCGGTCGAAGCTGAACTTCACGTCTTCGGCGGTCATGTCGCGCGACGGGCTGAAGTACTCGGTACGGTGGAATTTCACCTGCGGGTGCAATTTGAAGACATAGGTCAGGCCGTCGGGCGTGACTTCCCAGCTGTCCGCGAGGCTCGCGACCACTTTGCCGCTAGCGGTATCGAAGTCCACCAGGCGGTTCATCAGCACGTCGGCCGAGGCGTTGGTGGTGGTCAGCGAGTTGTATTGCACCACGTCGAACCCTTCCGGGCTTGCCTCAGTGCAAACGCTCAGAGCGGCGGCATGGGCCAATGGGCTCAGCAGAAGAGGGGCGAGCAACAGCGGTAGGGCAGCGAGGCGCATGGTCGGATTCCTTTACAGATCGAAGGCCCATCTGCAAGTGCAGTCTGGAAAAGGCTTACCCTAGTGGGCTCTTTTGTAAATGACTATCCCCTTTTTCATTTTAAGGGGACTATGTGCGCTTGCTTTCGGTGCGTGCTGGCTGAGAAAAACTCTGAATCGGCGTGTTGGCTGATTCTCTGCGACGAGCGGTCTTTAGCGGCGACAGCCTTTATCCAAGGCGCTCGAAGCCCGAAAAGCGGGGTTTTTATCAAGTCTGTTCACACGGAATGTTGTTGCTCTCCAGTCTTTCTGGTATAAAGCAGCGCTCTTTTCTAGGGGCCCGGTTCCTTCACTGTAGGTGTAGCCGGTAAGACCTCTAAAGAAACGCGGCGCCTGGCGCCAAATGACTGAGAGATTAAGCGGCCAACCCATGCCGGGTTGGGCATGTGGTTTTAGAGGGCTGAGGCATGTCGAGAGTATGTCAAGTTACCGGTAAGGGTCCGGTGACTGGGAATAACATTTCCCACGCAAACAACAAAACCCGTCGTCGTTTCCTGCCGAACCTGCAGCATCACCGCTTCTGGGTTGAAGAAGAGAAACGTTTCGTGCGTCTGCGCGTATCTGCCAAAGGCATGCGTATCATCGACAAGCGTGGCATCACTGTCGTGCTGGCCGAAATCCGCAAAGCTGGCAAGATCTAAGGGAGATAATCATGCGTGAATTGATTCGTTTGATCTCGAGCGCCGGTACTGGTCACTTCTACACTACCGACAAGAACAAGCGCACTACTCCGGACAAAATCGAGATCAAGAAATTTGATCCGGTTGTTCGTAAGCACGTGATCTACAAAGAAGGCAAAATCAAGTAATTGATTTTTCCCTCTTACGAAAAAGGCCCGTATCGCGAGATACGGGCCTTTTTTGTGGTTTGAAGAAAGTCCTCAAGCCTTCTGTTCAAACGCCACATAAATCTTGCGGCACGGCTCCAGCACCTCCCAGGTGCCTCTGAACCCGGCCGGGATCACGAAGCGATCGCCCACTCGCAGGGTCTTGCCGTTGCCTTCGTTGTCGCGCAGCACTGAAACCCCCTGAACGATTTCGCAGTACTCATGCTCGGTGTAGTTCACATGCCACTGGCCGACTTCGCCTTCCCACACGCCTGCGCTCATCTGGCCGCAAGGGCTGTTGTAGTGGTTGTACACTGCTTGTTCGGGGTCGCCCTTGAGGACTTTCGCCGGGTCTGGCCGATAGCGATCGGGCTGGGTGGTGGCCTGGCTGAAGTCGACGATGTCCTGGATGCTCATTTTTATAATCCCCCGTGATTGCGGCGCGAGTGGTTCGAAAGTCCAAAGTCTATGTTTATTAAAACGAACACCGCAAGGCCGTTTGCCGACCTTGTGTCAAATATATTGAAACAACCCCGGCCACTGGTTTAGGGTGGCGGTTGCCTTGGGCCGAAAAAGCAGGCTGGCCGGGCAGAATTCCTGAGGACGCCCGCGAAGACCGCGGGGCCCTCGTATTCAACAAGAGGAGGACACTCGTATGACCACCCTGACTCGTGCCGATTGGGAACAACGGGCTCGCGATCTGAAGATCGAAGGCCGCGCCTACATCAATGGCGAATACACCGATGCTGTCTCCGCCGAGACCTTCGAGTGCATCAGCCCGGTCGATGGCCGTCTGCTGGGCAAGATTGCCAGCTGTGACGCCGCCGACGCCCAGCGCGCTGTTGAAAACGCCCGCGCCACCTTCAATTCCGGCGTCTGGTCGCGCCTGGCGCCGACCAAACGTAAAGCCACCATGATTCGTTTCGCCGGCCTGCTGAAACAGCACGCCGAAGAGCTGGCCCTGCTTGAAACCCTGGACATGGGCAAGCCGATCAGCGATTCCCTGTACATCGACGTTCCAGGCGCGGCGCAAGCCCTGAGCTGGAGCGGTGAAGCGATCGACAAGATCTACGACGAAGTGGCCGCGACTCCCCATGACCAGCTGGGTCTGGTGACCCGCGAACCGGTCGGCGTTGTCGGCGCCATCGTGCCGTGGAACTTCCCGCTGATGATGGCCTGTTGGAAACTCGGTCCGGCGCTGTCCACCGGTAACTCGGTGATCCTCAAACCGTCCGAAAAATCGCCGCTGACCGCCATCCGCATCGCTGCGCTGGCCGTTGAAGCCGGCATCCCGAAAGGCGTGCTGAACGTCCTGCCAGGTTACGGTCATACCGTCGGCAAAGCCCTGGCCCTGCACAATGATGTGGACACCCTGGTGTTCACCGGTTCGACCAAAATCGCCAAGCAATTGCTGATCTACTCCGGCGAATCGAACATGAAACGCGTCTGGCTCGAAGCCGGTGGCAAGAGCCCGAACATCGTGTTCGCCGATGCGCCGGACCTGCAAGCTGCCGCTGAATCGGCTGCCGGCGCCATCGCCTTCAACCAGGGCGAAGTCTGCACCGCCGGCTCGCGTCTGCTGGTGGAACGGTCGATCAAGGATAAATTCCTGCCGCTGGTGATCGAGGCCCTCAAAACCTGGAAACCGGGCAACCCGCTGGACCCGGCGACCAACGTTGGCGCGTTGGTGGATACCCAGCAGATGAACACCGTGCTGTCCTACATCGAATCCGGCCACACCGACGGCGCCAAACTGGTGGCGGGCGGCAAACGCATTCTTCAGGAAACCGGTGGCACCTACGTTGAACCGACCATTTTCGACGGCGTTAGCAACGCGATGAAAATCGCTCAGGAAGAAATCTTCGGCCCAGTGCTGTCGGTGATCACTTTCGATACCGCCGAAGAAGCCATTGCGATTGCCAACGACACCCCTTACGGCTTGGCCGCAGCGGTGTGGACCCAGGATATTTCCAAGGCCCATCTGACTGCCAAGGCACTGCGCGCTGGTAGCGTGTGGGTCAACCAGTATGACGGCGGCGACATGACGGCCCCGTTCGGTGGCTTCAAGCAGTCCGGCAACGGTCGCGACAAGTCGCTGCACGCGTTCGACAAGTACACCGAGCTGAAGGCGACCTGGATCAAGTTGTAAGCCAGTGAAGGAGCCCGATTGTAAGTCGGGCTCCTGAACGACGCAGATCCCTTGTGGGAGCGGGCTTGCTCGCGAAGGCGCCGTAACAGCCAACGATGATGTTGGATGTGATGGCCTCTTCGCGAGCAAGCCCGCTCCCACATTTGCTTTGTGCGCCGGTTAAAAAATAACAATCCACAGGAGCGTGGAAAATGCGTTGGGCGACTTATTTCGCCGTGTTGGCGTCTGTCTTGAGTGTCGGCCTGGCGCTGGGCGTCAGCATGCCGCTGGTGTCGTTTCGCCTGGAAGGCTGGGGTTACGGCTCGTTCGCCATCGGTGTGATGGCTGCGATGCCCGCCATTGGCGTATTGCTGGGGGCAAAGATCTCCAGCCATCTGGCCGCGCGTCTGGGCACGGCCAATCTGATGCGTTTGTGCCTGTGGGCCGGGGCGTTGTCCATCGGTTTGCTGGCGCTGTTGCCGAGCTATTCGATTTGGTTGGTATTGCGGCTGATGATCGGGGTGATCCTGACCCTCGTCTTCATCCTCGGCGAAAGCTGGATCAACCAGCTTGTGCTGGAAGAGTGGCGCGGGCGATTGGTGGCGTTGTATGGCAGCAGCTATGCGCTGAGTCAGCTGGCCGGGCCGTTGCTGCTTGGCGTACTGGGCACTGAGCACGATTACGGATTCTGGGTCGGCGTCGGTTTGCTGATGGCGGCACCGTTCCTGTTGCTGGGCCGCAGCGGCGCGCCGACCAGTGAAGCCTGCAGCGTGACCTTCAGCGACTTGCTGGGTTTCTGCCGTGGCCTGCCGGCGATTGCCTGGGCGGTGTCGCTGTTCGCAGCGTTCGAAGCGATGATCCTGACTCTGTTGCCGGTCTATTGCCTGCGTCAGGGCTTTACGACGGAAATTGCGTTGGCGATGGTCAGCACGGTGGTGGTGGGTGATGCCTTGCTGCAATTGCCGATTGGCGCACTGGCTGATCGCTTGTCGCGACGTACGTTGTTCACCGGGTGTGCGGTGGTCCTGCTGATATCGAGCCTGGCCATCCCGTTGTTGATCGATACGTTGCTGATCTGGCCGTTGTGGGTGTTGTTCGGTGCCAGTGCCGGTGGCTTGTTCACCTTGTCACTGATCCTGATCGGCGAGCGCTATCGCGACGATGCGCTGGTGCGCGCCAATGCGCATATCGCGCAGCTGTGGGGTATCGGTTGCCTGATCGGACCGCTGGCGGCTGGTGCCGGCAGTCAGTGGATCAGCGGGCATGCGTTGCCCCTGCTGATGGCGGCAGGTGCGCTGGGGTTGGTGATTCTGCTGTCACGGCAAGGCGCGTTTGGTGCCGTTCAGCCGGCATAGATCTTGGCAATCTATCTGACTGCACTGTTTTTAAAGCATCCGTTCCAGGCCGACCATGTTGCTGAGCCACGAATTGAAATGCTGCCACCAAGTTCCCGGTTCTTTGGTCAACGTGTGCAGCTTGCCGTCATCTTCGGTGACCCAGACGATCTGACCCTTTTCCAGCCGGGCCTGATAGCTGAGGGGCGGCGCCATACCCTCCAGTGCAAATTCGCGCACCCGTACGGCGAGCTGCGGGTTGTCCACCAGGACCCCGACTTCGGTGTTCCACAGCACCGAGCGCGGGTCGAAATTGAACGACCCGATGAAGGCTTTCTGTCGGTCGAAAATCATCGCCTTGCTGTGCAGGCTGGAGTCGGAACTACGGGAGGAGCTGCTCCTGCTGTGAAACAGGCTCGGTCCGCTGCCGCTACCACCGTTGTCGCCGGGCTGACGACGCAATTCGAACAATTGCACGCCGTGCTCCAGCAAGGCTTTGCGATAAGGTGCGTAACCACCGTGCGTAGCGGGTACGTCGGTGGCTTCCAGTGAATTGGTCAGCAAACTCACCGACACGCCGGCATCGGCGCGACCGGTCAGATACACCTGACCCGGCTGGGTGGGGACGATGTAGGGCGAGACCATGATCAGTTCCTTGCTGACCCCATTGAGCTCGGGCGCCAACTGGGTGGTCAGTTGCAAGTACGGCTCCGGCTCACCCTTGGACAGCACCTTGTTCGGTGAGTCCCACAACGCCTGGTTCCAGGCCCAGATCAGCTCCCGGCGCCAGACATCCAAACGCGGGTGCGTGGTGTAGGCCATCAACTGCTGATAAAGCGCGTGGTTCTGTTTACGCGTTTCCTCCAGGGATTCGTCCAGTCGGGTCCGGGTGTTTCTCAGATCCTTGGCTGTCGGCTTGGTCGAGAGAAACTGTTCGATCGGTTTGCTCAGGGCGCTGTTCCAGTACTGGTCGAAGCTGTGCCCCAACTGCTCTGCAACCGGGCCGACGCTGAGCATGTCGATGTCGGTGAAATTCAGGTTGGGCTCGGCATCGAAATACTCATCCCCCAGGTTGCGCCCGCCAACTATCGCCACGCAGTTGTCTGCCACCCACAGTTTGTTGTGCATGCGCCGGTGTTGCAGCGACAGGTTGAAGAACCGGCCCATGGTTCGCGTAACGACGGTGCTGCGGCCCAAATGTAGCGGGTTGAACACGCGGATCTGAATCTTCGGATGTGCGGTGAGGGTCGCGATGATCCGGTCCAGGCCATCGCTGGTGGTGTCGTCGAGCAGAATCCGCACCCGCACGCCGCGGTCGGCGGCGTGGAGCAGCTCGCTCACCAATATTCGTGTGCTGATGCCGCCATGGACGATGTAGTACTGCAGATCGAGGCTGCTTTGGGCGTTGCGAATCAGTTCGGCGCGGGCGGTGAAGGCCTCGGCGCTATCGGAGAGCAAACGAAAGCCCGATTGGCCTTGATGGGGGGCAGCCTGTGCCTGGATCGAGCGGCCGAACGCCGAATCGGTCGCCGGCAGGGCCTGACTCGGTTCGCGAGGGACATAGAGTGTTGTGCAGCCACCAAGGAGCGAAGCGAGTAACAGAAGAGCAAGCAATGGCTGTCTGATTCTCACGGAGCATATTCCGAGTGGTGGCGGGTAGCATATGGACGCCGCATCCCGAAGAAAGGTCAGTCGGTTTCCGCTAGCAGTTTGATTGCCATCGCACCGACCTTGCGCACTGCTTCTTCGATCTGCGGGGTTGTTTTGGCAGCGTAGTTCATCCGCAGGCAATTGCGGTATTTGCCCGACGCCGAAAAGATGCTGCCGACGGCAATCTGTACGCCTTGATCATGCAGCGCACGATTCAGTTTCAGGGTGTCGAAACCCTCCGGTAGCTCGACCCAGAGCATGAAGCTGCCCTGGGGACGACTGGCGCGGGTACCGGCCGGAAAATAGCGGCTGACCCAATCGATCATCACATCCCGATTGCGCTGGTATTGGGTGCGCATCCTCCGCAAATGCGGTTCGAAATGTCCGGCCTTGAGAAATTCGGCAATCGCGATCTGCGGTTGCGGCGCCGTAGAACCGGTGCTGATGTATTTCATGTGCAGCACCCGTTCCAGATACCGTCCCGGCGCCACCCAACCGATCCGCAGCCCCGGCGCCAGGGTCTTGGAAAATGAACTGCACAGCAGGACGCGGCCGTCCTCGTCGAAGGATTTGATCGTGCGCGGGCGCGGGTAGGTGTAGGCCAGTTCGCCATACACATCATCCTCGATGATCGCCACGTCGAAACGCTGTGCGAGTGTCAACAACGCGCGTTTACGTGACTCCGGCATGATGTAGCCCAGCGGGTTGTTGCAGTTGGGGGTCAACTGTATGGCCTTGATTGGCCATTGCTCCAACGCCAGTTCGAGGGCATCGAGGCTGATCCCGGTGAGCGGATCGGTGGGGATTTCCAGGGCTTTCATGCCCAAGCCCTTGAGTGTCTGCATGGCGCCGTGAAAGCTTGGCGAGTCCACGGCCACAATGTCGCCCGGTTCGCAGATGGAGCGGATGCTGGTGGACAGCGCTTCGTGACAACCGGTGGTGATCACCAGATCGTTGGCGCTCAACTGGCAGCCGGAATCGAGCAGCAGGCGGGCAATCTGTTCGCGCAGTTCGAGGGTGCCGTAGATGTTGTCGTAATACAGACCGGGCATGTCCTGCCGCCGGCTGATTCGCGCCAGGTTGCGCAGCAGCGGTTTCATGGTCGGCGTGGTGATGTCCGGCATGCCGCGGCCCAGTTGCACGACATCTTTGCGTGGGACGGCGCGAATGAGTTCCAGCACCTGATCCCACTGGGAAATATCCACCGGACGCTGTGCCGGGCGGCCAATTGCCGGAAGCTCCGGCAGTTCGCGCCCCACGGGTACGAAGTAGCCCGACTTGGGTTTGGGGGTCGCCAAGCCGCTGTCTTCCAGCACGCGATAGGCCTGCTGCACCGTGCTCAGGCTGACGCCGTGTTCAACACTCAACGCCCGCACTGACGGCAGCCGGTCACCGGGCCGATAGAAGCCCTGTTCGATACGCGTGCCGAGTAGTTCGGCGAGATTGACGTAAAGGGTCATGGCGCAGTCTCGGTGTGGGTGGTTCGGTTAACCAGTACAGATGGGTCGAAAATAGGGGATTCAGACGCTGAAATGCAAAATCTGTATGGAGTTAATACAGGCTCGTTGAATCTGTAATGCTTTTTGCCGTCGACGCATCATGAAAGCTCTGGCTACCCAAGTAAACAGGAGCAATCAAAATGAACGGCTTGAGCGATGTGCGGCTGACGTTACACAGTCAGGAACTGGCGGCAGGGCAAAACAACGGCGCACGCGAGGCGGTCATGCGCAACGCCCCGTCCGGCCTGAGCCGCTGGGGTCTGTTCTGGCATCGTCTGCACACGCGCAAGGCATTGCTGGAGCTCACGACTGAGCAGCTTAAGGACGTTGGGTTGAGTCGGGAACAGGCGCGGGAGGAGGGGCTTAAACCGTTCTGGCGGATCTGACTTCTGACGATCGCTCCCACGCAGGAGCGTGGGAGCGATCATCTTCGTCAAACCAACTCTTTAAGCCGATGCCACAGCATCCCCAGCGCCAGTAATGGCGAGCGCAAAAGCTTACCGCCAGGGAACGTGATATGCGGCACCTTGGCAAACAGATCGAACCCTCCACTCTGCTGGCCACTGATAGCTTCAGCCAACAACTTCCCCGCGAGGTGCGTGGCATTCACGCCATGACCGGAATAAGCCTGGGCGTAATACACATTCGGCTGATCCTTGAGCCGGCCGATCTGCGGCAGACGGTTGGCGCCGATGCCGATCATCCCGCCCCATTGATAGTCGATCTTCACCCCGACCAGCTGCGGGAAAACTTCCAGCATCTTGGGCCGCATGTACGCGGCGATGTCCTTCGGGTCGCGACCTGAATAATGGCAGGCGCCGCCAAACAGCAAGCGGCGGTCCGCCGAGAGCCGGTAGTAATCCAGCGCCACCCGTTGATCGCAGACCGCCATATTCTGCGGCAGCAGCGAGTGAGCCAGCGCTTCGCTCAAGGGTTCGGTGGCGATGATGTAGCTGCCGGCGGGCAGCACCTTGCCGCTGAGTTCGGGATTGAGTTCATTGAGGTAGGCATTGCAGCCCAGCACCAGCGTCTTGGCGCGAACCGAGCCCTGGGCAGTATGGACCTTGACCTCGGGGCCATAGTCGATGCGGGTGACCGCCGATTGTTCGAACAGCTTCACCCCCAACTGCTGCGCGGCGGCCGCTTCGCCCAATGCCAGGTTCAGCGGGTGCAGATGCCCTGAACCCATGTCTATCAATCCGCCGACGTAGCGGTCGGAACCCACAACGGAATGCATTTCACTGGCTTGCAGCAGACGGGTTTCGTAACGGTAACCGAGACTGCGCAGCTCTTCGGCATCTTCAGCGAAACCTTCGAGGTCTCGGGGTTTGTTGGCCAGGTCGCAATAGCCCCACGTGAGGTCGCAAGGGATCTGAAAACGCTCGACGCGCTGTCGGACGATTTCCACCGCTTCCAGGCCCATGAGTTTCATCTGACGCACACCGTCCGCACCGATCACGTTAGCGAACTGATCGAGGCCATGGCCGACGCCACGAATCAACTGTCCTCCATTGCGTCCGCTGGCGCCCCAACCGATTTTGTGGGCTTCGAGCAGGATCACGCTGAAACCGCGTTCGGCCAGTTCGAGCGCCGTGTTCAACCCGGAGAACCCGCCACCGACCACGCATACGTCAGCCACCAGGTCGCCTGTGAGCACTGGATGATCGGGCTGCGGCAGGCTGCTGGCGGCGTAGTAAGAAGCAGGGTGCTGGTGGTTCGGGGCAGGTTGCTGAGCACGGGCATTCATGTGCGTGTTCCTGATTCTTGTGTTTAGAAAATTTGACGGAGCATAAGCCGGACCTTCGGACACGGGCAACACTGGTCGGTTGGTGCTGTCTGGATCGGGGCTTTTACGTCAGAATCCCGCTCTATTCCGCTTTTGGTCACCGCTTCGATGAGCTGCAACAGTCAGAAAATTCGCACGCTACGGCAGCAGATTCCCTCGTTCGAGTGCGTGCCCGGCTGCCATGACTGCTGTGGGCCGGTGACCACCTCGCCGGAAGAAATGTCCCGCCTGCCGCGCAAGACCCGGGCCGAGCAGGATGCTGCGATGGATGAGCTCAATTGCGTTCACCTCGGACCCAACGGCTGCACCGTGTATGACGAGCGGCCGCTGATCTGTCGACTGTTCGGCACCACCAAGACCTTGCCATGCCCGAATGGACGGGGGCCGGTGGAGCTGATTCATCCGCGGGTCGAGAGGCAGATTCACGAGTACATGGCCAGCACCCGGCAAGTCCTCGTGTGATCGATCCCACGCAGAGTGGGAACGATCTGTGTAGGCTCAATCCGGAATCGGCAGACACAGGCTCTCTTTCACTTCTTCCATCACGATGTAGCTCTTGGATTCGCGCACATGCGGCAACTTGAGCAGGATGTCGCCCAGCAGTTTGCGGTACGAGGCCATCTCGGAAATCCGCGCCTTCACCAGATAGTCGAAATCCCCTGACACCAAATGGCACTCCAGCACGTGGGGAAGCTTCAGGACCGCGCGTCGGAACTCTTCGAAAGTGTCGCCGGATTTGTAGTCGAGGCTGATCTCGACGAACACCAGAAGACTACCCTTGAGGTGCTGCGGATTGAGCCGGGCGTTGTAGCCCATGATGATCCCTTCGCGCTCCAGCCGCCGGACCCGCTCGGTACACGGCGTGGTCGAGAGACCGACCTTTTCCCCCAGCTCGGTGAAGGAAATGCGCCCGTCCGCTTGCAGGATCCGCAGGATGTTGCGGTCGATCTTGTCCAGCTCACGTTTGGTCTGAGTGTTGGTACGCATAGGGGATGCGCCTCCGTGAAAAGCGTTTTTGCCGAGAATTCTCGCCAAATATAGGCACTTATATAGTGAAAAGCACTGCCTAATCTTTTTTACACTGCGCACATCAATGCTCGACAACTACGAACGTCAGCGGCAAGCCGCGATGAGGGATATGAAAATGCGCGTTATGGTCTTGGGTAGCGGCGTCATCGGTACCACCAGTGCTTACTATCTGGCGCGTGCCGGGTTTGAAGTGGTGGTTGTGGACCGTCAGCCGGCCGCTGCCATGGAGACCAGTTTCGCCAACGCCGGGCAGGTGTCGCCGGGTTATGCCTCGCCGTGGGCTGCGCCGGGTGTTCCGCTTAAAGCCATCAAGTGGCTGTTGCAGCGGCATGCACCGCTGGCGATCAAGGCCACCGCCGACATCGACCAGTACCTGTGGATGGCGCAGATGCTTCGCAACTGCACCGCCAGCCGTTATGCGGTGAACAAGGAGCGCATGGTCCGTCTGTCCGAGTACAGCCGTGACTGCCTCGACGAATTGCGCGCCGAAACCGGCATTGCCTACGAAGGCCGCAGCCTCGGTACTACCCAACTGTTCCGCACCCAGGCTCAACTCGACGGCGCCTGGAAAGACATCGCCGTGCTGAAAGAGTCCGGCGTGCCGTTCGAACTGCTCGACCGCGCCGGCATTGCCCGCGTTGAGCCAGCGCTGGCCAGCGTCACCGACATCCTCGCCGGTGCCCTGCGCCTGCCGAACGACCAGACCGGCGATTGCCAGATGTTCACCACCCGCCTGGTCGAAATGGCTACCAAACTGGGTGTGGAATTCCGCTTCGACCAGGACATTCAGCGCCTCGACTACGCCGGTGATCGCATCAACGGCGTATGGATCGATGGCAAGCTGGAAACCGCTGATCGCTACGTACTGGCCCTGGGCAGCTACTCGCCGCAATTGCTCAAGCCGCTGGGTATCAAGGCGCCGGTGTATCCGCTCAAGGGTTATTCCTTGACTGTGCCGATCACCAACCCGGCGATGGCCCCGGCTTCGACTATCCTCGACGAGACCTACAAGGTCGCGATCACCCGTTTCGACAACCGCATCCGCGTCGGCGGCATGGCTGAAATAGCCGGTTTTGACCTGTCGCTGAACCCGCGTCGACGCGAAACCCTGGAGATGATCGTCAACGACCTCTATCCTCAGGGCGGCGATCTGGCCCAGGCGAGTTTCTGGACCGGTCTGCGTCCGACCACCCCGGACGGCACGCCGATCGTGGGTGCTACACCGTTCAGCAATCTGTTTTTGAACACGGGTCACGGTACGCTTGGTTGGACCATGGCGTGCGGTTCCGGTCGCTTGCTGGCTGATCTGATGGCGAAGAAAACGCCGCAAATCAGCGCCGAAGGCCTCGATATTTCCCGTTATGGAAAAAAACTTCAGGAGTCTGCAAAACATGTCAATCCAGCGCCAGCTCACCAATGAGCGCATGAGCCAGATCGTAGTCCACAGCGGTACCGTGTATCTGGCAGGGCAGGTCGGCGACGATATGAACGCCGGGATTGAACAGCAGACCCGTGAAACGCTTGCCAACATCGAGCGTTTGCTGGATCTGGCCGGGACCGACAAGAGCCGTTTGCTGTCGGTGACGATTTACTTGAAAGACATTGATGCACACTTTGAAGGCATGAACGCGGTCTGGGACAAGTGGCTGCCAAAAGGCGTCGCACCGGCCCGTGCCACCGTTGAATCGAAATTGTGCGAACCGGAAATCCTGGTTGAGCTGTCGGTTGTCGCCGCTCTGCCATAAGCCCGTCAGAAAGATCCCTCTCCCGGTGCTACTGGCGGTTCACGCCGTCAGTCAGCGCCGGTTTTTATTCCCATGACCGCCTAGAAGTCTGCCGCCATGCGTCCAGCCCGTGCCCTGATCGACCTTCAAGCCCTGCGTCACAACTACCAAATCGCCCGTGAAGTCACGGGGGCCAAGGCCCTCGCGGTGATCAAGGCCGATGCCTACGGTCATGGCGCGGTGCGTTGCGCCCAGGCGCTGGAAGCCGAAGCAGACGGTTTTGCCGTGGCCTGTATCGAAGAAGCGCTGGAGCTGCGAGCCGCGGGCATTCGTGCGCCGGTGTTGCTGCTGGAAGGTTTTTTCGAGGCCGATGAGCTGTCGCTGATCGTCGAGCATGACTTCTGGTGTGTGGTGCATTCGCTGTGGCAGCTCGAAGCCATCGAGAACGCTGCACTGAGCAAGCCGATCACGGTCTGGCTCAAGCTCGATTCGGGCATGCATCGGGTGGGCTTGCATCCAAAGGATTATCAGGCGGGCTATCAACGGCTGCTGGCCAGCGGCAAGGTCGCGAAGATTGTTCTGATGAGCCACTTCGCCCGGGCCGATGAGCTGCACAGTCAGGCCAGTGATGAGCAGGTCGCGGTGTTCGAAGCGGCGCGCCAGGGCTTGTCGGCCGAGGTTAGTCTGCGCAACTCGCCGGCGGTGCTTGGCTGGCCGCAGATTCCAAGTGACTGGGTTCGCCCGGGCATCATGCTCTACGGCGCGACTCCGTTTGAAGAAGCCAATGCCGTGGCGTCCCGCCTGCAACCGGTGATGACCCTCGAATCGAAAGTGATTTGCGTGCGTGAACTGCCGGCCGGCGAGCCGATCGGTTACGGCGCCACATTCATCACCCAGAAACCGATGCGCGTGGGCGTGGTGGCCATGGGTTACGCCGATGGCTACCCACGTCAGGCACCGACCGGTACGCCCGTGATGGTTGCCGGGCAGCGCAGCCAGTTGATTGGCCGGGTATCGATGGACATGCTCTGCATCGACCTGACCGATGTGCCGCAAGCCGGCCTCGGTTCGACCGTCGAGTTGTGGGGCAAAAACATTCTCGCCAGTGACGTGGCCGCGGCCGCGGGCACGATTCCTTACCAGATCTTCTGCAACCTGCGCCGGGTGCCAATGCTCTATTCCGGGGCTTAGGTCAAAACGTCCCGACCGAAAGTCGCTTCACCGAACAGGATTCAGGTCCAAGTGTTGTAAATACTGAACGCTGTCGCCATGATAACGCTCAATATCCAACAACCTGAATCCTTGGAGACTCCAGCATTGGACGTCGGTGAACGACTGCAATCCATCCGTAAGCTCAAAGGACTTTCCCAGCGTGAACTCGCCAAACGCGCGGGTGTCACCAACAGCACCATTTCGATGATCGAGAAGAACAGCGTCAGCCCCTCGATCAGTTCGCTGAGGAAGGTACTGGGCGGGATTCCCATGTCCATGGTCGAGTTCTTTTCCGAAGAGATCCTGCAGGAAAAACCGACTCAGATCGTCTACAAAGCCAACGAGCTGATCGATATTTCCGATGGCGCAGTGACCATGAAGCTGGTCGGCAGGGCTCATCCGAGCCGGGCCATCGCGTTCCTCAACGAAATCTACCCGCCAGGCGCCGACACCGGTGACGAGATGCTCACCCATGAGGGCGAGGAAACCGGGATTTTGCTCGAAGGTCGACTTGAGCTGGTGGTGGGGCTTGAAACTTTTGTGCTCGAAGCCGGCGACAGCTACTACTTTGAAAGTACTAAACCGCACCGTTTCCGTAATCCGTTCGATGCGCCAGCGCGACTAATCAGCGCAGCTACTCCAGCGAATTTCTAAGAAAAGAGGCGTCCCGCCAGTATTGCGGAGGTGCCCGGGTTGTTTTTCCGCCACGCATAAGACCCCTTCGACTTTAGGGTTGTTTCAGTGTGGCGGGCTTACCGTTATACTTGCGCCCGCCTGCGAACCGTGGCCGTGGGCGTGACTAGCCACCATTGAGGGTGAACGCGTGAATCTAATTATGAAAATGCTGGCCGTACCAGCAACCGTATTGGCCCTTTGGGCAGTCAGCGCACAAGCTGCGACCAACGACGATATTGCTAAACGCCTTGAGCCAGTCGGCCAGGTCTGTGTTCAGGGTAAAGAGTGCAAGGGGATGGAAGTCGCTGCTTCTGCGGGTGGCGGTGGTGGTGCCAAAACCCCTGACGAAGTGATAGCCAAACACTGCAACGCTTGCCACGGTACCGGCCTGTTGGGCGCGCCGAAAATCGGTGATGCCGCCGCTTGGGGCGAGCGCGCCAAGAAGGAAGGCGGTGTTGACGGTTTGCTCGCCAAGGCGATCTCCGGTATCAACTCGATGCCGCCAAAAGGTACCTGCGCCGATTGCGCAGACGCCGAGCTCAAAGGCGCCATCCAGAAGATGTCCGGCCTGAAATAAGCCTTCATCTTCAGCAAAAAAGCCGCTTTCGAGCGGTTTTTTTGTGCCTGCGATTTGGCTTTCGAGACTGTTCATTGCAGCAAAGACCCGGCAAGCTCGGTCCAACCCCAATTCACGGAATGTAAGGGAGGATCAGATGGTGCAGCTGTGTTCTATCGAGCAAGCGGTCGATGATGTCTTGGCACGGTTGCCGGCGCATATCCACATGGGCCTGCCCCTTGGCCTGGGCAAACCCAACCACTTCGTCAACGCGCTGTTCCAACGCGTCGCGCAGTTGCCCGAGCGGCAGTTGACGATCTACACCGCCCTTTGCCTGGGCCGTCCTTCCTTGGGCGACGGTTTGCAAAAGCGCTTCCTTGAGCCCTTCATCGAACGGGTTTTCGGCGATTATCCGGAACTGGATTTCCTGGCCGAGCTGCATCGCGACAGCCTGCCGTTCAACATCCATGTTCAGCAATTCTTCATGCAGCCCGGCAGCCTGCTCCACAGCGCACAGGCCCAGCAGGATTACGTCAGCAGCAATTACAGCCACGCCGCTCGAGACATCAACGCCGCCGGTTTGAACCTGGTGGCGCAATTGGTGGCCAGCCACAGCGAACATCCCGATCGCCTGAGCCTGAGCTGCAACCCGGACATCACCCTCGACCTGTTCCCCATGATCGCCAAGCGTAGGACGGCGGGGGAGACGATCCTGCTGGTGGGCCAGGTGCACAACGATTTGCCCTACATGCCGGGGGACGCGGAAGTCAGCATGGACACTTTCGACCTGCTGATCGACGAGAAGGACAGCACCACGCTGTTCTCCACGCCGAACATGCCGGTGGGTTTCCAGGATCACTTCATCGGGCTGCACGCCAGCACGCTGGTGCGCGACGGCGGCACCCTGCAGATCGGCATCGGTGCCATGGGCGACGCACTGACTGCTGCGTTGCTGGCGCGGCAGGCTGACAATGACGGTTACAAGGCGTTGCTGGCGGACGTCAATCTCAGCCAGTGGGCACAACTCATCGACCGTGAAGGCGGCGTCGAACCCTTCGCCAAAGGCCTTTACGGTTGCAGCGAAATGTTCGTCAACGGCTTGCTGGTGCTGGCCGATGCCGGGATCGTGCGGCGTAAGGTCTATCCGGATGTGCCGACCCAGCAACAGGCGAATGCCGGCACGCTGGATGAAACCGCGCAGACTGACGGCATCTCGGTGCATGGTGGTTTCTTCCTTGGGCCGCGCAGTTTCTATGAGCGCCTTCGCGAGCTGCCGCACAGCAAGCGGCTCGAATTCAACATGACCCGCATCAGCTACATCAACGAGCTCTACGGTCAGGAAGAACTCAAACGCTTGCAGCGCCTCGATGCGCGTTTCATCAACACCGTGTTTACCATGACCTTGTTGGGTGCAGGCGTGGCCGATCAGCTCGAAGACGGGCGAGTACTCAGCGGTGTCGGTGGGCAGTACAACTTCGTCGCCCAGGGTCATGCGCTGGAAGGGGCGCGTTCGGTATTGCTGCTGCGCAGCTGGCGCGAATCAGGCGGTGAAGTCAGTTCGAACATCGTCTGGGAGTACGGCCATTGCACAATCCCGCGACACCTGCGAGACATCGTAGTCACCGAGTACGGCATCGCCGACCTGCGGGGCAAGACCGATGCGGCGGTGATCGAGGCGTTGCTGAACATCAGTGACTCACGTTTCCAGCCGGGGTTGATCGAACAGGCTCAGGCGGTCGACAAGTTACCGAAGCATTTCCGTATTGATCCACGGTTCGCCGACAACAGTCCGCAGCGCTTGCAGGCCATTCAGGCGCGGCATCCGCAGTTGTTTCCGGAGTATCCGTTGGGTTGTGATTTCACCGCAGAGGAGAAGGATCTATTGCGGGCGCTGAACTGGCTGAAGAGCAAGTTCAAGCTCACGGAGATTCTGGAACTGGGCAAGGCAGCGCTGGATGCGCCGGAGCCTTCATCGTTTCCCGAGCATCTGGAGCGGATGCAGCTGACGAAACCGGAAGGGCTGAAAGAGGATTTGTTCCAGCGGTTGCTGCTCACCGGCCTCAAAGCCAGCGCTTTGTAACGGCCAGCGGAGACCAAACGTGGGAGCGGGCTTGCTCGCGAATGCGGTGTGTCAGTCAAAGTTGATGTCGTCTGACACACCGCATTCGCGAGCAAGCCCGCTCCCACACTGGTTTTGCGGTGTGGCGGTTTATTCGATGAAGGTTACGACGCCATCCTTCAGCGACTGCACGCGAGCCAGCGATTCAACGCGATAACCCTGCGCATCCAGTTCCGCACGGCCGCCCTGGAACGACTTCTCGATCACGATACCCAAACCCGCGACGGTAGCGCCGGCCTGTTTGATGATCGAGATCAGCGCTTGCGACGCCTTACCGTTGGCCAAAAAGTCATCGATGATTAGCACGCGGTCGCTGCTGGTCAGGTGGCGCGGGGAAATCGCCACGGTGCTTTCGGTCTGCTTGGTGAACGAGTAAACGGTCGCCGACAGCAGGTTTTCGGTCAGGGTTAGGGACTGATGCTTGCGCGCAAAAATCACCGGCACGCCGAGGTTCAGACCGGTCATGATCGCCGGCGCGATGCCCGAGGCTTCGATGGTGACGATCTTGGTGATGCCCGAATCCTTGAACAGCGTGGCGAATTCGTCGCCGATCAGCTTCATCAGGGCCGGGTCGATCTGGTGGTTCAGAAAGGCGTCGACTTTCAGGACCTGGTCGGAAAGCACGATGCCTTCTTCGCGAATTTTCTTGTGCAGTGCTTCCATGAAGCTTTCCTCTACGGGCGGCTTGTGCGCCTAAGGCCGGTTAAAAAGTAGTCGATTCTAGCGCTTTAACATCGCGCGTATATCCGCCAGTGCCGTATTACCGCGAACAGCTTTGACTTCAACGGGCGTGTCGTCGTTGCCTTCCCAGGCCAGGTCGTCCGGCGGCAGTTCATCAAGGAAGCGGCTCGGTGCGCAGTCGATGATCTCGCCGTATTGCTTACGCTTGGCGGCGAAGGTGAAGGCCAGCGTCTGACGCGCGCGGGTAATTCCGACGTAAGCCAGCCGACGTTCTTCTTCGATGGTGTCGGCTTCGATACTGGAACGGTGCGGGAGGATTTCCTCTTCCATGCCCATGATGAACACGTAAGGGAATTCCAGACCTTTGGAGGCGTGCAGGGTCATCATCTGCACACCTTCGGCACCGTCTTCCTCTTCCTGCTGACGTTCCAGCATGTCGCGCAGGACGAGTTTGCCGATGGCGTCTTCGACGGTCATCTCGCCTTCTTCGTCTTTTTCGAGGGTGTTCTTCAACGCCTCGATCAGGAACCAGACGTTACCCATGCGGTAATCGGCAGCCTTGTCGCTGGAGCTGTTGGTGCGCAGCCAGTTCTCATAGTCGATGTCCATGACCATGCTGCGCAGCGCCGAGATCGGGTCTTCGCCAGCGCATTGCTCGCGGACCTTGTCCATGAAGCGCTTGAAGCGCGACAGTCGATCGGTGAAGCGCGTATCCAGATGCTCGCCCAGACCGATTTCGTCGGTGGCGGCGTACATTGAGATTTTGCGTTCGGTGGCGTAGTTGCCAAGCTTTTCCAGCGTGGTCGAACCGATCTCCCGGCGTGGGACGTTGATCACCCGCAGGAAGGCATTGTCGTCGTCCGGGTTCACGATCAGGCGGAAGTAGGCCATCAGGTCTTTCACTTCCTGACGTCCGAAAAAACTGTTGCCGCCGGACAGGCGATACGGAATCTGGTGGTGTTGCAGCTTCAGCTCGATCAGCTTGGCCTGGTAGTTACCGCGGTACAGAATCGCAAAATCGCTGTAGGGCCGATCCGTGCGCAAGTGCAGGGTCAGCAGTTCCACAGCCACGCGTTCGGCTTCGGCGTCTTCGTTGCGGCAACGGATCACGCGGATCTCATCGCCGTGACCCATCTCGCTCCACAGCTGCTTTTCGAATTCGTGCGGGTTGTTCGAGATCAGCACGTTGGCGCACCGCAGGATGCGGCTGGTGGAGCGATAGTTTTGCTCCAGCATCACCACTTTCAGGGACGGGTAATCGTCCTTGAGCAGCATCAGGTTTTCCGGCCGCGCGCCGCGCCAGGCATAGATCGACTGGTCGTCGTCACCGACCACGGTGAACTGGTTGCGTATGCCGATTAGCAGCTTCACCAGCAAATACTGGCTGGCGTTGGTGTCCTGGTATTCGTCCACCAGCAGGTAGCGGACTTTGTTCTGCCATTTTTCGAGGATGTCGGCGTGTTCCTGGAACAGCTTCACTGGCAGCAGGATCAGGTCGTCGAAGTCCACCGCGTTGAACGCCTTGAGCGTGCGCTGATAGTGGGTGTAGACGATGGCTGCGGTCTGTTCCTTGGGGTTGCGCGCGTTTTCCAGGGCTTCGGCGGGCAGGATCAGGTCGTTTTTCCAGGAGCCGATCATGTTCTTGATCTCGTCGACGCCGTCGTCGCCCGAGTATTCCTTCTGCATGATGTCGGTCATCAAGGCTTTGACATCGGTCTCGTCGAAGATCGAGAAACCTGGCTTGTAGCCCAGCCGCACGTGTTCCTTGCGGATGATGTTCAGGCCCAGATTGTGGAAGGTGCAGACCGTCAGGCCGCGGCCTTCGCCGCCCTTGAGCAAGGTGCCGACCCGTTCCTTCATCTCGCGCGCGGCCTTGTTGGTAAAGGTCATGGCGACGATGTACTGGGCGCGGATGCCGCAGTTCTGGATCAGATGGGCGATCTTGCGCGTGATCACACTGGTCTTGCCGGAGCCTGCGCCGGCGAGCACCAAAAGAGGGCCGCCGACGTAGCTCACGGCTTCTTGCTGCCGGGGATTGAGTCGGGACATACGAAATCAGGGCGTCGTTTGCGAAATGGGCCGGCATTTTAACAGGCTCAGCGAATTGTGCTGCTCTCTCC
The DNA here is from genome assembly GCF_008370005.1 of Pseudomonas sp. ANT_J28. NCBI lineage: Bacteria > Pseudomonadati > Pseudomonadota > Gammaproteobacteria > Pseudomonadales > Pseudomonadaceae > Pseudomonas > Pseudomonas sp. ANT_J28. The sequence continues at coordinate 45,190 of NZ_VOBM01000027.1, forward strand.
GACTTGTGACGCAATACGCTATCTATATTTGCCGGTTTTGATACTTTCACGCAGGATGCGCGGTGAGTTTGCGTCTAATGTTCGTAATTCCGGATACAAAGCCGCGTTTGATAACCGAGGTCATTTGGTCATTGGTTACCGGCGCTGCATAATGCCCGCCGCCTACATCTTTGCAGAGTCTAGGGAGCTAGCTTGTCTACGCCTGTCGAACCCTTGCGTTTGCTGCTACTGGCCGAAGAGCCAGCGTGGGCAGCGTTGTTGCGCGAGTGTCTGGCTCCGATGGGGAGCTCGACCGTGCTGATCAGCGCGCCGAGCTGGGAGTCGGTCAGCAGTCTGTTCGATGACAACCGCAGTGCGGTGTTGTTGACGATTCCAGCGCTTCAACCTCTACCTGGCCGTTGCAGCCTGCCGACGGTATTGCTGCTCGAGCACGAACCACTGTCGCCGCCCGATGGGGTGAGCGACTGGCTGGTACGCGATCACCTTGATCCCGGCATGTTGCGCCGGTGCCTGCGGCATGTTCGCGAGCGTGGCGTGCTGGAAAACACCCTGCAGCGCCTGGCCGAGCAAGACCCGCTGACCGGCATCGCCAACCGCCAGGGTTTCCAGACCTTGCTGGCGGCACGCCTGGCGGAAAACGACGGCCGCGGCCTGGCCCTCGGTCACCTCGACCTCGACAACTTCCGTCACGCCAACGATGCCCTCGGCCACCAGGCCGGTGACCGGTTGATCCTGCAAGTGGTCGCGCGGCTGAAAAGCCAGCTTGAGGCCGGCGATCAACTGGCGCGACTGGGCAGTGATGAGTTCGCCCTGCTGATCGACACCCGCCGCGCGCCTCAGCGCGCCGAATGGATGGCCGAGCGCATTACCGAAGCGCTGGCCGAGCCTTACTGGGTCGACGGCGAAAGCCTGTTGATCGGTTCCAGCCTCGGTATTGCTCACGCCCGGGCCCAGGCCGGCGCCGATCCGCTGATGTGGCACGCACACATCGCCATGCAACAAGCCAAAAGTACTCAGGGCTGTACCTTTCACATCTTCAACGAACGCATCAACCGCAACGCCCGCAGCATAGCCGACCTCGAAAGCGAGTTGCGCCGGGCGTTGCGCCGGGATGAACTGGAACTGCATTACCAGCCACGCCTGAACCTTGAGGACGGGCAGATCGTCGGCCTCGAAGCCTTGGTGCGCTGGCGTCATGGCGAGCGCGGCTTGCTGCCACCCAGCGAATTCGTGCCGCTGGCCGAGCAAAGCGGCTTGATCGTGCCGCTGGGTTACTGGGTGATTTCACGTGCCTTGCGCGATATGCAGGCGTTGCGCGAACGGGGTTTGCCGGCGTTGCACATGGCGATCAACCTGTCGTTCCGGCAGTTTCAGGACAGCCAGTTACTGTCGACGTTGAGTCGGTTGATTGCCGATCGCGGTGTCGAGGCGCAATGGCTGGAATTCGAACTGACCGAAACCGCGGTGATGCGCCGCAGCGATCTGGTGAAGCAGACCATGGATGCCCTCGGACGCCTGGGGGTGCGCTTCTCGCTGGATGACTTCGGCACCGGGTTTTCGTCGTTCGTGCACCTCAACAGCCTGCCGATTGCCTTGTTGAAGGTCGACAAGAGCTTTGTCGGTGGCATGGAGGAGCGGGAAGAGAATCGCAAACTGGTCCACGCAATGATCAACCTGGCGCACAACCTCAATCTTGAAGTGGTCGCCGAAGGCGTAGAAACGCCGGAGCAACTGGATCTGTTGCGCGGGTTTGGCTGCGACCAGGTGCAGGGATATCTGATCAGCAAGCCGTTGCCATTGGCGGAGCTGGTTGAATACCTAACCTTCGGCAGCAGCCAACAGCCTGCACAGGAAGTCGTGAACTAAGTGGGAGCGGGCTTGCTCGCGAAAGCGGTATGTCAGTCAAAATGATGTCGACTGACACGCCCCCTTCGCGAGCAAGCCCACACATTGATCTCATTCTGTCTGGACGGTCCCGAAGTTCTGTTCTGGCGCCGGTTCGCGTCTGATCATCAGCTTCATCTTCCACTCAAACGCCCACGTCAGGCTCACCGCCGCGCACGCCAATCCCAGCGCCAATCCCCACCAGACCCCCGTCGGTCCCCAATTCAAATGGAAGGCCATCCACCAGGCAGCCGGCGCGCCAATCAGCCAATAGCACCCCAAGCCCACCAGGAACGTGGTCTTGGCATCCTTGAGCCCGCGAATGCAGCCCATGGCGATGGTTTGCGTGCCATCGAACAGCTCGAACCACGCGGCGACCGCCAACAGGCTCACGGCCAGGTTGATAACGTCACGAAACGCCGGGTCGTTATGGTCCAGGAACAAGCCGATCAACTGATTCGGCAGGAACCAGAAGACCATGGCAAAGCCCAGCATTGACGCCGCGCCAAAGGCGATCCCGACCCGTCCGGCCAGACGTGCATCCAGCAACTGTCCGGCACCGTAATGCTGGCCGATGCGCATGGTGATCGCATACGAAAGCCCCGCCGGAATCATGAACGCCACCGAAACAATCTGCAGGGCGATCTGGTGCGCCGCCAGTTGCGTACTGCCCATGGTGCCCATGCACAGCGCGGCGAAAGCAAACAACCCGACTTCCACCGCGTAGGTGCCCCCGATGGGCAGGCCGAGGCGCCACAGCTCTTTCAAATACTGACGGTTCGGACGCGATAGCCCTTGGCGCAATGGATAAGCGTCGTAAGCCGGATGCCGACGGATGTGCAGCGCCAGCGCCACGGCCATCAGATTGGCGACAATAGCGGTGACCAGCCCGATGCCCACCAACCCCATTTTTGGCAGACCGAACATCCCTGTGATCAACGCATAGTTGAGCAGGAAGTTGGCCACGGTGCCGCCGAGGCTGATGACCATCACCGGTGTTGCCCGGCCGATGGCGCTGGTGAAGCCGCGCAGGGCCATAAAGCTCAGGTAGCCGGGCAGGGCGAACGGCAGGATCAGCAGGAACTGCCCGGCCGCGTGGACGTTGGTTTCGGTCTGGCCGAATAGCAGCAACACCGGCTTGAGGTTCCACAGCAGCAGCCCGGCCACCAGCGCCATCAACCACGCCAGCCATAACCCGGCCTGGGTCAGCCTTGCGGCGCCGACGATGTCGCCGGCACCCTGACGGATTGCCACCAGGGTGCCGACCGCGGCGATCACGCCAATGCAGAAGATCGACACGAACGAGTAAGTTGCTGCGCCCAGACCGCCACCGGCCAGCGCCTCTGGACTCAGGCGCGCCATCATCAAGGTGTCGGTGAGGACCATCAGCATGTGCGCCAACTGCGAGGCAATCAACGGCCCCGCCAGCCGCAGGATGGCCCAGAGTTCGGTACGTGCTGGATGCATGGTCATCACGCTCGATAATTAAAGAGGGACAGGAAAGCGTCGATTCTCGGCGCTCTACGGGGTTTGCACAAAGGGATAAAAAGGATGGGTTGCATGATTCAAACTCATGCTGGGGAGTTTCTGCTAGGGTGACCGAGTCCCGCTATAGGAGCTTTCCGAATGTCCCGTCGTCTTCCTCCCTTGTATGCCCTGCGCGCATTCGAAGCGGCGGCGCGGCATAGCTCGTTTACCCGTGCGGCCGAAGAGTTATCGATTACTCAAAGTGCGGTCAGTCGGCATATTCGTACGCTCGAAGAGCATTTTGCCTGTCGGCTGTTTCACCGCAGCGGACGCAATCTGCAATTGACCGAATCGGCGCGGTTGATCCTGCCCGGCATTCGCGAAGGCTTCACCGCCCTGGAGCGGGCCTGCAATACCTTGCGCGCCGAAGATGACATCCTGCGCATGAAAGCGCCGTCGACCCTGACCATGCGCTGGTTGCTGGCACGACTCAGCCGATTTCGGCACCTGCAACCGGGCAACGAGGTGCAATTGACCAGCGCCTGGATGGACGTCGACTCGGTGGACTTCAACCATGAACCGTTCGACTGCGCCATCATCCTCAGCAACGGAAATTTTCCGCCGGACTGGGAGGCGAGTTTCCTGTTCCCGGAAGAGCTGATTCCAGTCGGTGCGCCGAATCTTCTGCAGGATCAACCGTGGGATGTTGCACGGCTGGCCAATGCCGAACTGTTGCACCCGACGCCGGATCGTCGCGACTGGCGCAGTTGGCTGGAACGCATGGGGCTGGCGGATCAGGTGTCGCTCAAGGGCGGGCAGGTATTCGACACGCTGGAACTGGGCATGATCGCCGCCGCCCGAGGTTATGGTGTGTCCATGGGCGATCTGCTGATGGTGGCGGAAGATGTGGCTCAGGGACGTCTGAGTCTGCCGTGGCCGACGGCCGTCGCCAGCGGTGAGAAATATTACCTGGTCTGGCCGAAAACCCGCCCCGGAGGTGAACGTTTGCGCAGGCTCAGCGACTTCCTGCAAGGCGAAGCCCGAGCAATGGAATTGCCCGACGTTCAACACTTGGGCTGAATCGATAGAGCCGTCGCAATGGCGGCCTTGAGCCATATCCCCGTTATTTACTCAAGTATTCAGATTCTCCGCCGAAAATGCAGATGGAACCTTCGTGCAGGTTCGACGCAATTCCCATTATTAGAATTTTGCTGAGTGTGCAGCCAGATCAAGGAGGATCCGGTCGCTCGGCCAGGAGCTGTCATGTCTCAACCTCGTGCCCGGATCGCCTCACAGCTTGGTCTTGCGCTTGCCGTGATACTGGCGATTGTCATCAGCGGCAGTACCGTGTTCGCCCTGCGCTCGCTGGATACCGCCAACCTCGCCACCCGCGAAGAACACCTGGCCAGTGAAGCCCGGTTGCTGGCCGATCAGTTGAGTACCTTTCACGGCACGTTGCGTGAAAGTACCCAGCGCCTGAGCGGTCTGTTCGAGAAGCGCTTCAGCGCCGGTTTGAGCGTGCATCCGGACGAACCGGTGGCCGTGGCGGGCGCTCAGACCCCGGGCCTGCACCTGGGCAACGAAGTGTTGAACAACAATTTCAAGGAAGTGGACGAGTTCAAGCAAATGACCGCCGGCGTTGCGACGGTGTTTGTGCGCAGCGGCGAAGACTTCATTAGGGTCAGCACGTCCCTGAGCAAACAGGACGGCACCCGAGCCATCGGCACACTGCTCGATCACGCGAATCCGGCCTATGCCCGCTTGATGGCGGGGCAGGCCTACGTCGGTCGTGCCTTGCTGTTCGAACGCTCCTACATGACTCAGTACACCCCCGTACGTGACAGTGGCGGTAAGGTGATTGCTGTTCTGTTCGTAGGATTCGACTACACAGACGCGCAGAACGCGCAGTTTGCCAACCTCAAGCGCTTCCGTATCGGCCAGACCGGTTCCCTGGCGCTGCTGGATGAACAGAGCAAATGGCTGGTGCCGATCGCGGGCGTACAAGCGCTGGATCAAGCCGTCCCGGCCATCGTCAGTCTGGCGAAAACGCCGGGCAAGGGCGAGTTCTGGAGCGACAAGTCCGAAGATTTCTACAGCATTGCCGTACCGTTTGAAGGCGGCCCATGGTCGGTCGTGGCGAGCATGCCGAAAACCGAAATTCGTGCCGTGACCTGGAGTGTCGGCATTCAATTGGCGATTGGCAGTCTGCTGGCGATGTTGATCGCGGTGGGTTCGGCGGTCTGGTTGCTGCGCAGCAAACTCGCGCCGCTGGGTGATCTGGTGCGTCAGGCGGAAGCCTTGGGCGCCGGTGATTTGAGCGTGCGGCTGAACGTGTCGAGCAACGACGAAATCGGTCAGTTGGCCCGCGCGTTCAACCAGATGAGCCAGGCGCTGTCGACCATGGTCGAGCACATCCGCAGGGCCTCGCAAGAGGTCAACAGCCGCGCCCAGGCCTTGTCCGGTCTTTCCGGTGGCGCCTATGAAGGGATGGAGCAGCAGTCGGGCGAAATCACCAGCATGGCCGGCGCCGTGGAAGAGTTCAGCGCCACCTCCCTGAACATTGCCGACAACATGGGCAACACTCAGCGTCTGGCTCAAGAAAACGCACAGCAAACCCAGATCGGTCGTACGTCGATGGACGAAGCGTCCTCGTCCCTGGAACAAATCGCAGGTGCGCTGAACAGCACGGCGACGGTGATCAATACCTTGGGTCAGCGCTCCCAGGAAATCGGTGGCATCGTCGGTGTGATTACCTCGATTGCCGATCAAACCAACCTGCTGGCGCTCAACGCCGCCATCGAAGCCGCTCGTGCCGGTGAGCAGGGGCGTGGTTTCGCCGTCGTGGCCGATGAAGTTCGCAACCTGGCTTCGCGTACCCGCCAGGCGACAGATGAAATTTCCGGAATGATTCAAAGCATCCAGCAGGAAACCGGCAACGCCATCAGCACCATGGAACAAGGCAATGTGTTGATGCAGGAAGGCCTGTCACGCAACGCCAACGTCGCCAGTGCCTTGGCGCGGATCGATGAGCAAAGCCATTCTGCCGGTCAGCAATTCGCGGCGATCACCACCGCCACTCAAGAACAGAGCAGTACCGCCACCTTGCTCAGCAGCAACCTGCAAAGCATTGCCCTGGCAAACAGTGAGCAGCGCGAAGTGGTGTCCAATCTGGCGATCACCGCCAAAGAGCTGGAGAAGCTGGCGGCGGATTTGCGGCATGAGGTTGACCGGTTTCGTTGAGGCGTTGCTGAAATCGTCTTCGCGAGCAAGTCGGATCGCCGCTCCCACTTGCTCGCGAATGGGGTCACCTCAATTCAGGATCTGTTCCCAAGTCAGTTGCACTTGGCATTGCTGGATACTTCCTTGCTCGCCTGTTTCAACTGGTTACTCAACTCAGCCGCGTTGGTGCTGTTGTAAACCCGACCTCCGGTGTTTTCAGCGATACAGCGTGACGGGCCGCCAGCACCGATTTTCACCACGTTGACCCGCAGGCGCGGTTGTTCCCTGGCGATTCGACGGGATACCGCGCAAACGTCCTGCCCGCAACCGTCTTCTCCGTCGACGAACATCACAATAACCGCATCGTTATTGCGCCCGTCGACGGTACTCGCTGCGCGGGCCAGGCTGTCGGCCAGCGGTGTGCCGTCGTCGGGAACCAGACCTCGAATCCCGTTGATCAGCCGCGGGCGGTCGCCGAACTTGAACACACCTCGGTCCGGTGTTCTTTCACAACCGGCGAAGGTGATCAGGCGTGTGTCGATCTTCGGGTCCAGCCCGTTGATCATGCTGGCCAGCGAGTCCTTGGCGACGTCCATGCGGCTGGGTTTGGCGGTGAGCCGCATGGTGCGGTTCGGGTCCAGGAGCTTGTTGAGGTCACTACCGAAGAACCAGTCCTCGTCGGCTTTCACTGACTTGATGTTCAAGTTCATCGAACCCGAGGTATCGAGCACCACCACGAATTGCGGGATCTCTGCATTCGGCGCATTTTTACGGCATGCGAAGTTGTCCAGCGTCGGGGCCGGTGGCGGGGGTGGTGGTGGGGCAGCCACTACCGGTTTTGGTGGTGGAACCGGTTTGGGTGGCGGGACCGGCTTGGGTTCCGGTACCGGTTCTGGCGTGGGTTCTGGTACCGGAGCAGGTTTCGGTTCCGGTTCCACAACAGGCTCGGGGACAGGCTCAACCGGTTTCTCAACCGGCGTCACCACCGGCGCAACAGGCGCTACAGGCGGAACCACGACAACCGGCTCACGGTGCAGGAACCACCAGAGCCACAGCGCCAGAAGCAGCAACAGCAGCGCGAGCAAAGCCGCCGCGATCCACCAGCCACGACGCGATGGCGGCACGACCGGCACCACCGGCGGCACAATCGGTTTGGGCGAGCGCTGGTTCCAGCGCACCACCAAAGGCTCACCGTTGAGGCTGTAGAGTTTGTCCAGCTCCGGCGTGCCGAGCAGGCTGCGCAGGTCTTGCGCTTCCGTCGGTTGACCGCGTTTTTGCAGTTCGTCCGCCAGCTGTCCGAGGGACGTCTGACGCACTTCATAGGTTTCCAGCAAACGTCGTTGCGCGTCCTCGTTGAGGTCGGCGTAGGGCGTGGGTTGGCCACCCAGTTCGGTCCACCATTCCAGCACGTCGCCGCTGCCCATCCGCGGGATGGCAAAAAGGCTGGCGACGGTCGGCGGAAAGTGTTTCTGGATGAGGGCGACTTTGGCTTGCAGCGCACTCATCCCCTCCGATGTGGCTTGCGCATCCCTGATGACCCGCTGCATGACGACGATTCCTGAAAAAGTGCAGGCATCCATCGGGATGCTTGCGGGGTGAAAAGTTACTCTTCGTAGCCGAGGCTGAATTGCAGCTGATTGACCTTCTTCTGCAACGTTTTCAGCTCTTGCTGCTTGGCCGCCAGCGTCGCTGGCGTTGATTTGGCCGTTGGCGCCGCTTGCGAAGCCTTGAGCTGCTGCTCAAGGGCGGCAATCTGCTTCTGCACCTGGGCTTCATTGCCACGCCGGGCCTTGAGCGAGGTCAGCAGTTGCGCCAGCGACTGATTCAGCGCCGCCTGGGATTTCCGCTGGCTGGCCAGATCGGTTTTGGTGCTGAGCTGCTGGGCCTGAATGTTCTCGTACACCTGACGGAACATTGCGTTTTGCTGCCGGGACTCGCTCAGGGCCAGTTCCTTCTGCTTGACCTGATCGCTGTAACCACCGGAGTAGTCGCAGTTCATCTTGGCCAGCATGCTGCTTTCGCGATTGGTCGCATCGCATTCGCCAGGGTTGGTCGCGCAACCGCTCAGGGCCAGGACGGCAGTGATGACCATCAGTTGTCTTAGCGTCATGTGCTTAGCCCAGGGTGATTGCGGAGCGTTGGCTGTACAGAGCGTCGACTTCCCTCTGCAGGGTGACGACTTTCTGGTTCATTTTCTGAATGTTCATGTCCACCTGCTTGATCTCGGCGCTGGTGCCTTGTGCACGCTCGGCGTCTGCCACTTTGCTGTACTCGGTGACTTTGATACGCATGTTTGCAAGGTCTTTACGCAGGCGCGCGATGTCCGAATCGATCCCGGCGATTTGCGCCTGAGCCCTGTTCTTGTCGACTTTCTTGTTGGCGATGTCCTTTTTGATCTGGGCGATTTGCGCCTGGTCATCATTGATCACATGCTGAGCGGTTGCGGTACGGGCGATCACGTTCTGCGTGTCTTGTTCGACGTCGCTGTTCATCTTCGCCAAACGGGTGGCGGTGTCGGCGTATTCACTGCGACGTTGATCCAGGTAATAGTTAGCGCCCATGGCCACGCCACAGGCGGTAATACCGGCGGCGATGACGCACACGGTTTTGTTGTTGCTGTTGGACAGCGCGCAAGCGAGGATGCCGACACCGGCGCCGACGGCGCAGGCCTGGTATCCGGACTTGCTGAAGAACTCTGCGTCATTGCCCTGGGTCAGGCGCGGGTCGGCACCCTCGCTTTCGTCGAGCATGGAGCTGCCGGTGTTGGCGCACCCGGTCATTAGCAGGCTGCCGGCGACAACGAAAGCGATCTGTAGCTTGAAGCGAGTCCAAAGGCTGCGCGACATGGGGAAACTCCTAGGTAACGGTGTTGACGCGTTGTTATTGAGAGACGGTTTTGCAGCTGGTCAGCCAGGCTTCAGTATCGATTTTCTGCTTTTGCAGGAACGCCTTCTGATTGGCCCAGTGGGTGCGCAAGTAAGGTTTGAGGTCTTGCAGCTGTTTGCTGCGGGTGATGATTTCTTCCATTACCGGGACTTGCGTTTCAAGCAGTGGCTGACCGTACAAGGTAGCCGATTCCACCAGGCTGCTGGCGTAGTAACGGCTGAGTTTGTGCAGGCGATCCTTTTGCTCGTCGAGCTTGGTTTTACGCATATCGCAACTGGCATCTTTGTCTGCGCTTTCGCAGTTGAGCTTGTAGTTCTTTTGCAGGAAATCCACGTACTGGCCGTCGTCGAGCATCTTGGTGCACAGGAACGCACCCAGGTTGAGGCTGGCGCGGATCGCCTGGTCGCGGGTTTCTTCCTGCTGCTGGTTGCTGGCACGCAGCTGGTTTTCCAGGGCCTGGAGTTTTTCCTTGAGCGCTTTGTCTTCAACGCCCGAGGCGAGGTTGTTCAGGGATTGTACGGTGCCTTTGTCGGCGGATTCGGTTTCCTTGCTGCCGGTGCCGAGTTTCTTCCAGCTGCTTTCGATGCTGGCGACCCGCTCGCGAGAGGTGAGGGTCGGTGAGACCATGACCAAGCGCAGGCCGGTGGTTTTGTTTTTCACCTGGCCTTCGGCGTTGTAATAAGGCTCTTCCTTACGCAATGCCGTACGCAGGTCGGCCTGCGCGGTCAGGTAGTTGCCGCCACGGACGACGTAGCCGCCGGCCTGACCGTGCTGGCGGTCGAGTTTGTTCAGGCGAAACGGCTCGAACATCATTTCGTCGACGTTACCGAGCATGTCATGCAGGCCCAGCGGGTTGGGCTTTTGCAGTCCGGTCAATTGCACTTTGCCGTTGGACGATTGAGCCCCGGCGAACCACTCATAGGCGTTGATGCCTTCCGGCATCGGGTAGTGTGTGTCGCGGAATTCAGCGGCACCGACTTCCAGCCCGCCGCGCGCGGCGAACTCCCACTCGACTTCGGTCGGCAGGCGCAGGAAACCTTGCGCGCCGTCTTCCTTGGGCAGCTTGCCGGCGGCGTTTTTGCGCAGCCACAGGTTGTACTTGTCGGCGGCTTCGATGGCTTGCACCCAGCTCACCGCCGTTTGCGGCAAGCGCATCTTGGTGGCTGCGGTGGGGCAGGTTGCTTCGGTCAGCGCGGCGTATTGCAGTTGACTCATCTCGTATTTGGCCATCAGGTAGTAGCGGGATTTGTCGTTCTTGGCCCCGGTAAAACTGCCGGCGATAAAGGTCGGACGGGTCTGTTCGACGTAGCCGTATTCCGCACCGTCCTGACCGATGTTGATCGGGTAGTCATCCAGCGGACCGGCGACCGGGATGAACACCTTGCGGAACACCATCGAGCCTTCACAGGGCATCGGTAGCACGACGTCGCTAGCCTCGGGCATCGGGTTGTAATACTTCTCTTCCCAGCCCGCCGCTGAGGCGTCGAGCACGTAGCCGAGGCTCAGGGGCAACAGCAAGCCAAAACGTTTATAGCTCACGCAGACTCTCCGCAGGTTGGATGTTGATGGCTCGCAGGGCGCCGATCACGGCCACCAATGCAGCGACCAAAAAGGTCAGGAGCAGGGCGGCAACGCCGTGCCAAACAGTGATGTGGCAAACGAAGGTACCGGTGGCCTGGCTGCTGCCGAGCAAGTAGTCGAACAAATGACTGCCCACGGCATAAAACCCCAGCCCGCCAACGTAGCCGGCCAGACTCAGCGTTAGCGCTTGCAGGACCACGAAACCGCCGACGGACCTGCGTTTGAAACCCAGCAGACGCAGGACCGCCAGGCTTTTGCGTTTACGGTCGATGTTGGCCAGGAACGCGCCGACCATCGATGCCACGCAGCCGATCAACGCCGCCACGGCGATCACACCGAAGATCAGCCCCAGCACATGGTTGATGGCTTTGACGTTGTCGATGTCGGCCAGTCGGCTCGAGGTTTCGATGTGTTGTTCGTTGAGCCAGTGTTCCAGCGGCGCAACCTGATCGATGTCGCGCGCATACACGCGGGCGCGGGCATACAGCGGTTGCAGATTACCCTGAGGCTTGCCGGTGGTAACACCGAACTCACTGACCTGATAACCGTCGCGAAAACGCTCCAGATCGAGAAGCAGCGGCGGGGCGACAAACCCGGCGGCGCGACCGAAACGGGCACTGTCGAGCACGGCCAGTACCGTCAGCGTCATCTCGCCGCGTTCATTGACACCTTCCAGGCGGCGCAAGGCCCGCATCTGCACGCTGTCGCCGGCCTTGGCCTGCAAGCGTTGCGCTGCGCTGGCGCTGAGGATCACTTGATTGCCGACGGGATTGAGTGGCGCCAGGTTCAGTTGTGGGTCGCCCGGCTCGGTGGCGATGATTTCCGCACCTTCGACAAACCGTTGCATGCCGATCAGCAGGTCAGCCTGGGTATTGAGCGAGCGGGTCTGGCCGAGGGCAAAACCGGTCTCGGGGCGCAGGCGCAAACGCTCGATCCAGGCCGTGTCGTAGTTGCCGTTGCTGAGCATCTTCACTTCAAGGTTGCGCGGGTCACGCAGCAGTTCGTCCTGCAACTGGCTGACCACCCCGTGCTTGAGCCCGAACAGCAGCAACAGCGGCGCAATCACCGCCACCAGGGACGCGGCGATGCACAGCGAGACCTTGCGGTCGTGCCAGAGGTCTTGCAGCGCCAGTGAGCCCAGCAGGCGCAAGCGATCAGTCCATCGGTTCAAACAGAGTCTCTCCCTGATGGCTGATAGCGCCGAGACGCGGTAAGCCGAAATCTTTCAGCAAGGCCCAGTCATGGGATACAACGAGTGCACTCAGGCCCATGCTCGACACCAGGCTCAGGAGCAACTCGAACAAACGCCGGGCACTGTGAGGGTCGAGCGCGGCGGTCGGCTCGTCGGCCAACAGCAGCAGCGGTTCATGGGCAATTGCCCGAACGCAGGCAACGCGCTGGCGTTCGCCGATCGACAAGGCCTGAGGTTGTTTATCCAGCAACCCTTGCAGGCGCAACACGTCAACGGCGTGGTCGATGTGATCGCTCTTTGCCGGCATCCCGAGCAATCGGCGCGGCAGGCTGATGTTGTCCCGCACGCTCAGGAATGGCAGTAAGCCGCCGCTCTGCAAAATGAATCCCAAATGCCGTGAACGCACCGCTGCAAGAGCAGGCTGGTCGTCATTCGCCAGCAGTTGGGCGATATCTTGAGCGTGCGTCGGACCCAGCCGAAAGCGCTCGAGTTCCACCGGCGCGAGCAACAGGCCGATGGCTTCGAGCAACGTGCTTTTGCCACTGCCACTCTCGCCGGTGATGGCGAGGATTTCCCCGGCGCCGACCTGCAAGTTCGGCAGTCGCACGTGATGAGCCTGTGTGCCTTCACCACGGCGCACCAGCAGGTTCTTGATATCAAGCATGGGCGTCTCGTTAAGGCATCATTTCCAGTGGGACGGGGTACACGTTGTCCCGCGCATCGCTGTCCTTGGCCAACGCTACCCAACGGTCGACATCCGCGTTGTAACGCTGGTAATGCCGCAGTTTGGTGTTCAGCGTGCGGATGAATTTTTCTTGTGCCAGACCGTCCCAGCTCTTCCAGGTCTCTTCATCCAGGTTCAGCACTTCACTGTGATAAGGCAGGTCTTCGAGGTACTCGCCGAGGACGCCCATGTCCGCCAGTTTGGCGTTGCCGTTCTGCTTCAGCTGATTGGGATCGGCGCCCATGGTCGCCGCCACGGAACGCAGGCGATCGAACATTTCCGTGGGTGAAATCAGGCCTTCGTTGGCGGCATCGAGAATCTGCTTCATCACGTCGCTCAAGTCGCTGAGCTGTGACTTGGTCAGCAGCACCCGCACGTCGGTGGTCGGGATGTTCTGCTTGATCAGGTCGCGGTCGGTGATCCACGCCTTGAACACTGGCGGGGCCTTGCTGTTGGTCTTCTCGCCGAGATAGGCGAGTTGCATGGCGTGGCCGATCAGCGCCGCGTCTTCGAGCATTTTTTTCTCGGCCGGGTCCTGCTTGGCGTTCGCCGCACTGCCGATGGCGTCTTCGCCCATGTAAGCGGCTTTGACTTGTGTAGTGATCGCCGCGGCCAGTGTGTCGACCTTGCGCCCGAATTCCTGCACATCGCCAGCGTTCACCGGGTAGTACAGCGAAGTGTTGGTGCCCGGGTAGGTCGACAGGTTCTGGTATTGCGCCTCGGCCTTGGCGTGGTCCTTGGCCCCGGCCGGGGTTTTCAAGTGCAGGGTGTAAATCGCCACGCCCGGGTTGGCGGCCTCCATACGCACCTGCGCGGCGCTCAAACCGGTCTTCGATAGTTTGTCGTCGCCTTCGATGGCGCCCGCGTCGGTGATCAACACCACGTAGCGCGCGCCGAACTGGCTCCAGTCGACCTTGTCGATGCTCTCCATGACCCCGGCAAACGAGTCTTCATCGAAGCTGCTGCTCGACACGGTGGCTTGTTTGAGGTCGGCGATCTTGGCGAAAAAGTCGGCGCTGTCTTTCACCTGCGTCGGGTCGGCGTACATCTTGGTGGTGTATTCCAGCCCCGGTATCGCCTGGGTGTTGGAGCGGAAAGCCACCAGGCCGAACTTGACCTGTTTGCCGAGATTCTGCGCTTCGATCTTCTGGTAAACCTTGCGGATCGCTTCGCGGGTGCGGTCGATGTAGGGGTCCATCGAAATCGTCGAGTCGATGACAAATACTACGGCCGCACTGAATTCCTTCAGCTGGTTGGCCTTTTTCTCTTCGGCTTCCTTGCTGCCGGCAGCGCTGTTTGCAGCACCGCCCTTGGCGTTCTTGTCATCCGGCTTGCTGACGGAGGCGACGTTGAGCAGGCGCGTGCGGAAACCGCTTTCGGTCATGACTTCTTCGCCACTGAGTACCGGCAGCAGGTAGAACTGCTTTTGCAGGTCGACGAAGTATTCAGGTTCTTCAGCCAGTACGCCCGGTGCTTGCTGGCCCTTTTTCAGCGTGGCCCGCAGCGGCGCGACTTTGCTGACCGGGTCCGGCGCATCAAGGATGCCTTCGACGGTGGCGCGGTCCTTGAAGAACAGCAAACGGTCGCGGTTGGCCGGGTTGGTGAAGGCCAGCGTCAGTTGCATCTTCCAGTCGGTGGTACAGCTGGCTGGCAGCCAGCCAATGGTTTTGCCGTAGCTGTCGGGGCCGACTTTCAGCCACTCGGCGTTGTTTGCTTGCGTGCGCTCGTACACATAAAAGCGGCTGAAGACTGGTTGTGCGTCACCTTCGGCACCGCCCGCCATCGGGCTGATTTTGCAGCTCGGCGTGGTCAGCACGCGTTGGAACAGGGTCTTTTTACCGGCTTGGATCAGCGGCTTGTCATCGGCCTGGGACAGCGGGCTGATGCACAGCGCCAGTAACGCGGCACCGCTCAGCAGGAATCGACTCAGGGGCGAACGCATCACTTCTGCAACTCCTCGAAGCGCTGCTTGGCTTCGGCGTTGTTCGGGTCCTGGGTGAGGATGGTTTCATACCAGTAGGCGGCGGTGGCGTTGTCTGCGGCCGGGAAGCACTCGCTGGCCTTCAGGTATTTTGGGTCGTATTCGCGGGCATAGGCGTTGGCGATCAATGCGTCACCGGCCTGGGCACGGTTGGCGTACAGGCGCTGGGCGACGCCGCAGTGCTTGCCGGCCTTGGCCTGGTTGATGATCTCCAGCAACTTGGCACTGTCGGGTGCCGCCTTGATGCAGGTCTGGACGAAGGTCAGTTCGGGGAGGCTGTTCATGCTGTCGAGGGTGCAGGCTTGAGCGTCGGCGCTGGCGGGTGCGGCGGCAGCGGCTGTGGCCACCGGAGCAGGCGCCGGGGGGCGTTTGTAGAACCAGAATCCGGCGCCGGCTGCCAGCAACAACACGACAATCAATAGACCGATCAGGCCTTTGTTGCTTTTCTTCAGCGGTGCGGGAGGCGGTGTGTAGTCGCGCTCGGTGGTCACCGACTCCAACTCCACTTCGGGCTCGGCGGTGGACAGGATCAGTTCAGGCAGCTCCGGGATTTCCGGGGTTTCCGGAGCCGGTTCGCTCGGCGCCATCAGTTCGGCACCGCCGTAAGTCGAGCGTGTCTGGCCGCCGGCCGTGGAGGGCAGCACGCCAACGCCTGGGCGAACCACGCCTTTATCGGCATGACCATGGTTCTGTTCGCGCAGTTCGATCTGGAATTGCGAGTTGGCGCCGCCTTCCAGCAGCGGGTCGACCACGTCCGGGCCGACCTGCGTTTCCAAAGCTTCGCCGTTGGCCGTGAGGTTGAAACGCGAGACCTTGAACCAGAATGGATTGTTGCTCCAGGCCTTGTGGTCCTGAAGGTAAAAACCGTCCTGGTTGCGCTGAATGGAAAACTCCAGCTGTTCCTCGCCACCCTGCCATTTCTTCACAGTGAGGCGGGCCTGGCCAGGCACATTGGGCTCTAACGCGAGCAGGTCGACACGAATTGGCATTGCTTATCTCGCTGCGAAGGCTGTGAGCACTTGGCCCAGCCGTTCGTTCTGTTCAGGGGTGATTTCACGTCCGGCCCCATGGCCGGCATTGTCCTGCGTGATGTAGGCCAGGCCCGAGAGCCAGTCGCCTAGATACCGCTGCGCCTGATTCGCCGGTTGCGCCGGCAGCACGGGGACTTGTCCCGGGCCAATGTCGGTGTAGAACGAAAACAACGGCTCCTTGGCACCGGCGCGGCTGTTCGGACGCTCGTTCACCGGCTTCTGGAGGTAACCGAACCAGGACACGAAATCGCGCAGCACACGCTGCACTTCCAGTACCTGGCGCTCGACCAGTTGATCGCGCCGCGCGCCACTTTGTGCACGCTTGAGGACGGCGCGGCTCAGTTGCCCCGGCAAGTCCTGGCGATAGCCGGCGGTGATCAGTTCATCGACCACCGCTTCCAGCAAGGCCTTTTCCAACCCCAGCAGGTTGAGCAGGCTTTGCCGGGTGGTCAGTTCACGCAGGTGCGCGATCCAGGCCTTGAAGGCCGCTTTGGCAAAACGGTGCTCGTTGCTTTGCAGTTCGGGCGCAGAGGTGCCGGTTTTGCTGCTGACTGGCGCGTCGTGGCTCAGGTCGTCACTGAAATCGAAATCGAAACCGGCGTCGCTGCCGTACAGGCTCTGGCTCGGTGTCGGGGCGACCGGCTCGTCGTTCACGGCCGGCTCGTCATCGGTTTCGTACACGCCGCTGAGGTACAGGTCGCGCACCTCTTCGCTCGGCATGTCGAGTTGATCGATCAACTCACCGAGCACCGCCGGGCGACGGCCCAGGCCCGTCAAAATCATTTGCGCCTTGGCTTTCTTGGCGGCTGCGGCACCGTCGCCGTCGGCGTGGTACCAGGGGCTCAGGCCGTGAGTGGTCAGGCCTTCGAGGCACTCGCTCAATTGCTCGCGGATGCGCTGCAATTTGAATTCGATATTGGCCACGCCTTTGAAACTGCCACTGAAGTGGCTGATGCCACCGTCATCGTTGCGCAGCATTTCTGCCCAGGCGTTGGCAGGATCGTGGATGTGTTTGCACACCAGGTCGTTGCTGGCGAAGCTGGTGCCCAGCGCGCTGACACGTTCCTGATAGATGGCATTGAGGCCGGTTTCCGCACCGGTCGCGTCTTGCCCGATGAACGCCGCGTCCATACGCGGTTTGCGCACCAGGTAGGTGTTCTGGAACGGTGTGCCGGCCCAGTCGTTCATCCAGCTCAGGCTGCCGAAGCGCTCCAGCATGGTCAGCTTGACCATGCCGTTCCAGCTCTCGTCGTACTGATCCGGTGTCAGGCTGAGGGAGTTGGTAATGCGCAGATCGAGCATGGTCAGCGCCCAGATCAGGCCGGTGTCGCGCTTGCTGCGAGCGGCCGAGTCGGCGCCCTGGGTCTTTTCGATCCAGCGGGTCAGCACCGGGCCCACGTCGTTGACGTCGCTCTGCTTGGTCGAGCCTGTGCAGACCACCAGCGCGTTCATTTCCTGGTTGTCGGTGTAGCGTTCGAACAGGTAGGCGACCTTGCCGCGCAGGATCAGCTGGGAAACGGAGTTGTCTTTGGTGGTGTATTGCGGGTCGTTGGAATCGGCGATCTCGTGCAGTTTCTGGCGCCCGCGATAACCGGGGAAATCCAGCAGGTCGACCTGATTGACGATGTCATCCACCGGCGCTTCGATCAGGCGGAAGGTCATTTCGGCGGTCAGTGCCGCCAGTTGCGCGACCGCAATCGCCTGACTGTTTTGCAGGTGATCGCCAACCAGCGGTCGAACTTCAATCGGCAAGTCCAGCGGACTGCCGAAGCGTTCGAGGATGTCGACGTTCATGATGCTGTCGCGCTGGCTGTAGGTGTCGTTTTCGAAACTCACCAAGGCCTTCAACGGTGCAAACACGGTCTCGGGCAGGCCCAGCTTGTGCAGCGCGCCGGCCAGTTGCTGGTACACGCGCGTCAACTCGCTTTGCTCACCCCAGAGAATCGAAAACAGCTCGGCCCGTTCCTGGAAATTCAGGCGTGGCGCCAGTTGCAACGCTTTGGGCCAGTACAGGTGCTCAAGCTTCTTCACCGAGTTGCGGAAGTTGTCGCGCAGGTAATCCCACAGCGACACCAGATCGTCGGCATTGACCCCCGTTTGCAGCGGGCCGGTTTCGCGGCCCTCGAACGGTTTGAGCACGCGCTGGATGCGCTCTTCGTCGATCTCGTAGGAAATCCGCTCAAGGTCGAAATCCTTGAACCAGGCGTTGGCGAGAATCTTCGCCAGCTCGATTTCCTTGAACAGCGTGAGTTCCACCGGGAAGTCATTGTCCTGACTTTCCGTCGCCCGACGGCTGAAGCGCGTTACCAGGCCGGTGGCTTCCTTGCCACCACCCACCGGGTTGATGTGCTTGATGAAATCCAGGCGATGGTCGCCGAAGTCTGTTTCCAGCTTGCCGTTCTGACCGGCGGCGAGGGCCGAAATCAGGTAGGACTTGCCGGCCTGGGACAAGCCGAAAAAGCCGATGGTCATTGGCGTGCAGGCCACGCGACCGAGGCTTTGAGCCAAATTGCGGGCGCGATGCAGGCGGATGTTCAGGTTGTCGGCTTCGCTGTCCAGGCGCGGCGCATTGCCGCGCGTCTGGCCAATCCAGTCCAGCGCCTGACCGGCGCCTTCATAAACAGCGGCCCAACTGGCAGAGAGCTGAGTTTGATCGGAGGTCAGGTCTTTCATTTGCGTTTCACACTTCCACTGTCGAGCCAGTACTTGGTCTCGCTCAGGCCGGCGTCGAGCATGGTGTTGAGTTCCAGCTCGAGGTCGCTGCGCGGGTTGAAGTTGACGTTGTTACTGTTGGATTCGATGTCGCGAACCGAGAGGCGGTCGCTGACCAGATCCTGCTTGCGCGTGTATTTGTCTGCCGGTTTGACCTCAAACCGCACCTTGAGCAGCGGCGCGCTGCCGTTTTCACCGATTGCGCGGGAAAACTTCTCCCGACCCGCCTTGGTGAACCGCAAGGTGTACAGCGGCGAGGCGGCCCAACGGTCGGCGGCCAACTGGCGGAAACCGAGGCGCAGATCGCCACGCATTTCCAGCTGTGGCGTGTCGGCGGCGTCGCCAACGCCAATTACCGGCAGCTTTATTTTGTAGTCTTCAGACTGGATGTCGCGGTACAGCACGTCGGCATCCTTGATCACGTTGTTCAGGTCGATGACGCCGATGTGCTTGACCGTCGAATACGGCTTGAGCGCCGATGCACGGAAGTAGAAGTTCGGCACGCTATGGTTGGCGCACAACAGGCAGAGCATGGCGCCGACCGACGCGGTGCTTTTCGGGTCGTCGATCCGGCCGTTCTTGTGAAACGGATACCAGCCGCCGGTGCGGTAGTTTTGCAGCGCCAGAATGCGTCCCGGTGGCAGCGGCAGCACCTTGCGAATGAACGCCTGGATGCCGGGCAGGCGCGAAGGGCGGCCGGTCAGCAGCAAGACATCGCACGGGTAATGCGCGACCACTTCACACAGCGCACCGAGAATCTTGGTGATGTTGATCTGGTCGTTGAGGAACGCGGCGTGAAGCTTCTGCAGGTCGAAGCCGATCAGCGCGTCATACAGGTCGAAACCGCTCTGACCGCCGACATCGCGGCGCACGGCGGCGTTGACGTAGTCGAGCACGGTCTGGCTGATCGCGTTGTCACCGAGCAATTGGCGGTAGCTTTGCGGGGTGACTTCTTGCGGGACCTGCGGATCGTAATGCTCGTACGCCTTGAGCAGCGCCAGGCCCAGCGGGGCGAATACCTGCAGGTTCAGTTGCTGGCGCAGGATCATGTCCTGGGCGCTGACCGATTCATCGCCACACAGCCGTGACATCAGCGAAT
Organism: Pseudomonas sp. ANT_J28; assembly: GCF_008370005.1. NCBI lineage: Bacteria > Pseudomonadati > Pseudomonadota > Gammaproteobacteria > Pseudomonadales > Pseudomonadaceae > Pseudomonas > Pseudomonas sp. ANT_J28. Next base: position 64,966 of record NZ_VOBM01000027.1, read on the forward strand.
CCGGGGCTTTCACGCCGAAGTTCTGCAAGGCTTTTTCGAAGCTCGGCAGGATGAAGTCCTGAATCACGTCCAGCAGGATGTCATCGCCGGCCACTTTGAAACCATCGCGAAAACGCTGCTCGGGCACGATGTGTACGTTGCTGCCGCTGCCGGTATTACCCGCGCGGTCGAGGCGATAGTCGGTGATCACCAGGTCGGTGGTGCCACCACCGATGTCGATGGTCGCGAGGGTGATGCGTTGGCGGTCGGTCTTGTCCGGCCGGGCGATGGTGTCAAAAAATTCTTCCGGATGACCGGCGAAGTTCTCGTTGACCTCGGTGTACAGGTACACCAACTGGCCGCAGGACGCTTCGTCCCATTCCACGCGGATACTCGGGATCGGCGTGCGCGGGCTGACGGCCTGATCCTGATGCGGATCTTCCTCGCCGACATGCCAGCCGAGGCTTTTCCACACCAGGCCGATGGCTTGCAGCATGCGTTCGTTGAGGATGCTGCGCTCGGCCTGCGGCATGCCCGGCGGCACGGTCAGGGTGATGCTGTTGAGTTGGCGCGGTACGCGGGTGTGACCCTGACGCGAACGCTGGGCCGGGCTGTTGATTTGCGACAGCGCCTGGGCCAGCACTTCGGCGAGCATGAAGGTCATTAGCGAGCTGCGTGAATAACGCGGCATGAACACTGGCAGACGATCGTCTTCTTCGAGGCTGTATAGCGCCTCGCCGGTTTCGTTGATCAGATGCGAGAACGGTGCGGCGGTGGCGTACGGCTCGTTGTCGGTCTTGATGTACGAGCAGTTGAAGCGCCAGCCGTGGCCATAGGCGTTTTCGTCCCACAGATAGCGTTTCGGGCTGGACAGGCCAGTGGAGCCTTCGGTGCCGCGACGACGACTGGCCAGACGGCTGGCTTCATTGCCGACACGGGCAATCGTCGCCCACTGGAACGCATCGTGACGGCCGCTCTTGACCGAGCAGTGGTCCTTGCCGAAGTACGCCTGGGCGAATTCCACGCGGCTTTCGAACGGCAGGTTGTAGGTGTGTTCGGGGGTGATCAGGTCGCGCAGTTCCAGCACGTAGTTCTGCTTCAGCCCGGAGCCGGCCTGACCGTGGTTTTCGATCAGGATGCCGCAGGTGCGCGAGTTACCGACGTCCAGCACCAGGTCCACAGGAATCGGTTTGACCAGGCCATTGCTGTCGTTGGCGACCACTTTCAGCTCGGGGATTTCAACTTTCGTTCGGGCCGTCGATTGCTGGGCCGCCGACGGTTTGCTCAACAGGCTGAGCAAGTTGAGGTAGTGCGCCAAGTGATAGTTGGCGCGGATATCGATGTCCAACTCTGCGCGCGAACGGTGGGCATTGCCCTCGTTGAACACTTCCAGCAGCCATTCATTGACCCACGGCTGCGCCAGAAACCAGCGGGTTTCGCTAGCCTTGGTCGCCAGTTTGAAAGACACGCCGGAGCTGATGTCTTCTTCGTTTGGCGCCAGGTAAGCAGTGCCGTCACGCTTGGGCATCACACGGCTGTCGAACGCCATCGTCAGGCGGTGGGTGTTGCCGTCGATGTCGGGTATTGCCAGTTTCACCAGACGCATGCGCGACCAGTTGGTCGGACCTTCATCGAAGCGATGCGGCGGCATGAAGCGAAAAAACGGAGTCGGCAGCCAGATACCGTCGAGCAATTCGAGGCTGCTTTTCATGTCGACGCTGAACGCAGGTTTGGCTTTTTCGACCTTTTCCGGTTCGGGCTCGTAGAAAAAGAAGTCTTTCTCTTCGTTGTACGCCAGGCGGCAGATCAATCCGCTGATCATCGGCGCGAATTCGCCCGCCGGTTCCTTGCGAGGATCCAGGCGCAGGGCGAAATCCATGAACTGGATGCCGGTGTCGCTGACCAGCGTGACGGTGTCTTCGAATTGGGTGACTTCAGGCAACATGTCGGGTTATTCCGTTTTTATTCGGCCACGTGCCGCATGGACATGGGGAATTGATCTTTTCCGTAACCGCCGGTGCAGTCCGCGACCGTGGTCGCCCCTTTGCGGCAGTTGACCTTGGGCATGTCGTAAGTGCTGCCGTCGCCACATACGGCTTGGCCCTGGCTGTCGATGGCCAGGCTGCCTCCCTTCATGGTAGCGCTCACTGGCCCGCTGCACTTCGTGCCGTCGGCCTGGTGTACGGTGACTTCGCCCTTGCCGTCCTTGAGCTGGTACTCCAGACGCAGCGGTTTACCGGTCCGACGATCCTGAATACCAGCCCCGGCGCGGTACTGTCCGTCGAGGAACTTGGCGGCACCGTCAGCGGCGTCTGGCGGAATGCTCAGGGGAGGGCCGGGTTTTGCGGCGGCGGATTTTTCTGCCTCGGGCGATGTGACATCCGGCGGCGCGGTTTTGTTTTCGGGCGGGGTGGCAGGCGATTCGGCTGCCGGGTCTTTGGCAGGGTCATTGGTCAAGTCGGCGGGTGCTGCGTCAGCCTCGTTACCTTCGACCGCGGGCGCTTCCACGCCATGGGTTTGCGTCACGGCGGTGCCAGTTCCTGTGGTGGAGCCCACAACGGTGCCATTCACCGGAACGCTATTCAATGTCGTGACATTGCCGGTCAGTGGCGGCTCTTCCAGTTGTTTTTCCACCGGCACGAGGCCCTCAGGCAGCAAATCTACCGCCACCAACGGAATCGGGACGCACCCTCGCAGACCGAGCAACAGCCACAAAAGTAGCAGCAGGAACGGCAGCAGCAACAGCCACCACCAGCGACGCCACCATGGACGAGCAACCACCGGCACGATGGGCGCAACCACGGGCGCGGCTTTGACTACGGGAGGCAGCGTGAACGCGGGCGGAACTTGATAGAGGCAGTGCAGGGGATCGCCATTGCCGGTACCGGCATGCTCGAAACCCCAGAAGGTCAGCACCGGTTTGCCTTGCACCAGGTAGACGAAGTTTTCGTCTGGGAAATGAATCACGCGCTTGAGTAGCTTGCCGAACACGGCTTTGTCGCCTTGCTGCTGTTCGGCGGAGTCAGTACCCAGGAAACGCTGGCTCAATTCTTCGAGCGCGATCTTCAGGGCTTCAAGCTGGCGGCGGGCAGGGGCGCGTTCTTCTTCGGTCGCGCTGCTCCACGGAATCACATCGCCGTCGAGGGCGCTGTACCAATCGATCTGGTTGCCGAGTTCATCGCTTTGAGGGATGGCCAGATGATCGACCAAATCGGGGTTCTTGCGGCGAATGGCTTCGCGCAATTGCAGGGCTGCCCGGTAGACCGGTTGACCTGTTTCGCCGAGGGCAGTGAATGACCCGCTCTTACCGCTGCGTAATAGTGCCCCGCGCATTCAAACTCCATACGATCCGTTGCGCAAAAATGACAGACAAATCTGTCTGTGCTTGCTCCTGCATTTAGCGGGCGACCTTAATGTCATCATGATATCGCCGTCAATCTGCCGGAGGTTCAAACCGTATGAGACTAACGTAAGCGTGCGGAGGTTGCATAAGGTCAATTTTAATTGGCATGGGAAGGCTCGGGCGTAAGCTTTTTTAAGCTTGCTGAATCGTTTCATCAGCGCTATAAAAAATGCACAACTCCAAGAAAGGCTTTCCCTATGACCTCGCTCAAACTCCTCGTCGCCCTTGGCGCGCTGTCCGCCTCCCACGCCATGGCCTGGGATTACGTCTTGCTCGACAGCGACAAAGCCGCGCAAAACTGGCAGATCACCAGCCAGCAACTCGGTGTGAAAACCGACCAACCCTTCTCCGTGTCCCTTCGTACCCTGCACGGCGGTCGGCAAGAGGGCGTCAGCATTGTCGACATCGATAACGGCACAATGAAACTCTCGGTAGTGCCGACTCGCGGCATGAACGTCCTGCAGGCGTCGGTCGGTAATGTGCGCATGGGTTGGGATTCGCCGGTCAAGGACGTGGTCAATCCGTCCTTCATCGAACTCAACGGTCGTGGCGGGCTCGGCTGGCTTGAGGGCTTTAACGAACTGGTCGCCCGCTGCGGCTACGAGTGGGTCGGTCACCCCGGCATGGACAACGGTGAACTGCTGACGCTCCACGGCCGTGCCGCCAACATCCCGGCTAGCAAAGTCACCCTGCATATAGATGAAAAACCGCCATACGCGATCAGCCTGCGCGGCGAACTCAAAGAGCAGGCGTTCAAGAAAGTCGATTTCTCGGTGATGACTGAACTGGTCACCGAGCCGGGTAGCGTTGCGTTTGCCCTTAACGACACCCTGACCAACAACGGCGATTATCCAAAGGAATATCAGGCGCTGTACCACAGCAATTTCAGCACTCCATTCCTGGAGCAGGGCGCCCGATTCGCCGCACCGGTGAAACAGGTCTCGCCGTTCAATGACAAGGCAAAAGGCGATCTGCCTGACTGGCAAACCTACCGAGCGCCGACCAAGGACTACGACGAGACGGTTTACAACGTCGTGCCGTATGCCGACGCCAAGGGCGATACGCTGACCGTGTTGCATAACAAGGCCGGCAGCCTCGGGGTTTCGGTGGGTTTCAATACTCAGCAGTTGCCGGTGTTCTCCCTGTGGAAAAACACGGACACCCAAGGGCAGGGCTATGTCACGGGTCTTGAGCCAGGAACGAGCTTTTCCTACAACCGTCGGTATCAGCGGCCACTGAATCTGGTGCCGACGATTGCGGCCAAGGAGCAAAAGCAGTTCCAGATCAGGTACAGCTTGCTGGCGGACAAGGGGGCTGTGGATAACGCGTTGAAGCGAGTGAACGAGATTCAAGGCGGGCGGCAGACTGAGGTGCGGCAAACGCCGTTGGTGGATCTCACCAAGGAATAATCCCTGCTAATTTGTGCTCGGCCGGTATTGCAGAGCCTCGGCCAAGTGCTCGCGGGTGATGCCATCGACTTGCTCAAGGTCCGCCAGGGTGCGCGCCACTTTGAGCAGTCGATGGGCTGACCTCAGTGACAAAGTCAGTCGTTCACACGCAGTTTCCAGCCAGGTTTCGTCGGCTGTGGATAAGTTGCAATGACGGCGCAGCCCTGGCAAATCGAGAAAGGCGTTGGCGCAGCCCTGGCGTTTGTGTTGCCGCTCGCGTGCATCGGCGACCAGCACCGCGGCAGTGGCCGTGTCGTCGCCGGCCTTTAACGCGGGGTTCAACGCCGTAGCTTCACGGGCGACGGTCAGGTGCAGGTCGATTCGATCCAGCAGTGGCCCTGACAGTTTGTTGCGATAGCGCTGGACCATGTCTGGCGTACAGGAGCAGCGACCGCTCGGCTCTCCAAGATATCCACAGGGGCAGGGATTCATCGCTGCGACCAATTGGAATCGTGCCGGGAATCGTACGCGGTCTTTGGCGCGGGAAATTACGATGCAGCCCGACTCCAATGGCTCTCTCAGAACCTCCAATACCTTGCGATCAAATTCCGGGAGCTCATCGAGAAACAGCACTCCATGGTGGGCGAGGGTGATTTCTCCAGGTTGCGGTTTCGAACCGCCACCTACCAGAGCGGGCCCTGAGGCGGAGTGGTGGGGTTGGCGAAACGGTCGCTGCGGCCAATGGCTCAACGGCACACAACTGGTGACCGATTGAATCGCCGCGACTTCCAGCGCTTCGCTCTCGGCCAGGGGTGGCAAGAGTCCCGGAAGACGGCTGGCTAACAATGTTTTTCCTGTGCCCGGCGGCCCGCTGAACAACAGGTTATGAGCGCCCGCCGCCGCGATCAGCAAGGCGCGCTTGGCCGACAGCTGGCCCTGAACTTCATTCAAGTCGGGATAGGGTTTGCTGGCATAGAGCAGACCATTCGAAACATAAGGTTCGATGGGCGTGTGACCATTGAAATGCGCCACCGCTTGCAGCAGATGATCCACCGCAATCACCTTGAGCCCCGACGCCAGACACGCCTCCTCGGCATTCGCGCTAGGCACCACCAACGTCCGTCCAGCCTTGCGTGCCGCCAGCGCCGCCGGCAACACCCCCCGCACCGCCCGCACTGCGCCCGACAGGGCCAGCTCTCCTAAACATTCCACATCATCGAGCGTCAAAGTCGGCACCTGCACGCTGGCAGACAGAATGCCCAGAGCAATCGCCAGATCAAATCGACCGCCGTCCTTCGGCAAATCCGCTGGGGCGAGATTCAACGTGATGCGCCGCGCCGGGAATTGCAGCCCGGAATTGATGATCGCGCTACGCACCCGATCCTTGCTTTCCTTAACCGCCGCTTCCGGCAAGCCGACCATGGTCAGCGACGGCAAACCGTTGGCCAAATGGACTTCTACGGTAACCGCGGGCGCATCCACGCCAATCTGGGCGCGGCTGTGGACGATGGACAGAGACATGGTCGTTCCTTGAGCTGAAGAGCACCGCTTCCTGCGGTTTTTGAAGGGTAGTTGTGAGGTGGCGCTTGAGCTTGGTAATTCAGGCGCAAAACTTTCGCAGAATGTTGCTGGCCAAAGCCGTAACGCGATCTGTAGCAGCCTTCGGCAGCTGCTACAAAGGTTGCGTCCGTTTCTGTTAACTAATGCGATTGCAGAGCTCGTGAAGCTCGCTTCCACCAAGGTTCGTTGACGGCGGTTCGGGGTCGATCGCGGTCCGGCAACATCTGCGGAACATCCTGCAGCCGAATCCACGGCTGGTTATTCCAGTGCAACAAGCTCAACGACATCTCCGGCCAGTTCAGCAGGCTCAGGATCGGGCGTTCGGTTGATGTCGGTTGTTGGGCGTCTCTGAGGGCTGGCACTACGTCGTGAGTTAGCCATTCGCGCAGGGCCCGGTATTCGGGGCAGTAGTGGTAGACCTGCAGTGCGTAGACGCCGGATTCGCTGATGAGCAGGGTGTTTTCGATGCTGGCGTGGATGAGTATCCGTAAGGTCTGGTGCTGGTCGGGATCGAGTTTACGGACGGCGCGTTCGTCGAGCAACAGGCGAAGCAATCGGCCCAGGTCTCGGGCGCAGAACCAGGCTTGGTTTTCCAGCAGTAGGGTGTGGAGGTGGAGTTTGTGGCGGGTGAAGACGTGTGGGGACAGATAAGCGTCATCGCTATTCATTGATACAGCTCCTTTTGCTAAAGGGGCTGCCGTCAATCGTCGCCAAACGATTGGGGTGGCAGCTGTACGCGGGTTGGCGAACCGGAGCAAAAGGAACCCGGCAGACCCGAAGGTCTCCCACGCACAGCCGCCATAACTCGAGAGATGGTCGTCGTGCACCTTAAGCTTCCAGGTCGCCAAACCCAGTGCTGAATATTCAGCTGAGGATGAGCTTAGGAACCTGGGCTTTGCGACGCTATCGGACGGCGGTGGTGATCTTTGTAGGACGTTACCGAGATGGTGGCGGGGCGGCAGATCAGAAGATCGCAGCGTTGGGCAGTTCCTACAGGTAAATCTGAAGGTCGTTCCGACCTTATTCGCGAGCAAGCCCGCTCCCACATTAGATCGGATTTCAAAGTGGGATCTGCGGCGTTACTCGGCCGGTGGATTGAGCTTCGCTTCCAGCTCCGTCACCTTCGCCTCAAGACTCTCCAACCGTGCCCGCGTCCGTGCCAGCACGACCATCTGGCTATCGAATTCTTCCCGGCTCACCAGGTCCAGCTTGCTGAAGCCGCTCTGCAACAGAGCCTTGAACTGGCTTTCGATTTCGCTTTTCGGCAGTGGGGTGTCGCCGCTGAAGAGGCGGGAGGCGGTGCCGCTCAGGGCATCGAGGAAGTCTTTGGGCGCGAGCATGGGAAATGTCCTGTCAACAATGGCGGGCAGTGTATCACGCAGTGTCTATAGTCAATCTCGCAGTCAGGGCTGCACGCTTTTCGCGCATGGGGGCGGACGGCTGTGCACTGTTGTTGTGCGTATCCGTCGGGCCATTTGCGCGAAGCCGCTTGCAGCAGCGGCTAAAGGCTTGAAATCAGTGGGTTTCGGCGAGATGGCAAGCTTTCTGCTTAGTCGGAAGTGACCCATGCACTGATGCAGTCGCTGTGACGAATGCAGTGCGCCAAACGGAACGGGGGAAGTGTTTCGTGCGGAGTGGTTAGCAGGCGTCGGACGGGCAGGTAAGGCCGACGATGCGTTACAAAGCCAGGCACTGCGCTTAGACTTGAGCCGGGTTTGTTTTCCTGGGGCAAGTCCACCAATTCGGGAGAGAGTTTTCATGAAGCTAGTCACTGCCATCATCAAGCCGTTCAAACTGGACGACGTACGCGAGTCGCTGTCCGAGATCGGCGTGCAGGGCATTACCGTTACTGAAGTCAAAGGCTTCGGTCGGCAGAAGGGTCACACCGAGCTGTATCGCGGCGCGGAATACGTGGTCGATTTCCTGCCAAAGGTGAAGATCGACGTCGCCATTGACGACAAGGATCTTGACCGGGTTATCGAGGCGATAACCAAGGCTGCCAACACCGGCAAGATCGGTGACGGCAAGATCTTCGTGGTCAATCTGGAGCAGGCGATTCGCATCCGTACCGGCGAAACCGATACCGACGCAATCTAAGCCGCCACAAACCCAACGCCCCAGGAGAAAACAATATGACTCTGCGTAAATTCGCAGGGCTAGGAGCCCTGTTGTCCCTTGTACTGCCCAGCCTGGCCATGGCGGCAGACGAAGTGACGGCCCCAGTCCTCAATTCGGGCGACACCGCCTGGATGATGACCTCGACAGCCCTCGTGCTGTTCATGACCATTCCCGGCCTCGCCCTGTTCTACGGCGGCATGGTTCGCTCCAAAAACATTCTTTCCGTGATGATGCAGTGCTTCGCCATTACCGGTCTGATCAGCATCCTGTGGGTTATTTATGGCTACAGCATCGCGTTCGACACCACCGGCATGGAACAGGGCGTCATCAATTTCAACTCGTTCTTCGGTGGCATGGGCAAGGCATTCCTCGCCGGTGTCACGCCAGCGAGCCTGACCGGGCCTGCGGCGCTGTTCCCTGAAGCGGTGTTCGTCACCTTCCAGATGACGTTCGCCATCATCACCCCTGCGCTGATCGTCGGTGCCTTCGCCGAGCGGATGAAGTTCTCCGCCATGCTGATCTTCATGGGCGTCTGGTTCACTCTGGTTTATGCACCCATCGCGCACATGGTCTGGTCCGGTAACGGCGGCCTGTTGTGGGACTGGGGCGTGCTGGACTTCGCCGGTGGCACCGTGGTGCACATCAACGCCGGTGTGGCCGGTCTGATTGCCTGCCTGGTACTGGGCAAACGCAAAGGCTTTCCGACCACCCCGATGGCGCCGCACAACCTCGGTTACACCCTGATGGGCGCTGCCATGCTGTGGGTTGGCTGGTTCGGCTTCAACGCCGGCTCCGCCGCAGCGGCCAACGGCACTGCAGGTATGGCGATGCTGGTGACCCAGATCGCAACTGCCGCCGCTGCACTGGGCTGGATGTTCGCCGAGTGGATCACTCACGGCAAACCAAGTGCCCTGGGTATCGCTTCGGGTGTCGTGGCCGGACTGGTTGCAATCACGCCAGCCGCTGGCACCGTCGGCCCGATGGGCGCTCTGGTCATCGGTCTGGCAGCCGGCGTGGTGTGCTTCTTCTGCGCCACCACCCTGAAACGCAAACTCGGCTATGACGACTCCCTGGACGCCTTCGGCGTACACGGTATCGGCGGTATCCTCGGCGCGATCCTGACCGGTGTCTTCGCAGCACCGTCGCTGGGTGGGTTCGGCACCGTCACCGACATCGCCGCACAAGTCTGGATTCAGTGCAAAGGCGTGGGCTTCACGGTGATCTACACCGCGATCGTCACCTTCATCATCCTCAAGGTCCTGGACGCCGTCATGGGGCTGCGTATCACTGAGGAAGAAGAGGCGGTCGGCATCGATCTGGCACTCCACAACGAACGCGGCTACAACTTGTAAGTACGCGCACAAAAAAACTTGCCCGGCTTGCCGGGCATTTTTTTGTCTGGAGTTTGTCAGTGAAGGAACTGCTGAAAGGTTTTTTCGTACACGTTTAGTGGCGTTTACGACGAGCGTTTTTCTGCGGCCAATGGCTTACATGATTGAAGGAATATTAGGGCCTTTGTTTTTTCCCAGAGCGCGCTAGAATGCGCCCCGAACGTGCGGAGAACTGTATGTGGCAACAGACTCTGATTACCCTGCGGGCGAGGCCCCGGGGCTTTCATCTGGTAACGGACGAGTTACTCGCCGGCCTGCCTGAACTCAAGGCATGTCGGGTCGGCCTGTTGCATTTGTGGCTGCAGCATACCTCGGCGTCGTTGACCATCAACGAGAACGCCGATCCGGCGGTACGTCGCGACTTCGAACGATTTTTCAATCGTCTGATCCCACAAGGAGCAGACGGCTATGAGCATAACGACGAAGGCCTGGACGACCTCCCGGCGCACTTCAAGGCCAGCGTGCTTGGCTGTCAGCTCAGTTTGCCGATTTCGGCAGGCCGACTGGCGCTGGGGACCTGGCAAGGCGTTTATCTGGGCGAGCACCGTGATTTTGGCGGTGCCCGTAAAGTCCTCGCCACCGTGCACGGTGAAGAGGCATAAACCGCTGGTTGCCAGCGGTTGTAGAATTTTTTCCGGCGGCCTTCGACAGACGGCGAAGCTGGGCTATAACTAATCTGCTTTTCGCAAGTCATGAGGTAGAACATGAGCGACGATGATCTGGAAAACGACGACCTCGAAGTAGGCGACGACGAAACCGAAGAAGGTCTGGAAGCAGCGACGGACGACGTCGCTGAAGACGATGGCGGTGAAGCGCCCGTTCCGACCGCCAAAGGCAAAGCCAAGGCAGCGGTATCGGTCGATGAGCTGCCGAGCGTCGAAGCAAAAAACAAGGAGCGTGACGCTCTGGCGCGGGCCATGGAAGAGTTCCTGGCCAAGGGCGGCAAGGTGCAGGAAGTGGAGGCCAATGTGGTCGCCGATCCGCCCAAGAAGCCTGACAACAAGTACGGCAGCCGGCCTATCTGAGCCTGCTACTTGCTTGCTGAAAAAGCCCGCCGTCGCTGCGGGCTTTTTCATGGGCAGTGTAAAAATCTGGAATTTGCAGTGATCCCCTGTGGGAGCGGGCTTGCTCGCGAAGGGGCCGTGTCAGTCAGCATTGATGTCGACTGACACACCGCTTTCGCGAGCAAGCCCGCTCCCACATTTGATTTTGTACTAAACAGGATCAATGTTGGGCGTTCCAGAGAGCCAACAACGCCGGCAACTCGCTCAGGCTGCGAATCTCGGCATCTGGCGCCTTCTCGGCTTCCCACACTTTACCCGCCGGGTTAAACCAGATCGCCCGCAGCCCCGCCTGCTGGGCGCCGGCAATGTCGTCACCCGGATGATCGCCGATATGCACCGCCGTCTCCGCCGTCGCCCCACCACGCTGCAACGCCTCATGAAACAGTCGCGCATCCGGCTTGCCGATGCCGATGTCTTCGGCGCACAACGCAAACTTGAAGTAATCCGCCAGCCCTAACCGACGCACATCGGCGTTGCCATTGGTGACCACGCCGAGGGCATAGTGATTGGCCAGAGTCTCCAGGGTCGGTTGCACCTCCGGGAAGATGTGCAGCTGATGCCTAGCATGCAGAAATACTTCAAAACTCTGATCGGCCAGGTCTGAGGCCTGACCATGGCCGTAACCAGCCTCTTCCAGTGCGTGGAACAAGACTCGGCGGCGCAAGGCGCTGATGCGGTGCTTGAGGCCCGGTTCACTGCTCAGGATCCGTTCGCGAATCGCCCACAAATGCTCCACCGGCACGGCGCCCAGATTCGGTGCATGCTCGGTCAGCCATTCACGCAGTACGGCTTCGGCGCTGACGATCACCGGGGCGGTATCCCACAGGGTGTCGTCGAGGTCGAAGGTGATCAATTGAATTCTCATGACTCATCGCCTTTGATGCGTTTGGCCCGTGGATGGGCGCTGTCGTAAACCGTTGCCAGGTGCTGGAAGTCCAGGTGGGTGTAGATCTGGGTGGTCTTGATGTCCGAGTGGCCGAGCAGTTCCTGCACCGCTCGCAGGTCCTGGGAGGATTCCAGCAAATGGCTGGCGAAGGAGTGTCGCAGCATGTGCGGATGCAGGTTCTGTCCCAGTTCGCGCTCGCCAGCGGCCTTAACCCGCACCTGAATCGCCCGTGGGCCGAGACGCCGGCCTTGCTGGCTGACAAACACCGCGTCGTCCGCCGGGTTGGTCATGGCCCGTAGCGGCAGCCACAGCTCCAGCGCTTCGCGAGCTTTTTTGCCGACCGGCAGCAGTCGGGTCTTGCTGCCCTTGCCGAGCACTTGAACCATGCCGTCGGCCAGGTCCAGCTGATCCAGATTGAGCCCGGTCAGCTCCGACAGCCGTAAACCAGAGGAATAGAACAGTTCCAGAATCGCCTGATCCCGACGTGCCAGAAAATCATCCTCCACCGCGCCCTCAAGCAGTTGCAGTGCGCGGTCGGTGTCGAGGGTTTTTGGCAGCCGACGTTCGCCCTTCGGCGGCGCCAGGCCGTTGGCCGGGTCGTGGTCGCAAAGGCCTTCGCGGTTCAGATAGTGATAGAGCCCGCGCACCGCCGACAGCAGCCGCGCCAGGCTGCGCGACGATTGGCCCTGTGAGTGCAGGCGAGCGATCAGGCTGCGCAGGCGCTGGATGTCCAGGGCCGCCCAACTGCTGATGTTCTGTTTGACGCACCAGCCCAGCACTTTGTCGAGGTCGCGGCGGTAGGCGTACAGCGTGTGAGGCGACACCTGCCGCTCACTGCGCAGGTGTTCGCAGTAAGCGTCCAGTTGCCGTTCCACGATCAGCGTACCGAGCGCAGGGAGGTGTTGACCCGTGGCAGCACGCGGCCCATGACTTCGGCGATGTAGCTGAGGAACAGCGTGCCCACCGAACTCTTGTAGTGCTGCGGGTCGCGGCTGGCGATGGCCAGGACGCCGTGGATGCCTTGGTAGCTGATGGCGACGACGGCGGTGGAGCCGATCTGCTTGCGCTGTTCTTCGCCAAACAGGAAGTCCAGTTCGTGTTCACGCAGGCTGCCGCTGACGCTTTTGTCTTCCGAGAGCAAGCCGCCGATGGCGGTTTGCGCGTCAGCATGGGTCACCCAGCGGCCCACCGGCATCGGGTTGTCACCCAGCAGAATCAGGCTGACGAAGGGCACCTGGAAGTCCTGGCGCAGGCTGTCTTCGACACTGATCACCACGTCTTCCAGGCTGGTGGCGTCCATCAGCGCGAGAATCAGGCGGCGGGTCTTGTCGAAGAGGCGGTCGTTGTCGCGGGCGACGTCCATCAAGTGCGAGAGGCGATGACGCAATTCGATATTGCGGTCGCGCAGGATGGTCATCTGGCGTTCGACCAGCGAAATGGTGTCGCCGCGCTGGTGCGGAATGCGCAAGGTTGCGAGCAGTTCTTCATGCTCGACGAAGAAATCCGGATGAGCCTCCAGGTACGCGGCAATCGCCGCCGCCTCAAGGCTTTCGGAAGGGGATTCGTCGGGCTGTAGGGCGGGAACCTGGGGCTTATCTTTCATGGATTCGACTCTCTCAAAGACGCACTTGTCCTTCATAAACGCGCACTGCCGGGCCGGTCATCATGACCGGTTGGCCAGGGCCTGCCCATTCAATGGACAAACGCCCGCCGGGCAGGTCGATCAATAGCGGCGAATCCATCCACCCCTGGCTGATCGCGGCCACTGCGGCTGCGCAAGCGCCGGTTCCGCACGCCTGGGTTTCCCCGGCACCGCGTTCCCAGACGCGCAGCTGCGCACGGTTCCGGTCGATGACCTGGAGAAAACCGACATTGACCCGCGCCGGGAAGCGCGGATGGTTTTCGATTTTCGGCCCCAGTTCATGCACCGGTGCATTATTGATGTCGCTGACCCGCAGCACGGCATGGGGGTTGCCCATGGACACGGCGGCCAGTTCGACCGCAGTACCGTCGACGTCAACCTGATAACTCAGGGCCTGTTCCGGCGCGTCGAACGGAATGTCGGCCGGTACCAGGCGCGGTGCGCCCATGTTGACACCGATCTGCCCGTCGCTGCGGATATCCAGTTCGATGATGCCGCTTTTGGTCTCGACGCGGATCTGCCGCTTCGCGGTCAGGCGTTTGTCGAGCACGAAGCGTGCGAAACAGCGCGCACCGTTGCCGCACTGTTCCACTTCGGAGCCGTCGGCGTTGAAAATCCGATAGCGGAAATCCACGTCCGGGTTGCTGGGTGCTTCGACGATCAGCAACTGGTCGAAACCGATACCGGTGTGCCGATCGCCCCATTGCTTGGCGTGTTTGGGCAGGATGTGCGCATGCTGGCTGACCAGGTCGAGGACCATGAAGTCATTGCCCAGGCCGTGCATCTTGGTAAAACGCAGCAGCATGGTTTTACTCCGGCAGCAGGCTTTCGCCAGCAAACAACTCGGCTACCGTCTCACGGCGACGCACTTCAAATGCCTGATCACCGTCCACCAACACTTCAGCGGCACGGCCGCGGGTGTTGTAGTTGGAACTCATGACAAACCCGTAGGCACCAGCCGAATGCACGGCCAGCAGGTCGCCTTCTTCCAGGGCCAGCTGACGATCCTTGGCCAGGAAGTCGCCGGTCTCGCAGATCGGCCCGACGATGTCGTAGGCACGGGCAGCGGAATTGCGCGGACGCACGGCGGTGACGTCCATCCAGGCCTGGTACAGCGCCGGGCGAATCAGGTCATTCATGGCTGCATCGACGATGGCGAAGTCTTTGTGTTCAGTGTGCTTGAGGTACTCGACCTGGGTCAGCAGCACGCCGGCGTTGGCGACGATAAAGCGGCCCGGCTCGAACACCAGCGCCAGGTCACGACCGTCGAGACGCTCGCGCACGGCTTTGATGTAGTCGGCAGCCAACGGCGGCTCTTCATCGCGATAACGCACGCCCAAGCCACCACCGAGATCGATGTGGCGCAGGTAGATGCCGCAATCGCCGAGGCGGTCGACCAGGCCCAGCAGGCGGTCGAGGGCGTCGATGAAGGGTGGCAAGGTGGTCAGTTGTGAGCCGATGTGGCAATCGACACCGACCACTTCCAGGTTTGGCAGTTGGGCGGCGCGGATGTACACGTCTTCGGCGTCGGCGATGGCGATGCCGAACTTGTTCTCTTTAAGACCGGTGGAAATGTACGGATGGGTGCCGGCGTCGACATCCGGGTTCACGCGCAGCGAGATCGGTGCGCGAACGCCCAGCTCGGCGGCGACCACTTGCAGGCGTTCCAGCTCATCGGTGGATTCGACGTTGAAGCAATGCACGCCGACTTCCAGGGCACGACGCATGTCGTCACGGGTCTTGCCGACACCGGAGAAGACGATTTTGTCGGCGCTGCCGCCAGCGGCCAGTACGCGTTCCAGCTCGCCACGGGAGACGATGTCGAAACCGGCGCCCAAACGCGCCAGGACATTCAGTACACCCAGGTTGGAGTTGGCCTTGACCGCAAAGCAGACCAGATGCGGCATGCCGGCCAGCGCATCGGCGTAAGCCAGGTACTGGGCTTCGATGTGCGCACGGGAGTAGACGTAGGTCGGTGTGCCAAAGCGTTCGGCGATGGCGGACAGGGCAACACCTTCCGCGAACAGCTCGCCGTCACGGTAGTTAAAAGCGTCCATGGCGTTCCCTTATTGGTAGACGTCGTGCTTGTGTGCTTTCGACGCAGGCTGCTTTTGCGAGGACTTGGCTTGCTCGGCAGGGTCCTGGCTATCGTCAGGCAGGTACAGCGGGCCTTTTTGACCGCAGGCCGACACAAGGCAGGCAACCGCGAGGAGCGCAGCGAGGGAAGAGATCAGGCGCTTCATGGCGAAATCCTTGAAAATGCGTTAATTGCGCCGGAGTATACCGGCCACCCGGCAGCTTGCCTATGCGACGGGGCTCCCGTCCGGCGGGGCTTGGACCGTAGCGTGGTAACTTTTCCTGCGACGTACGTGGATATTTCGTAACGCTATCGGGCCCTTGGTCGTTATCCTTTGCAATCACCGGGGCTCGCCCGTATCTTGCGGCGCTTGAGCGTGAGTAGACACTTTTTGAGGTTCCCGCAATGAGTTTGACTGAAGCCCGTTTCCACGATCTGGTCGATGCCACCCAGCAGACGCTGGAGGATATTTTTGACGAGTGTGACCTGGATATCGATCTGGAGAGCTCGGCCGGTGTGCTCACCGTCAAGTTCGAAAACGGCAGCCAGTTGATCTTCAGCCGTCAGGAGCCGTTGCGGCAGCTGTGGCTGGCGGCCGTTTCCGGTGGTTTCCACTTCGACTACGACGAAGAGAGCGAGCGTTGGATGTGTGACAAGAGCGAAGAGCAGTTGGGCGAAATGCTTGAGCGCATCGTCAAGCAGCAAGCTGACGCCGAGCTAGATTTCGAAGGCCTGTGAGATCGTGACCCAGCCTGCGCCCGTTCGTCCGCCCAAACCGCTCTACAGCAATGTCAGCCCGGCGGTGGCTTCGCCGTGCAGCGGCGTGTGTCGGCTGGATGAGCAGAAGGTCTGCCTTGGGTGTTTTCGCCATGTCGAAGACATCCGCGAATGGCGCTCGGCCGATGACGATCGGCGGCGAGTGATTTGCGCGCAGGCCATCCAGCGCAAATCCTGCGCCTGACGCGCAACTTGTGGGAGCGGGCTTGCTCGCGAATGCGATAGTTCATTCAACACACCTTTCACTGTTTGCACCCACCTCGGGCACCCCCGCCCACCGC
>NZ_VOBM01000028.1:0-80211 GCF_008370005.1 Pseudomonas sp. ANT_J28
GTGAAACGATGCATCGCCGATGGTAGTGTGGGGTTTCCCCATGTGAGAGTAGGTCATCGTCAAGATTAAATTCCGAAACCCCTATCTGCGTATGCAGGTAGGGGTTTTGTTTTGTCCGCAGGAAAGTTCGTACAGCAATACCGGACGGCTCCCGGCTGTCACAGTCTCCCGACAATGCTAAGGTTCGGCCCTAGCTTTTGTATTTCTCCAAGGAAGCCTTTATGCCGGACGCGACGTCCCTCAGTGCTGGTTTTATGGTGGTTCACGGCAACCGCCTGGACGAGTTGCGCAGCCTGGTGGTCAGCTGGATGCGGCGTTACCCGCTGGCTCCCTTGGAAAATGAAATTGCCCTGGTACAGAGCAACGGCATCGCCCAATGGCTGAAGCTGGCACTGGCGGAAGACCCTGAAGACGAGGACATGGGCGGCTGCGGAATCGCAGCAGCCATCGACGTGCAGTTACCAGGTAGCTTCATGTGGCAGCTCTATCGCATGGTGCTTGGACGTGACGAAATCCCGGTCAAATCCCTGCTTGATAAAGCTCCCTTGACCTGGCGTCTGATGCGTCTGCTTCCGCAGTTGATCAATGAACCGCACTTCGAACCGCTGCAGCGCTTCCTGACCCATGACACCGATTTACGCAAACGCTATCAGTTGGCCGAGCGGCTGGCGGATTTGTTTGACCAATACCAGGTGTATCGTGCCGACTGGCTTGAAGACTGGGCAGAAGGTCGCCATCAATTACGAACTGGCAGAGGCGAATCCAAACCTCTGACCCCGGCTAACTGCTGGCAGGCAGAGTTGTGGCGTGCGCTGTTGCTGGATGTGGGTGAACAAGGCATGGCGCAAAGCCGAGCCGGCGTCCATCAACGGTTTATCGAGCGCATCAACAGCCTCGTCGTAGCCCCCAGCGGATTGCCTTCACGGGTGATCGTTTTCGGGATTTCTTCACTGCCCGCACAAGCCCTGGAAGCACTGGCGGGGCTGGCCCGCTTTAGCCAGGTTCTGCTCTGCGTGCACAACCCGTGTCGTCACCATTGGGCAGACATCGTCGCCGATAAAGACCTGTTGCGGCATCAATACAAGCGTCAGGCTCGCAAGAGTGGAATGCCGGTTGTGCTCGACCCGCAAACCCTTCACCAGCATGCCCATCCACTACTGGCGGCGTGGGGCAAGCAGGGGCGGGACTATATCAATCTGCTCGACAGCTACGACGATCCCAACAGCTATCGCTCGGCATTCCGCGATGGTCGTATCGACCTGTTCAGCGACAGCCAGCCGCAGAACATGCTCAATCAATTGCAGGACGACATTCTTGAATTGCGTCCCTTGAACGAGACTCGCGAGCGCTGGCCAGCTGTCGATCCGGCAAAGGACGCGTCGATCCGTTTTCACATTGCCCATAGCGCCCAGCGCGAAGTGGAGATCCTTCACGACCAGTTGCTTGCACGCTTCAGTGCTGATCCGGAATTAAGGCCTCGCGATGTGATCGTGATGGTCCCGGACATCGACAGCTACGCACCGCATATTCGAGCGGTATTTGCTCAGCTTGAACGCCACGACCTGCGTTTCATTCCCTTCACGCTCGCAGATCAAGGCCAACGTGGTCGTGACCCGTTACTGATTGCTATCGAACATCTGCTCAAACTGCCCGACAGTCGTTTCCCCGTGAGCGAGATCCTCGATTTGCTGGACGTTCCTGCACTACGCGCTCGCTTCGGTGTAGAGGAGCGTGATCTGCCGACCCTGCACCGTTGGATCGAAGGCGCAGGCATCCGCTGGGGCATGAATGCCGAGCAGCGCGCGGGTCTCGGTCTGCCGCAGGAGCTGGAGCAAAACAGTTGGCGTTTCGGCCTGCGACGGATGCTGCTCGGTTATGCCGTGGGCAGTGCCAGTGCTTGCGAGGGTATCGAACCCTACGACGAGATCGGAGGTCTGGATGCAGAGCTCATTGGGCCTTTGGTCGCGCTGCTGGACGCATTGGAGATTGCCCACCAGGAGCTCTCTCTACCCGCAGCTCCCAAACAATGGGGCTTTCGATTGCACGCACTGGTTCAGTTGTTTTTCCTGGCCAGTAACGAACATGACGACTACGTGTTGGCCCAACTCGAAGAGTTGCGTGAAACCTGGCTTGAGACGTGCGAGTCAGTTGGCTTGCATGATGAACTGCCGTTGACCGTGGTCCGTGAAGCCTGGCTCGCCGGTCTTGACCAAGGCCGCCTGTCCCAGCGTTTTCTGGCCGGTGCGGTTAACTTCTGCACCTTGATGCCCATGCGAGCGATCCCGTTCAAACTGGTCTGTCTGCTGGGCATGAATGACGGGGACTACCCGCGTGCACAACCGCCACTGGACTTCGACCTCATGGGCAGTGATTACCGCCCTGGCGATCGCTCCCGACGCGAAGATGACCGCTATCTGCTGTTGGAAGCCCTGTTGTCGGCACGCGATCAACTCTATATCAGCTGGGTCGGTCGCAGCATCCGCGATAACAGTGAACGCCCTGCGTCAGTACTGATTGGCCAATTGCGAGATCATCTGGCCAGCGGTTGGCGACTGCATGATGTCGACGAAGATCTGCTTGAGGCCATCACTCAGGAGCATCTACTGCAACCGTTCAGCGCCCGCTACTTCCATGCAGGCGATGATTTGTTCAGCTACGCAAATGAATGGCAGGTGCTGCATCAAACCAGCGAGCCGTCGACTGATATCGAGGTCCTTGATCCCTACGTTCAGGAGGAGCCGTTGAGTCTCGGCCAACTGCAGGACTTTCTGCGTAATCCTGTGCGGCATTTCTTCAGTCAACGACTGAAGGTGTACTTCGAAGCGGCTGAAGTGCCCTTGGCTGATGAAGAGCCATTTGTACTCGACGCGTTGCAACGTTACAGCCTCAGCGACAGCTTGCTCGAAGCGGCACTAGGACATTTGGATAGCACTGACCAGATACTGGAAGCACAGGCAAAACGTCTGCAAAACAGTGGGCTTCTGCCTATGGCCGGATTCGGCGAATGCCTTCAGCGAGAGTTGATCGAACCGTTGCCGGATCTGTTGCAGCGTTACCAACAGCTTTTGGCGTTATGGCCAACGCCGCTCACCAACGCTCTGCCGGTGCATCTGGAGTTGCAGGGTCTGCGCCTGGAAGGTTGGCTCAGCGGCCTGCATCAACGCGCGGACGGAGGTTTGCTATCAGTCACTACAATCCCCAACAGCATCGGCCCAATCAAGTCTCGCAAATGGCATCGCCTGACACGGCCATGGGTCAATCATCTGGTTGCCTGCGCAAGTGGTATGGCGATGACCACCGCGTTGGTGGCCAGTGACGACAGTCTGCTGCTCGGTCCGATGGAGGAGGGTGCAGCCTTGCGGATTCTGGGCGACCTGTTAATGGCTTGGCAAACCGGCATGCGTCAACCGCTGCCGATTGCGGTGAAGACCGGCTTCGCATGGCTTGGTCAAACTGATCCGGTCAAAGCCCAGGGCGCAGCCCGCAAGGCCTATGAAGGCGATGGCCTGACTACCGACGGCGAGCGTCGCGAAAGCCCGGCACTCGCACGGCAGTTCGCCGACTTCGACACGCTTACCGCAGACGAAACGTTCCCGGATTGGTGCAACGCACTGTACCGGCCGCTGCTTGAAGCGCCTTGGCGTTCATTGAACAGCGAGGAGGCGCGCTGATGACCACAAAACCTCTGGCCTTGGCGTTTCCCCTGCGCGGCAGCCAACTGATCGAAGCGAGCGCCGGGACCGGCAAGACCTTCACCATTTCCGCGCTTTATCTGCGCCTGGTCCTTGGCCACGGCGCAGAGTCGAGCGGCTTCGGACGTGAACTGTTGCCGCCGCAAATCCTCGTTGTGACGTTCACCGATGCCGCGACCAAAGAATTGCGCGAACGTATCCGCACGCGTCTTGCTGAAGCAGCGCGATTTTTTCGCGATGAAACACCGGCGCCCGATACCCTTATCGCGCAGCTTCGTGAGGAGTACCTTCCCGAGCAGTGGTCCAGGTGCGCGAACCGACTGGACATCGCGGCGCAGTGGATGGACGAGGCAGCAGTTTCAACTATCCACAGTTGGTGTCAGCGCATGTTGCGCGAACACGCGTTCGACAGTGGCAGCCTGTTTACACAAACCCTGGAAACCGATCACAGCGATTTGCTGGGCGAAGTCCTGCGCGATTACTGGCGCCTGTTTTGCTACCCGATGCAAGGCGATGCGCTGAGCTGGGTGCGCGGCAATTGGGGCGGACCGGCAGCATTGTTGCCGCGAGTGCGTGGTTTGTTCGCCAGTGAGCGAGATAGTGTTGAAGGTAAAGAGCCTGCCGAGCTGATCACGGAGTGTCTGCAAGAGCGACGGGCAGCCTTGCTCGAACTCAAGATGCCCTGGCGCCAGTGGGCGGACGAATTGCTTGCCATCTGTCACCAGGGTGTTGCGAGCAAGAGCGTCGACGGTCGCAAGATGCAGGCGCGCTATTTCCAACCCTGGTTCGAAAAGATCAGGGCCTGGGCTGAAGACGAATCCCTTGAGCAACTGGATATCGGCACCGGATTCACGCGCCTGACACCCGATGGCATGGCTGAAGCCTGGAAGGGCGAAGTACCCAGTCATCCCGGGCTGGACGCCATGCCCGGCCTCAAGGCCAGTCTCGATGGTTTGCCGACTCCTGATGCCGCCGTGCTGCAACACGCCGCCCAGTGGGTCGGTACACGGTTCGAGGAAGAAAAGCGTCGTCGTGCGGAGATGGGCTTCGATGACATGCTGCTGCGCCTCGATGCCGCGTTGCAGTCCGATGGCGGTGAGCGGCTGGCGACCCTGATTCGCGAACAGTTTCCGGTGGCGCTGATCGATGAATTCCAGGACACCGACCCGGTGCAGTACCGAATTTTCGAGAGCATCTATCGCATCGAAGACAACAATCCCGAATGCGGTCTGTTCCTGATCGGCGACCCCAAGCAAGCGATCTACGCGTTCCGCGGTGCCGACATCTACACCTACTTGCGCGCTCGTCAGGCCACCGCTGGCCGATTGCATACCCTGGGCACCAATTTCCGTTCCAGCCATGGCATGGTCAATGCCGTGAACCATGTGTTCGAGCGTGCAGAGTCTCGCAAGTCCGGGCGAGGCGCGTTCCTGTTTCGTGAAAAGAACGGTGAGAACCCGGTACCGTTCCTGCCCGTCGAATCCCAAGGGCGCAAAGAAGTTCTGCACATCGACGGCCTGGTCGTGCCCGCCCTGAACATCTGGCACCTGTCCGCCGATCAGGCGCTGTCCGGCGCGGTGTACCGACAACAATTCGCCGCCGCCTGCGCCAGTAAAATCACCGCATTGCTCAATGGCGGCCAAGAAGGCCGGGCGGGTTTCATACAGGACGGCAAGGACTTCAGAGGGCTGCTGCCAGCGGATATCGCGATCCTGGTCCGCGACGGTAAAGAAGCCCAGGCTGTGCGTGGCGAACTCTCCGCCCGGGGCGTGCGCAGCGTCTATCTATCGGACAAGGACTCGGTGTTTGCCGCCCAAGAGGCCCACGATCTGCTGACCTGGCTCAAGGCTTGTGCCGAGCCGGATGTCGAGCGTCCGCTTCGAGCCGCGTTGGCCTGCATCACGCTGAACCTGTCGCTGGCTGAACTGGAGCGGCTGAATCAGGATGAACTGGCGTGGGAAGCGCGGGTCATGCAGTTCCGCCATTATCGCGAGCTCTGGCGCAAGCAGGGCGTGTTGCCCATGCTGCGGCGATTGCTGCATGACTTCCAGCTGCCACAGACATTGATCACGCGCAGTGACGGCGAGCGGGTGCTGACCAATTTGCTGCACCTGTCCGAGTTGCTGCAACAGGCGGCCGCCGAACTCGATGGTGAGCAAGCGCTGATCCGTCATTTGTCCGAGCATCTGGCGTTGTCCGGTCAGGCCGGCGAAGAGCAGATACTGCGTCTGGAGAGCGACGAACAACTGGTCAAAGTCGTGACCATTCACAAGTCCAAGGGGCTTGAGTATCCCTTGGTGTTCCTGCCGTTCATTTGCTCGGCGAAGCCGGTGGATGGCAGCCGCCTGCCGCTGCATTACCACGACGAAAGCGGCAAGGCTCAAGTGACCTTGAGGCCCACAGCCGAGTTGATAGTTCAGGCGGATGATGAGCGTCTTGCCGAGGATCTGCGCTTGCTTTACGTGGCCCTGACCCGGGCGCAACACGCGTGCTGGCTTGGAGTGACTGATCTCAAACGCGGTAACAACAACAGCTCGGTGCTGCACCTGTCAGCATTGGGTTACCTGCTGGGCGGCGGAGCACCATTGGCTGAGTCGGCAGGCTTGAAGCGTTGGCTGGAAGACCTGCAGCAGGACTGTCCTGCGCTGAGCTACGGTGAAATACCTGAGGCGACCGTCGAGCACTACCATCCGCCGCACAACGATGCGACGTTGCTTGCTCCGTTGATACCCAAACGCAAGGCCAGCGAAAACTGGTGGATTGCTTCCTACAGTGCCCTGCGCATTGGCGACAGCATGAGCGTGGGTACTGATGAAGCGCCGGAGAGCCCGCAAGCGCAAAAACTCTTCGACGACGAACGCCTTGATCCCCAAGCTCCACGAGAAGTGGTGGCCGGTGGTGCTGATATCCATCGATTTCCTCGTGGCCCGAACCCCGGCACCTTTCTCCATGGCTTGCTTGAATGGGCCGGTGATGAAGGTTTTGTCGCCACGCCGCAAGCGGTGGAAGACGCCATTGCCCGTCGCTGCAACCGCCGTGGCTGGGAGGGCTGGATAACCGCCCTGAGCGACTGGCTGCAACACCTGCTCACGTCCCCGCTGCATATCGGCGGTGGGCAGGCCCCCGTGGTATTCGAGCAGCTCACCCAATACCGTGTCGAGATGGAATTCTGGTTCGCCAGTCATAAAGTCGATGTGCTCAAGCTCGATGAACTGGTACGCCAATACACCCACAACGGCGTGGTCCGGGTGGCTGCCGAGCCGGTGTTGCTCAATGGCATGTTCAAAGGCTTCATCGACCTGACGTTCGAGCACGACGGCCGCTACTACGTCGCCGACTACAAATCCAACTGGCTGGGCGTCGATGACGCGGCCTACACCGAGCAGGCCATGGAACAGTCGATTCTCGACAACCGTTACGACCTGCAATACGTGCTGTACCTGTTGGCCCTGCATCGCCAGCTCAAGGCGCGACTTGCCGATTACGATTACGACCGGCATGTCGGTGGTGCGCTGTACCTGTTCCTGCGCGGTACGCGCGCGTCCAGCCAGGGCGTGTATTTCGCCCGTCCTCCAAGAGAGCTGATCGAGCGTCTGGACCGGCTGTTCCAGGGCAAGCCAGAACCCAAGGCCGAACCCGCCTGGGAACAGGGAGTTTTGCTATGAGTCGCACTTTCGCTGATTTGCTGCCCACTTCCTTGACCGCCGAAAGCCTGGCCGATCTGGCGCCGCTGAGTCGCGCCGATGACTTGCTGTTGCTGCTGACGCGCTGGGTTGAGCGCGGCTGGCTGCGAGCGCTGGACAAAGCCTTCGTCGCTTTTCTTCATGAGCTCGCTCCCGGCGATGATCCACTGGTGCTGCTGGCCGCTGCGTTGGCCAGCCATCAACTGGGCCACGGTCATGTGTGCCTGGATGTGTTCGAGACGCTCAAGGAGCCGGACTTCGCCCTGTCGCTGCCACCGGAAGGTGATGCGCAAAGTGGCGCGATGTTGTTGCCGTCGCAATTGCTTGAGGCGCTGGACGGTGCTCATTGGTGCAAGGTGCTGGCCTCCAGCAGTCTGGTCGCATTGGCGGTCGACGGCCGGGAGGCGGCGCAGCATCGGCCATTGGTGTTATCGGGCAAACGCCTGTATTTGCGGCGCTACTGGGCCTACGAACGGCGTATCGACACCTCGCTGCGCCAACGCCTGGTCGAACACGAAACCACACCGGATGATTTGTCCCAGCGCCTCACCAGCTTGTTCGGCCCAGCCAAGCCCGGCGAAGTCATTGACTGGCAGAAACTCGCCTGTGCCCTCGCTACCCGCAGCGCATTCAGCATCGTTACCGGTGGCCCGGGGACCGGCAAGACGACGACGGTCGTGCGTTTGCTGGCGTTGCTCCAGGCGCCGGCAGTCGAGGCTGGCAAGCCGTTGCGCATCCGTCTCGCGGCACCCACCGGCAAGGCTGCTGCCCGACTGACGGAGTCCATCAGTCAGCAGGTCAGGACTCTGGAGGTCGAGGAAGCCGTACGAGTGAAGATCCCGTCAGACGTCACCACCGTGCACCGTCTGCTCGGCAGTCGCCCCGGTACTCGACACTTCCGTCATCACGCCGGTAATCGCTTGCCGCTGGATGTGTTGGTGGTGGACGAAGCCTCAATGATTGATCTGGAGATGATGGCCAACCTGCTCGACGCGTTGCCGGCCCACGCCCGTCTGGTGCTGCTCGGTGACAAGGATCAACTGGCATCGGTGGAGGCCGGCGCCGTGCTGGGCGACCTGTGCCGCGACGCCGAGGCCGGTTGGTACAGCCCACAGACTCGCCGGTGGCTGGAAGCTGTCAGTGGTGAAAGCCTGGATGCCAGCGGTTTGCAGGAAGCCACCCAAGGGACTCATCCGCTGGCCCAGCAAGTTGTGATGCTGCGTCATTCACGCCGGTTCGGCGAGGGCAGCGGAATCGGCCAACTGGCTCGTTGGGTCAACCAGCAGCAACCCGAGGAAGCCCGCAAGTTGTTGGCAGTGCGAAGCCATGACGACGTGTTTTCCCTGTCCCTCAAGGGGGAGCAGGACCGGGCGTTGGAACGCTTGCTGCTTGAGGGGCATGGCGATGGACCGCAGGGTTATCGCCATTACCTGAGTCTCTTGCGCAGCCTGCGGCCACCGCTCGACAGCACGCTTGATGATCCCTGCTGGACCGATTGGGCTCGCCAGGTACTGCAAGCCTTCGACGCCTTCCAATTGTTGTGCGCCGTACGCAAAGGACCGTGGGGCGTTGAAGGTTTGAATCAGCGCGTGACCGCCGCGCTGCTCAAGGCTCGGCTGATCGACAGCGACCAGCAGTGGTACGAAGGTCGGCCAGTGCTGATGACCCGCAACGACTATGGTCTGGGTTTGATGAACGGCGACATCGGCATTGCCCTCAAGCTGCCGGAACGTGAGGGGCCAGAGGTTGGGAAGCAGGTGTTGCGTGTGGCGTTCCCACGTAATGATGGTCAGGGCGGCGTACGGTTTGTTCTGCCAAGCCGTCTCAATGATGTCGAAACCGTATACGCAATGACGGTGCACAAATCCCAGGGCTCGGAATTTGCCCATACAGCGTTGATTTTGCCGGATGCCCTGAACCCAGTGCTCACCAAGGAGTTGATCTATACCGGGATTACCCGGGCCAAAAACTGGTTCACCCTGATCGAACCTCGCTCCGGCGTATTCGAAGAGGCGGTGCGGCGAAAGGTCAAGCGCTTGAGCGGGTTGATGCTGGAACTGGATGAGTGAGCACCGACTAATCCGCGAACAGCATCTCGCGACTTTCACCCATCAACAGCCCCTGATTCTGCTCAGTGACCGCGCGGATGTAATCCCACAACAGGGTAATCCGCTTGAGCTTGCGCAGGTCTTCGCGACAGTACATCCAGAACTGCCGAGTGATGTTGATCTCTTCCGGCAACACCGGCAGCAATCGCGGATCCTGGGCTGCCAGGAAGCACGGCAGAATCGCCAGCGACCGCCCTTGCTGTGCGGCCACGAATTGCGCAATCACACTGGTGCTGCGCAGGTTGGCACTGGCGCCGGGCAACACATTTGCCAGGTACAACAGCTCCGAACTGAACGCCAGATCGTCGACATAACTAATGAATGAATGTTTAACCAAGTCTGCCGGGCGGCGGATCGGTGGGTGCTTATCCAGATAATCCTGAGTTGCGTAGAGCTGTAATTTGTAGTCGCAGAGTTTGCAGCAGACGTACGGGCCATGCTCCGGGCGCTCCAGGGCGATGACGATGTCCGCCTCGCGCTTGGACAAACTGATGAAGTGCGGCAGCGGCAGGATGTCCACCGAGATCGCCGGGTAGGCGTCGACGAAATGGCTCAGCTGCGGAGTGATGAAAAAGCTGCCGAAGCCTTCGGTGCAGCCCATGCGCACATGCCCGGACAACGCCACGCCAGAGCCCGAAACCTGCTCGCAGGCCATGTGCAGCGTGCTTTCGATCGACTCGGCGTAACCGAGCAACCGCTGGCCTTCGGCGGTCAGGACAAAACCGCTGGTCCGGGATTTCTCGAACAGCAACGTGCCCAATGCCGCTTCCAGCGAGCTGATGCGCCTCGACACGGTGGTGTAGTCGACCGCAAGGCGCTTGGCCGCAGTGCTGGCCTTGCGGGTGCGGGCGACTTCAAGGAAAAACTTGAGGTCATCCCAGTTCAACGAGCCTAAGGACGTGATGTTTTTTTGCATGATGGACCGGCTTTTATGTGCGTTCTTATTAGAAGTTTGCACATCTATACTCCAAAAACAGTCCGACAACCAATTCGCGACACACGTCTCATCTCAAGGCGACATTCTCGCCTTGGCTCCCCAGATAGCTCTCTAAATAAGAACAACGTCCCGGAGACCCAACATGAACGCATCGCTCACGCCAAACGAAACCACTGTCCAAACGGTAAAGCTGTTGATCGACGGCGAGTGGGTCGAGTCCCAGACCACCGAGTGGCACGACATCGTCAACCCGGCGACCCAGCAAGTGCTGGCCAAGGTTCCGTTTGCCACGGCTTCTGAAGTCGACGCCGCCATCAGCGCCGCCCATCGCGCCTTCCAGACCTGGAAGCTGACGCCGATCGGCGCGCGGATGCGCATCATGCTCAAGCTCCAGGCGTTGATTCGCGAACACTCCAAGCGCATCGCCGTGGTGCTCAGCAACGAACAAGGCAAAACCATCGCCGACGCTGAAGGCGATATCTTCCGCGGCCTGGAAGTGGTCGAGCACGCCTGCTCCATCGGCAGCCTGCAAATGGGCGAGTTCGCCGAGAACGTTGCTGGCGGCGTCGATACCTACACCCTGCGTCAACCAATCGGCGTTTGCGCCGGCATCACCCCGTTCAACTTCCCGGCGATGATTCCGCTGTGGATGTTCCCGATGGCCATCGCCTGCGGCAATACCTTCGTGCTCAAGCCGTCCGAACAGGACCCGATGTCGACCATGCTGCTGGTGGAACTGGCGATCGAGGCTGGTGTTCCGGCGGGCGTGCTTAACGTCGTTCATGGCGGCAAGGATGTGGTGGACGCGCTTTGCACACATAAAGACATCAAGGCTGTTTCCTTTGTCGGTTCGACCGCCGTCGGCACTCACGTCTACGACCTGGCCGGTAAACACGGCAAGCGCGTGCAATCGATGATGGGCGCGAAGAACCATGCCGTGGTGCTGCCGGATGCCAATCGCGTACAAGCGCTCAATGCACTGGTGGGTGCTGGTTTCGGCGCCGCCGGGCAACGCTGCATGGCCACGTCCGTGGTGGTGCTGGTGGGCGCGGCCAAGCAATGGCTGCCAGACCTGAAAGCACTGGCGCAGAAACTCAAAGTGAATGCCGGCAGTGAGCCGGGAACTGATGTGGGGCCGGTGATTTCCAAACGTGCCAAGGCGCGGATTCTCGATCTGATCGAAAGCGGCATCAAGGAAGGCGCCAAGCTTGAGCTGGATGGTCGCGACGTTACCGTTCCTGGTTTCGAAAAAGGCAACTTTGTCGGCCCGACCCTGTTCTCAGGCGTGAAACCCGAGATGCAGATCTACACCCAGGAAATCTTCGGTCCGGTACTGGTGGTGCTGGAAGTCGATACCCTCGACGAGGCCATCGCACTGGTCAACGCCAACCCGTTCGGCAACGGCACGGGCCTGTTCACCCAGAGCGGTGCGGCGGCGCGTAAATTCCAGACTGAAATCGACGTCGGCCAGGTTGGCATCAACATCCCGATTCCGGTGCCGGTCCCGTTCTTCAGCTTCACCGGTTCGCGCGGGTCCAAGCTCGGCGACCTCGGTCCGTATGGCAAGCAAGTGGTGCAGTTCTACACTCAGACCAAGACTGTCACCAGTCGCTGGTTCGATGACGACAGCGTCAACGACGGTGTGAACACCACCATCAACTTGCGTTAAGGAGCCGGACATGAAAATCGCTTTTATCGGTCTCGGCAACATGGGCGCGCCGATGGCGCGCAACCTGATCAAGGCCGGCCATGCACTGCGGCTGGTCGATCTGAACAAAACTGTTCTGGCAGAGCTGGAGCAACTGGGCGGCAGCATCAGCGCTTCGGCGCGTGAAGCCGCTCAAGGCGCAGAATTGGTGGTCACCATGCTGCCAGCCGCTGTGCATGTGCGCAGCGTGTGGCTGGGTGAAGACGGCGTACTGGCGGGTATCGCCAAGGGCGTGCCGGCAGTGGATTGCAGCACCATCGATCCGCAGACGGCGCGTGATGTTGCCGCGGCGGCGGCCAAGCAAGGCGTGGCCATGGCGGATGCGCCTGTGTCGGGCGGTACTGGCGGTGCGGCGGCCGGGACCCTGACCTTTATGGTCGGCGCTACCCCTGAGCTGTTCGCCACCCTGCAACCAGTGCTGGCGCAGATGGGCCGCAACATCGTCCATTGCGGTGAAGTCGGCACCGGGCAAATTGCCAAGATCTGCAACAACCTGCTGTTGGCGATCTCCATGGTCGGTGTCAGCGAAGCCATGGCGCTGGGCGATGCGCTCGGCATCGACACAACAGTGCTGGCCGGGATCATCAACAGTTCCACTGGCCGTTGCTGGAGTTCGGAGATGTACAACCCGTGGCCGGGTATCGTCGAAACGGCGCCGGCCTCGCGCGGTTATACCGGCGGTTTCGGTGCCGAACTGATGCTCAAGGATCTGGGGCTGGCCACGGAAGCGGCGCGTCAGGCGCACCAGCCGGTGGTGCTCGGCGCGGTGGCCCAGCAGTTGTATCAGGCGATGAGCCAGCGTGGGGATGGTGGCAAAGACTTCTCGGCGATCATCAACAGCTATCGCAAACCCCAGTAAGGGGTTTTCCGGGAACCCGCGTCGGGCGGGTTCCCGGTTTTTTTGCATCAGGCAAACACGAAATACTTACGCACGGTTTCAACCACTTCCCACGTGCCTTTCATGCCCGGCTCAATGACGAAAATGTCACCGGCGCGCAGATGGATCGGCTCCTTTCCCTCTGGGGTGATGATGCAGTACCCCTCGCGGAAATCGCAGTATTCCCACTTCACGTATTCCACATACCATTTGCCCGGCGTGCAGATCCAGGTGCCCATGATTTTGCTGCCGTCTTCGCTGGTGTAGGCGTTGAGGTTGACGGTGTGCGGGTCGCCTTCGAGTTTTTCCCATTTGCAGGCGTCGAGTACCGGCAGTGGGTGGGTATCGCGAAGAACGGTAATAGGTGCGGTCATGTCGACTCCAGGCAGTGGATTCAAGAACTGAAGTCGCACCCTATAGCGCCCGTCCACCGGTCAGTTGTCTGTGCTCGACATTGAGCTGTCCAGAAACGCGCATTGCCCTCAAAGACTGTTCAGCGGGCAATCGAACCGGCTCCGTTCGAGGCTGGCTTCGAACTCGACCAATTGCGAATGCTGCTGCGACAGCGCAGCGATCCGTTCGCTGATTTCCTGCTTCTTGGCGGCGATGACCTGATGGGCCAGTTCCCACGGCATTTGCGGCCCTTGATGTCCGGCGAAGATCGACTGCAATTCCTTGAGCCTGAAACCCAGCTGCTGCGCGCACTTGATGAAGATCAGCAGGTCAACGCTTTGCTGGTCGTAGACGCGGTATTTTCCCAACCGCTGAGCGGCAGGCAGCAGGCCGATCGACTCGTAATGGCGGATGCTCTTGATCGTGGTTCCGGAGCGTTGCGCGGCTTGGCCGATGTACATGGAAAGTCCTTTTTACCGTGGTAAGGCCCGGTGCATTATCGGCAGACTCAGCGGCTGGCGATAGCCTGTGCCTGCAGCAACCAGGTTTCACGCTGGTCGGCGCTGGAACCGAGAAGCGGGCCGAACGTGAGCGTGCGTTGTGGCTCGATGCCGCAGAACGCGAGCGTAGTTTTGCGTACCTGATGCAGTCCAGGCATGCGATAGACCCAACGGTAATACCAGGGTGGCGTGTCCATGGTCACCAGCAAATGCGCGCTGCGGCCGTGCAGGAGTTTGTCGGGAAAGGCTTTGCCTTCGCGGTATTTGAACGCGAAACCCGGCAGGAACACTCGATCGAAAAAGCCCTTGAGCAACGCCGGAATTCCGCCCCACCAGATCGGATACACCAGCGTCAGGTGCTCGGCCCACACAATGTCCGCCTGGGCGCGGCGCAAGTCGGCTTCCAGTGGTTGGACCTGTTGATAACCTTCACGCAGCACCGGGTCAAAGTCCATTGCGCCCAGAAACAACTGGCGCACCTCATGCCCGGCGCGCACCGCCGACTGTGCGTAACGTTCGGCGAGAGCGCCGCAGAAACTGTTGCTCGCCGGATGACCCAGAATCACCAGAATTCGTTTGCCCATCGTCTCTGTCCTTGAAGATGAAAACTCAAGGGTAAAGTCTGCCCCTCAGGGGAGAGTCAAGGCGTGCAGCAGGGCTTTGGCATAACCGGGCAATGCGCTGAAATCCCGAGCGCAGAGCAACAGTTTGCGTGTGGCCCAAGGTTCTTGCAGGGCGAAGCTCTTGAAGGATTGTTCACCACGCCAGCGCTCAACCGCCGCGAGGGGCACGATCGCCAGCCCGGCCCCTCGAGCGACCATGCGCATCACACCCTCGAAACCGTCGGCGCGGATGCGGATTTGCAGGCGTGACCCGGTGTGCAGCGCCTGTTCTTCCAGGTACACCGCCAACGCGCTGTTGGCGTTCAGACCGACATAGTCGTGGTGCAAGGTATCGTTGAAGCTCACGACACCTGCGTGTGCCAACGGATGATCGCGGGGCATGATCAGCACCAGCGGATCGTCGCGAAACGGGCGGGTCTGCAGGTCATCGGTTTCCACGGCATCAGAGACGATGCCCAGGTCTGCCGCACCCTGGCGCAAGGCGTGGGTGATGCGTGCACTCGGCAGTTCTTGCAGATCGATGTCGAGGTTGGGGTGGCCGCGAAGAAAGTCCGCGAGCAACTCCGGCAGGTACTCGGTCATCGCTGTGGTGTTACACAGCAGCCGCACCTGGCCTTTGACGCCGTTGGCGTATTCGGCCAGATCCTGCTGCATGCGTTCGGCCTGTTGCAGCAGGACGCGAGCGTGTTGCGCCAGGGCCTTGCCGGCCGGGGAGGGGCTGACACCGCGGCGACCACGTTCCAGAAACTCGACCCCCAATGAAGCTTCCATGGCGCGGATGCGCGCACTCGCCGCCGCCAGGGACAGATGACTGCGAGCCGCGCCGGCGGTGATGTTGCCGCTGTCGAGGATGTTCAGGTAGAGGCGAAGGTCGGTCAGGTCGAAGTGCATGGTGTGTCCCGAAGATCAAGCCTCTATCAAAACAAGAGGCTGCCTCAGTATATGTTAGATTTTCAAGCGGCCAATCCAGGCCCACGATAGCGCCATGAATACTCTCGCCGCGTTCTATCAAAACCTCGGCCTAGCCCTTTCCTTGATGGTCATCGCGACCTTTCTGCTGGCCGGCATGATCAAGGGTGTGATCGGCCTCGGACTGCCGACCATCGCGATGGGTTTACTCGGTCTGGCTATGGCGCCGTCGCAGGCTGCCGCGCTGTTGATCATCCCCGCGACGCTCACAAATGTCTGGCAATTGGCATTCGGTGGGCATCTGCGAGGGTTGATCAATCGGTTGTGGCCGATGTTGCTGGCGATCTTCATCGGCACCGGGGCCGGCACGTTGTGGATCGGCATGGCCGGTGGTCATTGGGTCGTGCGGGGATTGGGCGCGGCGCTGTTGCTCTATGCGTTGAGCGGATTGTTGCTGCCGACCTTACGTGTTGGCCGTCACACCGAGCGTTGGCTCGGTCCGCTTTGCGGCATGTTGACGGGCGTCATCACCTCGGCCACCGGCGTCTTCGTGATTCCGGCCGTGCCTTATCTGCAAGCGTTGGGCTTGAGCAAGGATGAACTGGTGCAGGCGCTGGGCTTGTCCTTCACCGTCTCGACCCTGGCCCTGGCCGCCGGCCTGTTGTGGCGTGGCGCACTGGGCGGTGGTGAGTTAAGTGCGTCATTGCTGGCGCTGATCCCGGCTGTGCTCGGCATGTTGCTGGGGCAATGGCTGCGCCAGCGGATCAGCACCGTGCTGTTCAAACGAGTGTTCTTCATCGGCCTGGGCGTGCTCGGCGGCCATTTGCTGATCAGCGGGTAGCGTAGAAGATAAACAGCGTCGGGTCCTGTTTGTCGCGCAGCATGTGGTACTCGATGCAACCGGGGTCGGCGCGGCTCGCTTGCACATAAGCGCTGAAAAACGCTTCAAAGGCGTCGGTTTTTTCCGGGCGGGTCTTGGCGTGCTCGCGGCGGCGTGGACGTGAAAGCCACCTTCATCGACGAGGGTTACGACGTCGCCGAGGAAGTTGCCAAATTCCTCTGGGTCGACATGATCATTTATCAGATGCCGTGATGAAGCGCCCCATGGTCGAAGCCGATGTCGCGCGCTATGAGCAGCATTTGACCGAGGTGTTCAGCCTGCCGGTGTAAGGTTCATTTTGCCCCGCATCCAGCTACTATCAAGCCAGTTTTGAATGAGGGGCATCCGTGAAAGCCAGGTCCGATGAGTTGCAGATTTTCGTCTGCGTGATTGAATGCGGATCGATTTCCGCTGCGGCCGAACAGGTCGGGCAAACGCCTTCAGCGGTCAGCCGTACGCTGTCGCGGCTGGAGGCGAAACTCGATACCACGCTGATCAACCGCACCACGCGGCGCATGGACCTGACCGAAGAGGGCAAGTACTTCTTCGAGCACGCCAAGCTGATCCTCGATCAGATGGACGAGCTCGAAGAACGCCTGACCTCACGCCAGCAAACGCCGTCCGGGCGTCTGCGGATCAATGCGGCATCGCCGTTCATGCTGCACGCCATCGTGCCGTACATCGACGAATTCCGCCGGCTCTATCCGGACATCCAACTGGAACTCAACAGCAACGATTTGATCATCGATTTGCTCGAGCAAAGCACCGACATCGCCATCCGCATCGGCACGCTCGCCGACTCGACGTTGCATGCCCGCTCGTTGGGGTGCAGCCCGCTGCACATCGTTGCCAGCCCGGCCTATCTGGAAAAACACGGTGTACCGGTTGAAGTGGCGGATTTGTCCGGGCACACGCTGCTGGGCTTTACCCAGAACGAAGGCCTCAACCAATGGCCGTTGCGCTACGTGCATGGTGATCGCTGGCCGATTCAGGCTTCAATCAGCGCGTCCAGCGGCGAGACGATCAGGCACTTGGTGCTGGAAGGTCAGGGCATTGCCTGTCTGTCGCATTTCATGACCATCGACGACATTCGCGCCGGCCGTTTGCAGGTGCTGTTGGCGGATTTCAACAGCGGCTATCGCCAGCCGATCAATGCGGTGTACTACCGTAACTCGCAACTTGCCCTACGGATTCAGTGCTTTCTGGACTTCATCCAGGGCAAATTGGCGGCTTATGCGAATGCGGATTTCAAGGGCTGATTCGTGACCCCTGCGCAAGAGTGAATTGGGCAACGCTGTCTGTTTCCACAAGCATCGGTACTCGATACTGGCTGCATCACTTATTAACGCAGGGAGTTTCTCCATGAATGTATTCATTACCGGCGCCGCGGGTTTCATCGGCGGCTCCATCGCCACCGGTCTGGTCCGCGCCGGCCACAAGGTCACCGGTCTGGTGCGCAGCACCGAACAAGCCAATGAACTGATCGCTCTGGGTATCACCCCAGTGATTGGCACGCTTGACGACAGCGCACTACTGGCCGAACAGGCCCGCGCTGCCGATGCCGTGATCAACGCCGCCAGCAGCGACCATCGCGGCGCGGTAGAAGCGTTGCTCGATACACTTCGCGGTTCCAACAAAGTGTTCCTGCACACCAGCGGCTCGAGCATTGTTGGCGATGCGTCGGGCGGCAAATCCAGCGGCGTTATCTATTACGAAGACAACCTGCCGGCACCTAGCGTCGACAAGGCTGCTCGCGTGGCCATCGACAACCTGATCCTCGCCGCAGCGAAGGACGGGGTGAACTCGGCAGTGATCTGCAACACCCTGATCTATGGCCACAGCCTGGGAGTGAATCGTGACAGCGTGCAGCTACCGCGTTTGCTGAAACAGGCGCGTAAAAGTGGTGTGGTCCGGCATGTCGGTACAGGCCAGAACATCTGGTCCAACGTGCACATCGAAGACGTGGTTTCCCTGTACCTGCTGGCGCTGACCAAAAATGTGCCGGGCACCTTCTACTTCGTCGAAAGCGGTGAAGCGTCGTTCATCGACATGACCACTGCGATTGCCCTGGCGCTGAATCTGGGTGAGCCAAAAGACTGGCCGCTCAAAGAGGCCGAAGCCGAGTGGGGTTATGAAATGGCCAACTATGGCCTGGGCTCCAACAGCCGGGTTCGCGGTAAACATGCGCGTGAGTTGCTGGGCTGGGCGCCGAAGCGGACATCGGTGATTGAATGGATTCGTGACGAGATGGTTTGAGTTCGCTGTAGACCGCGTCGCTCGCGAAGGCGTTTTCAGCAGCCCAACAACTGGCCGGGCCGCCCTCAATTCCGTAACATCCGCCCCCTCTTTTCCCGCCTGTATTTTAGGTCAGCCATGAAACCCAAACGTCTGCGCGCCGATGTCCTGGCCGGACTCACCACGTCTTTCGCCCTGCTACCCGAATGCATCGCCTTCGCGCTGGTTGCGCACCTCAATCCATTGATGGGGCTTTACGGCGCTTTCATCATTTGCACCTTGACCGCGCTTTTCGGTGGCCGGCCGGGCATGGTGTCTGGCGCTGCTGGATCGATGGCCGTGGTGATTGTCGCTTTGGTGGTGCAGCACGGTGTGCAGTATTTGCTGGCGACCGTGCTGCTGGGTGGGCTGATCATGCTGGCGTTCGGGTTGCTGAAACTGGGCAAGCTGGTGCGCATGGTGCCGCACCCGGTGATGCTCGGCTTCGTCAACGGTCTGGCGATCATCATTGCCTTGGCGCAGCTGGAACACTTCAAGAGCGGTGACGTCTGGCTCAGCGGCACGCCGCTGTACCTGATGGCAGGGCTGGTTGCCGTGACGATGGCCATCGTTTACTTGCTGCCGCGTTTGACGCGCGCCGTGCCGCCAGCGCTGGTGGCGATTCTGGGCGTTGGTTTGGCGGTTTATCTGCTCGATCTGCCGATCCGCACCTTGGGCGACATGGCGCACATCGCCGGTGGCTTGCCGAACTTTGCGCTGCCAGACATCCCTTGGAGCCTGGAAACCCTGCGCATCATTGCTCCCTACGCAATATTGATGGCGTTGGTCGGCTTGCTGGAAACCCTGCTGACTCTGAACCTCACCGACGAGATCACCGAGAGCCGTGGCTACCCGGATCGTGAGTGCGTGGCGCTGGGGGCGGCCAACATGGTTTCCGGTGTGTTTGGCGGCATGGGTGGCTGCGCGATGATCGGCCAGACGGTGATCAACCTCAGTTCCGGCGGTCGTGGTCGGCTGTCCGGTGTGGTGGCGGGGGTGATGATTTTGCTGTTCATCCTCTTCCTCTCGCCGCTGATCGAGCGTATCCCGCTGGCTGCATTGGTCGGGGTGATGTTCGTGGTGTCGCAGCAGACGTTTGCCTGGGCTTCGTTACGGGTGGTGAACAAGGTGCCGCTGAACGACGTGTTGGTGATCATCGCGGTAACGGTCATTACGGTGTTCACCGATCTGGCCACTGCAGTGCTCTGCGGGATCATCATTGCGGCGCTCAACTTTGCCTGGCAGCAGGCCCGCGAGCTCTATGCCGACGCTCATATCGAAGCCGACGGCAGTAAGCTCTATCAACTGCATGGAACGCTGTTCTTCGCCTCGACTGCGCCTTTTCTCAACCAATTCGATCCTGCCAATGACCCGTCCGTGGTGACGATCGACTGTCGCCACTTGAGCTTCGTCGACTACTCGGCCATCGCCGCGCTCAAGACCTTACGCGAGCGCTACGCCAAGGCCGGCAAGCACCTGCGCGTGCTGCACTTGTCCGAACGCTGCAAGAAACTGCTCAAGCGCGCCCGCGTGAATCACGACTGAGACTGACAACTGATCGTTCCCCCGTGTGGGAACGATCATGTAAATAACTCCCCTTGATTTTCATAACCGGCGACCGCCCATACCTCAGCGCGACAACCCTTATCCCTCCACGAAAATTACTTTCACCTCGTTTGAAAATCACACCTCGAAATGTTTTATGAGTTTCACGCCCCATTCGACGTGACCCTTTCGAGGAGTACCGCATGACACCGTCCTTCGGCTATTGGCTGCTGGTTTACGCCGCCATCGCCATCATCGCGCTGATCGTTCTGATCGCCCGTTACCGGCTCAATCCGTTCATCGTCATCACCTTGGTGTCCATCGGCCTGGCGCTGCTGGCGGGGATGCCACCGTCGGGCGTGGTGGGGGCGTACGAGGCGGGTGTCGGCAAGACACTGGGGCATATCGCGTTGGTGGTCGCGCTGGGCACGATGCTCGGCAAAATGATGGCCGAGTCCGGGGGCGCCGAGCAGATGGCGCGAACGTTGATCGACCGCTTCGGTGAGAAAAATGCGCACTGGGCGATGGTTTGCATCGCTTTCCTTGTAGGACTGCCGCTGTTCTTCGAAGTCGGTTTTGTGCTGCTGGTGCCGATTGCTTTTACCGTGGCGCGGCGCGTGGGCGTGTCGATTCTGATGGTTGGTTTGCCGATGGTCGCCGGGCTCTCGGTGGTTCATGCGCTGGTGCCGCCGCACCCGGCGGCGATGCTGGCGGTGCAGGCCTATCAGGCCTCGGTGGGGCAGACCTTGCTTTACGCGATCCTGATCGGGATTCCCACCGCGATTATCGCCGGTCCGCTGTACGCCAAGTTCATCGTGCCGCGCATTCAACTGCCGGAAGATAACCCGCTGGAGCGTCAGTTCCTTGAGCGTGAACCGCGCGACAGCCTGCCGGGTTTCGGCATCACCATGGCGACCATTCTGCTGCCGGTGGTGCTGATGCTGATCGGCGGCTGGGCCAATCTGATTTCCACGCCGGGCAGCGGTTTCAATCAGTTTCTGTTGTTCATCGGCAATTCGGTCATTGCCTTGCTGCTGGCGACTTTGCTGAGCTTCTGGACGCTTGGCCTGGCCCAAGGCTTCAACCGCGAATCGATCCTCAAATTCACCAACGAATGCCTGGCACCGACTGCCAGCATCACTTTGCTGGTCGGCGCGGGCGGTGGCTTGAACCGGATTCTGGTGGACGCTGGCGTCACCGACCAGATCGTCAGCCTGGCCCAGGTATTCCACCTGTCGCCGCTGTTGATGGGCTGGCTTTTTGCGGCGTTGATGCGCATCGCCACCGGTTCTGCCACCGTGGCCATGACCACCGCGTCGGGCATCGTCGCGCCGGTGGCCATTGGTCTGGGTTATCCCCATCCAGAGCTGTTGGTGCTGGCGACGGGCGCGGGGTCGGTTATCTTTTCCCACGTCAATGACGGCGGTTTCTGGTTGATCAAGGAATACTTCAACATGACCGTCGCCCAGACCTTCAAGACCTGGACAGTGCTCGAAACCATTATCTCGGTGGTCGCCTTCGGTCTGACCGTGGGCCTTTCTTATCTGCTTTAGCCGGAGCCGCCCACCATGGACATCCTCTACCAGATCCGCGCCCGTCAGGATTCCTTCAGCGCGGGCGAAGGACGCATCGCTCGACTGATGCTCGACGACGTAGGATTTGCCTCCGCCGCCAGTCTCGATGAACTGGCGCTGAGAGCGGAAGTCAGCACCGCCACACTGTCGCGTTTTGCCCGCACCGTTGGCTGTCGCGACTTGCGTGACCTGCGCCTGCAACTGGCTCAGGCCAGCGGTGTCGGCAGTCGCTTTTTGGACCCGGCGGGCACGCCCGAGCAGTCGGCGTTTTATGGGCAGATCGTTAGCGATATCGAGTCGACCTTGCGCCAGCATCTGTCGGCCTTCGACGAATCACGTTTCGCCGATGCGGTGAAGCTGCTGGGCAAGGCGCGGATGATTCACGCCTTCGGAATGGGCGGCTGCTCGACCTTGTGCAGTGACGAATTGCAAGTGCGGCTGGTGCGATTTGGCTACCCGATTGCGGTGTGCCACGACCCGGTGATGATGCGCGTCACTGCCGCCAGCCTCGATGCCGAGCGCGCAGTCATTGCCTGTTCACTGACCGGCATCACCCCCGAACTGCTCGAGGCCGTCGAGCTGGCGCGCAGCTACGGCGCACGAATTCTCGCCATCACTCGGGCTGACTCGTCGCTGGCGCAATTGGCTGATGTGCTGCTGCCGCTGCAAGGCGTCGAGACCTCGTTCATCTATAAACCCACGGCGGCGCGCTACGGCATGTTGCTGGCCATCGACGTGCTCGCCACCGAGCTGGCGCTGGCCAATCCTGAAGACAATCAAGAGCGTCTGCGGCGGATCAAGCTCGCCCTCGACGATTACCGCGGCGGCGACGATCACTTGCCGCTGGGAGACTGACATGATGTACGACACGCTGATCCGCAACGCCCTGATTATCGACGGCAGCAACGCGCCGGGATATCCCGCCGACGTGGCGATTCTGAACGGCCGCATCGAGCGTATCGGCGACTTGCACGATGCCAGCGCCACCGAAGAAATCGACGCCGCCGGCCGCGTATTGGCGCCAGGTTTCATCGACGTGCATACCCACGACGACACCGTGGTGATCCGCCAGCCGCAGATGCTGCCCAAGCTCAGCCAGGGCGTGACCACAGTGATTGTCGGCAACTGCGGGATCAGCGCGTCGCCGGTGAGTTTGCGCGGCGATCCGCCCGACCCGATGAACCTGCTCGGCACCGCAGCAGCGTTCGTTTATCCGAGGTTCAGCGACTACCGCGCAGCCGTCGAAGCGGCGAACACTACGCTGAACGTGGCCGCACTGGTCGGTCACACGGCGCTGCGCAGCAACCACCTCGACGACCTGTTTCGAACCGCCACACCCGATGAAATCACCGCGATGCGCGACCAACTACGCGAGAGTCTTGAGGCCGGTGCGTTGGGCTTGTCCACGGGGCTTGCCTATGCCAACGCGTTCTCGGCTTCCACCGATGAAGTGATGCAATTGACCGAAGAGCTGACCGCGTTCGGCGCGGTTTATACCACCCATTTGCGCAGCGAATTCGAGCCGGTGCTGGAGGCCATGGACGAAGCATTCCAGATCGGTCGTCATGCGAAATCCCCGGTGATCATTTCCCACCTCAAATGTGCCGGCGCCGGTAACTGGGGGCGTAGTCCGCAACTGTTGGCGGCCCTCGAACACGCGGCGAAAACCCACCCGGTGGGCTGCGACTGTTATCCCTACGCGGCGAGTTCCTCGACGCTGGACCTCAAGCAAGTCACCGACGCCCATCGCATCACCATTACCTGGTCCACACCGCACCCTGAAGAGGGCGGCCGTGACCTGATGGACATCGCCGCCGAGTGGGGCTTGCCGCTGCTTGATGCCGCTCGACGCCTGCAACCGGCTGGCGCGGTGTATTACGGAATGGACGAGGCCGACGTACGAAGAATCCTTGCACATCCGCTGTCGATGGTCGGCTCTGACGGGCTACCGGAAGACCCGTTCCCGCATCCGCGCTTGTGGGGAGCATTCCCCCGCGTGCTCGGACATTTCAGTCGCGATGTGGGGCTGTTTCCGCTGCACACCGCCGTGCACAAGATGACCGGGTTGTCGGCGGCGCGATTTGGCTTGAAGGAGCGTGGCGAAATCTGTGAAGGACATTGGGCGGATCTGGTGTTGTTTGATCCTGTGACGATTCGCGATGTGGCGGATTTCAATGATCCGCAACGAGCGGCGGAAGGTATCGATGGGGTTTGGGTCAACGGTGTCTTGAGTTACAGCGACGGGCAGGCGAACGGCAGAAGGGAAGGGCGGTTTCTGGCGCGGCAAGGGGACTTGCGTGACGGTTTCCAGTAAACATTCCGAGTGCTGCGTCACAGTGATGGCACATTGAGACTAAAGAAAGCCACCGCCAAGCCGAAGCGCTGACATCTCGCCCAGCTACACTCTGGGCCTTATCAGTCTGGGAGCAACTCCATGAGCTTCGGCAAAACCACCCCGATCCTGCGGATTTTCGATGAAATCAAGGCCGTGGAGTTCTACGTCGATTTCCTGGGATTCAAGATCGACTGGCAGCATCGTTTCGAGCCCAACTTTCCGTTGTACCTGCAAGTGTCCCGGGGCGATTGCGTGCTGCATTTGTCCGAACACCACGGCGACAGCACACCGGGCTCGGCGTTGCGCATCGAGACCGATGAACTGGAAGTGTTCCAGCAGCAATTGCTGGCCAAGACTTACAAATTTGCCCATCCACAAATCCAGGCCATGCCCTGGGGAAGCCAGGACATGACCGTGACTGATCCGTTCGGCAATCGGTTGCTGTTCACCAATACGATTAGCGTATGAGTTTCATAGCCTTTTGTATGGGGCAGGATGCTGTTGCAGGTGAGTGATGGCATAGATATCAGGAAGTAACGCGCTGGCATCCAGCCTGTACCAATCGTTCGGGGGAACATCTGCGAAGTTGATGAAGCCATTATTTGTCACACCCCAAACGTCATTGGAGTGCTGTTGTGATGAAATTTGATTCCAGATCCAGCTGCTTACACCGCTGCTGTTGAGATCATGTTGAATGTCTTGATCCAGAGGCCTGGGCAATAGTTGCAGTGGTCCGGTGTACAGAGGCCCGTGGGCTGCGACGTTGGCAACTGATATGTGAAATCTCGGGTCTTGGGGCATGGCCGCCGATGTGTTGTGTTGAATCAAGTTCGGGTGGTTGTAGCGGCTGGTCGAAAGTTTATCCGGGATCGGATAAGACACCCAGGGGTCGACGACTATCGGGTCCTGCACCGCCTTATCACCGAGCAAGGTAAAGGTATGCCCGGGTATTTGTGCGATAAAGACAGGTGTTCCGAATCCGCGCAATGACGAGGCGGCCAAATGTGAGCTGACCGCTGCAAACTCATCGCACAGTCCGGCACTGGCTGCGACGGCATGTTCTGCCACCAGTTGGCTTGAAGCACCTGGGCGCAGGTTTGCTCTTAGATGACCCGTCAGCATAGAAGATATCTCACCGCTGTTAAGTATGTCCCCTATCTGGTTGCCTGCTCCCGTGTAGAGCAGACTCCGCGTTGTCCAGTTAAGGTCGTAGGCCAGCTGATGCCTATGGGTATCTGGTATGTCTGCTGTGAACGTCATTCCGTTCGGGTTGTAATTGTTGTGATTGGCAAGCTGGTGAACACTTGGCGGTACAGCTCCAGTGACGCCGGCACTGTAGGGTTCGATTTCGTACTTCATCAGACCCAAGTAATCTTGATGAGAGACCGGGTTGTTGCCGACGAACTGATACATATTCAACCCATCCATGGCCCCCGCCGGGTCGGGGCTGATCCAGCGCTGCAACCACGGTGCGTAATAGCGTCGGCCATAATAATAAAGGCCGCTGGCGTCGCGCTCTTTGCCTGAGTAGCGGATGGTTCTGTATTTCGCCTCGAGCTCGTTACGCGCGGCCCTCCACGCCGTACCACCAAAGGGGTAGTAGCTCTCCTCGCTGGTCAGTTCGCCGTCGGCGTTCAGCTCCAGGGACATTGAGCCCAAATGGTCGATGAAGTTGTGACGCAAAGCGTCGTTAGTGATTTTCGGGGGGATGCCTCGGCTCCAATGGAGGCAGTGTACCGAACAGCCTCCAGCCTGAAGGGTGATGACCTCCAGTTCTTGAGCGTCGGTGACGCGGATTTCCAGCCCCGGCAGATAGCTCACGTCTCGAACATTGGTGAGGGTGCGCACTTTTTTCGTCTGTCGTTTGCGGGCACGCTGACCGTTGCCGTCGTAAAGATAGGTTTCGGTGTCCGCGGCCTCAGTGTCGCGTTCGATCAGTATCACGCTTTGTAATTGGTTGCTCGCGTTCCATTGCAGGGGTTGACCTGTCTGCAGCCACTGCAAGTTGCCGTTGCTGTCGAAACCTTCTGCAATGTCGGGTGGCGACATCGCCTGATGTCCATGGCAATGCGTGATTGCTGTCAGTGGCGACATGCATTTCGCGGGTGTAGTTGTTGCCTTCGCGGCGGTGCTGCAGTTTGACCAGATTGGCGCGATCATCGTAGGTGTAGTGCTCAGTGAAGTTGAGCAGTCGGCTTCGGTCTCCCGGCCTTGCCGACCAATCGGGAAGCGGGGCACCTCTGCTTGCTCCCTGCTCTTCACGACCCGAAGCCTTGATCAGTTGATAAAGGCTATCGTAGACATAGGTGCTGATCGGCTCGATACGTTGGTTGGCGTTGTGTTGGATCGGTTTGGTGTGGTCGTGGATGCTCACTACATTGCCGACAGCATCATAGGCATAGCGGATTTTTTGCAGAACCCTGCCTTGCTCGCGCGAAATCGTGCGCTGAGTCACGCGACCATTTTCGGGTGTGTAAACTGCCTCGCTGACGATCTTGCCGTTCATGGTTTGCGATTCGATCTGCCCTTGAGCGTTGTATATAACCTCATCAAGGATCAGTTTTTGCTCGGCGCTGCCCTTGAGTTGCAACGTGACTTTTTTGAGCTGGCCGGCGACATCGAACCAGAAACGTTGCACATTTCCTTTTGCGTCTTTCTGTTCCAGGTTTTCGCCCGTTGGTGCGTACCGCCAGGTGGTGGTGTAAGCGCTCTTGGCTTCAAGCAGCTTGTCGCGGTCATCGGGCGCTTGCGGCCAGCTCACGCCCTGATGTTCTTTCACAAACTCTCGCGTCTCTTCCAGCACTCGCCCTGTCAGGTCATACACAGAGACCAAACGCTTTCCTGCCTGATCATCATGGCGAGTCAGGCGTCCACACTGGTTGTTTCGCGCATGGGCACTGGAGTTGCCCGCGTAGGTAAAGCGCTGGATGGCCTGGCGGGCTTGGCCGCTGGGCTGTTCGTAAATCACTTGTGGACGTATCTGGTCGTCATACTCTGTTTGCCAATGGCTGCCGCGAGAGTCCCAGCTCTGCAGCGCTTGGCCGGCTTCGCCACACAGCGTCAGCTGCCACCCTGCATCGATACTTGAGGTCTTTAACAGAACACCCGACAAGCTATTGATCTGCATGAGGTCTGGCGTATTTCTGTCATTGGCATGCGAGCGTTGCTCGAGCACCTGTCCATTGATGTCATGCAAATGACGAGTGATGCGTGCCTGGGGCCGGGTGATGGATTCATTACATAGGTAGGTCACTTCGCGGACTTGAACACCACGACCGTCGACGACGTTCAACGTGGGCGTATGGCGATGAATAGACGTGCTCATTGAACACCTCCCTGAGTCACAGTATCTGGCTGGGTATCGTTCTCGTCCTCGGTCGTTGAATACCAGGGATGATAGGTATACCAACGCTCGTCGCCCTTGGCATTGATGACACGAAGCAGGCGGCCCATCGGATCGTAGAAGTGCTTGTCGCACAGCCCTGATTTGCGCAGGGCGTCATCCTTGACGTAGCGGTGGCGTCCGCTGAAATAGGGGCGATAAGTTCGAATGACCAAGCCTTTGTTGTCGTATTCGATTCGTTCGCTGACACGCCATCGAAAGTTAACT
Organism: Pseudomonas sp. ANT_J28; assembly: GCF_008370005.1. Lineage (NCBI taxonomy): Bacteria > Pseudomonadati > Pseudomonadota > Gammaproteobacteria > Pseudomonadales > Pseudomonadaceae > Pseudomonas > Pseudomonas sp. ANT_J28. The sequence continues at coordinate 27,649 of NZ_VOBM01000028.1, forward strand.
TCACGTTCTTGCACTGTGTCGTTTTCAAGTTTCAACGTGCCGTCTTCATTGATGTCCAGGGCTTTACCCGGGTCCACTCGTTGTTTTTTTTGCAGCTGTCGGCCAAAGCCGTCCCAGCACACGGTGGTGATCCTTATCTGCTTTTCGCTATCTGAATAGAGCCTGTCCGCCTGCATCGTCACGCAGTGAACCGGTTCACGCTGCGCGCTGGCGATCGCCGTTTGAAGCGTTTGCTCGTAGGGCGTTTGGGGGCTCAATCTGGCAAGGCGAGCACGGGTGCTTGCGCGTATGTGTCCGGTGGGCAGCAAATCACCTTTTTTTACGGCATCTTTGTGCCAGGTCTGGTTGTCCGCAGTGTCGGGAACTCTGCCCATCCAACTCAGCGAGTCGTAGTAAAAAGTGCTCGCGATATCCTTGAGTGCAGCGCCAGGATCATTAATGGCGATGTCAGGACGGTCATCGGCGTTGCGCTGATAAGTGTCCAAGGGTCTGAAGCCCGAACTGCCGTCCTTGTGCCAGGTGAAGGCATGTACCTGTCCTAGAGCGCTGTACTGAGTTTCGTGTATGTTCGCGTTGGGGTCGGTCAACCGTGTTGGCTGAAGTGTTCGATAGTCAATTCTGGACAGGTGAGTAGTGCATTGGTCGGGTAGTTTTATTGTTGCGGTTAAGCAGCAATAGGGATCTGAGGTGAGGGTTGTCAGGCCCTGTTTTTGGCTTTTCCTGACAGTCAATGGCCGGTAAAAACCTGCCAGATTATCGTATGTAATAAAACCGCGACGAGCGGACCACAGTTGATTCCGTTCATCCCAGTCGTGGTCAGTTGGTAAAGCGATGGGCATTTTTTGGTAGCCACTGCTTTGCAATTGCCGGGTCATATCAAAAGACGGTGTCGTTGCTTTAAGTACGTCATAGGCAGCCAGGGCGACGTCATTGAATTCGGCGGTTTCCTGGAACGCAATTAAACCTTCAATGCTGGCCTCGCCCTCATCGTAATTGCTGTTTGCATCAGGTTTTCGGTAACGCTGTGTCGACAGACCTGTCATGACCTGCATGGTTTTCCAGGATTGCGAGGCGCTCAGTTCAAGCAACTGTTCATGGTCGATGGCTCCAGGTGATAACCCGCCGGTAAATGGCGCCTTCGGCAGCTTTAACGCATTGGTTCTCTGCAAAAAGGGCAAGCCCAGACGTCGTGCATCATCGGTAATGACATGAATGAATTGAGCCTTGGTTTCGCTCACGTAGTAATACTGTTGCTCCTCGTCATGGCTATCGTTCCACCATGTGTTCTGCCAGGCATTTGTGTACGGCGGGGTGTCAGCAGGTATTTTGCGCCGCGCGTAGCTGATCTCTACGCCGTGGGTGAGGTGACCATACTCGTCCCATTCAAGGTTGATTGTGTGGCTACAGCGAGGATCTTCAGGGATGCGCTCATACTGATAGCGGATAGATTCCGCTACCAACGGCTGCACGATCGAATAGGGTTGATACATACCCATACTCTGGAGTTCAACAAGCCGATATCGATGATGCACAACCGAAAAGGGGGGCTTTTTGTTTTTCGTTTTTTTTGTCGAGGCCGAACGTTTCGACTCTTAATGTCCGCCCGCTCAGTGCTTGAGCGAACTCGCGTTGTCGGTTATTCGCCATACCGGCCGCCACGTCGGGCGGCATCGAGTTTTTGTCCAATGACAGGATTGTTTTTTTGAGCGCGATGGCTGCCTTGTCACTTTGGTCGTAATCAAGGTTGAGTGGGTCTATGAGCTGGCCAGTATGGAACCAGGTCTTTGTCAGGATGGGTGGGTTATGCAGGCTGGCTTGTGCATCAAGGCCGGCGGTAGGGTTATCGGTTTGGATGAGCAGCCCGAAACCCCGGAACTCTCGCTCGACACTGTCGTACACACCACGACGATATTTGAAGTGTTGGGTCAGTTTATTACCGGTAATTTCATCGTTCTGGCTCTGATTCGTTACCAGAAACAGTGGAAATGGTAGATGAGAAATCACCGGTTTATTGTCTTCGAGCAACTGCTTCTTTTCATCCAGCCATTCCTGGGCAGAGCTGCGATAACTGACGCTGCAGGCAGCCCCCATGTTGTTGTTGCTGGAATCGAGCAAGTAAGGCTTGGTGTCGACAAAGTCGCAGCGCCAGTGACGGCGAGTATCCCCCGGGACCGTAAACACAAGACTTGAACAGCCAAGCCCCTGCAGATCGATTGCGCTGACCTTGCAGAATCGGTCATGGCGTAGCCCTTCTGGCCAGGGTAAAGCCACGGCAGGCGCAAAACCGTTGCCGCCGCGGTTCATGAAAATCCTTGCGCAATCGGGTTGTAGATAAATCAGGTCTGCGGAACCCGAGCCATCCAGGTCGGCCAGCAGGATGTGCGATGCATCGAAGTGCTCGTAGGAAAAGTCCAGAGAAGCCATTACGCGACCCTTACCAAAGCGTCCGTGACCCAAATTGGGCCAGCATTTCACTTCGTTGTGTCGAATACGAACCAAGTGTTGTTGACCGCTGCCCAATAGATCGCTGAAAGCCACCAGCTCACCGGGTAAGTTACCGGGCAGTGGTAAATCATCTTCTTCGCGGCCTCGTGGCATTTCGGTGGCGGCGCCAAACTGGCCTGTTTCCTGATTGCTATACAGGCGCACGCTGCGGGGGCCGATCAATATCAGATCGTTACGGCCAGTCCTTATCACGTTTGCCAGCTGTCCTTGAGGATGAAAAAACTCGTTGGGAACCGCGTCAAAAGGTGTGAAACCGGACCAGTTTCCGTTTGAATCCTGTGTGAAGAAACCGCATAGCTCAGGGTGAGCTACGATCCAGTCTGGACGACTGTCCCCATTCAGGTCGGCCAGATACTGTCGTGTGGGTTTTCGGTGGTCTGACATCGGGATCTGAAGCAGCTCGCTCCACGGTGCATACGTCACGTGATCGCCACCTTTCTCGTCGCGCACAGGCGAGCTGTATCGCCAACTTTTATCCGTTCGATGAAGAATGCCAGGCAGTCCTTCTCCTCTTAGGTCAATGAGCTGAAATTGCTCTTGGTGATTGAGCTGGCTCAATGCCTCAAAGGGTTTAAAGGGGCGTCCTTCTGGCGTTAGCGTGAAACCGGTACCGGGTGGCTCAGGGCAATTTGATGAGGATCCTGGGGGCCCTGGATTGCATAGCTCAGTTGGCCGGGCGCTGGGGTTGAAGAGGCGTTGAGCAAGGGCACGGCGTTCCAGTAGTCAGGATTGCCATCCGCGATTTTTTTACGGCCCGGGTCGAACAGGTATTGCAACCAGCGTTCGGCTTCGTTGTATTGAGATGACTGGTTGAAACGGTGGGCGATCAACCATGGCAAGTACACAAACAACTCCACGAAGTACCGCCCATAGGCACCGTAGAAATTCATTTTTTCCGTTTTACCGCCACTTTCCAGCGGCGGTTCTTCAAGATGCTGAGTCTCCCAGCTCAGCAATGTGTTCATGCTGGTCTCGGCACGATCGATCAAATGTCGGGTGAACGTGATGTTCAGCCGAATCCCGGAGCGGTTGGGAACTTCAATCTTTCCCTTCTTCCCGTCGCTGAGTTTGATTGTTGACGATGAGAAGTCAACGTACTGTATGTTGCCTGATTGCTCATCGAGGCGAGTTTTGATTATTGGAGGTCTGAATGTTTCGAGGTTTTGTTCATCAGGAAGTTTGTATTGCAGTGCTCGTGTAGAACTGCCCGATTTCTCGGTAAGCGATCGGATTTTCTTTTCAATGGGATCTTCGTCCTTTTCGATGGTGTTGAAGTCTTTGTCGATACTCACTGACATCCAGAAAAAATTGTTTGCTTTACCGTTAGCTTGAGAAGGCTTGTCTTTAACGTACAGTGCGAGAAATAGATGCTTGTCATTCTGCGTGGCAACGGTGTTAGTGCACTTGTTGATTTCGCTTGACGCCAGGTCATGCAAGAACTCCTGCGAAGCGTAAACTTGCTGGCAAGTTTGTGGAGTGCTCCAGCTGTCGTCATATTTTTTGTAACACAGGTTTAAACGAAATTGCGGGTTCGTGGATTTTCGGGTGGGTTCTGCTGGGCTGGCAGCATGAGTGTTGTCTTGAAAGATGCATTCGGCCCATATGACGTATAAGCGATTGTTAAACATGACCGGGCGGATGGTTTGTTCAATCGTGTTTTCGTTGATGGGCAAATTGATACGGTGCCACTCTGACCAAGCCTGGGGCTCGGGCGCATCGTACTTGGCCTGAGGGGCGCCGGAAGTTGGAGGCTCATGCGTATTGGGGCGCTTTGCCATATTCAGAGATCGCCAGTAATAGGTGTTCGCTGCGCGGGATTTGGCAATGAAGTAATAAACGCTGTTGGCGAAATCTGCCCCGTCTATATAGCCGTTGAGTGTATTTAAGTTGGCCACTTCCTCGAGCCTGCCCAAATAAGCCAGTACTGCCGTTTGTACAGACTCAGCGCTAAGTTGGTTTTGGTTGATGTCATTTTCTAGACTCTGGAAGCTTTCGGTTCTGGTCTGGCGAAGGGTCGGGTCCAGATAAACCGCCGGGAAATAATGAAGCTGCTGATTTGCCGCCCACGTGGGGTAGTGATGCATCACGGTACGCCAGGTTTCGATCTGGTCTGCCGGAATGTCCGCGGTGTGATAACCGGGTTCCATATTGGCGAGAATACTGTTGATGTATTGCTGCAGGCTTGCAATGGCACAGGCTACCGGGGTAGTGGGCACGTCCTGACTGACCAGGACATCCAGCAACCAGTATTGGTACAGGTCGTTGGCGGTCAGTAAATGCTCTGCGATCCCAAGTCTCACCAAGGTCTCGTTTTGGGGCACAAATTCGTGCAGGTACAGGGCAAGCTGAGTATCACGCAGGGTTTCGTTAAGTTGCTTTTCAATGGTTGCGGACATGTTCATTCCTTGAGCATGTAATGGGATCAATGACTGGCGGCCATGACGGCTTCACCGACAGACTTCCAGGCGCTGGCTGGGCTGTTGTTTTTCAGGGCGGTAGCGCCGAGTAGTGATGCGACGGATAGTCCCGTGGCTGTGCAGGCGGTGAGGGAGCGCATGACCCAATCCAGGTCCTTCATCGTGCGCGCATGGCGATCTGGCAGCTTCGCGGTCAAGTTGGTGATTTCAGCTTCTGACCCATTCAGCAGTTTGGCCAGAAAACCGTTCATGGTGGCCGCATTGGCAGAGTCTGAATTGGCGAGGCGCAGGTAACTCAGCAAGTCTTCTTCAGGATGGTGATAGGTGGTCATGCAATGATTGAAGCGATCCAGCCAATACAAGTTGCCCAAGGTCATTGCCAACCGCGTATTTGCAGGTTCCAACCAATCGGGATGGCTTAGGAACTGGCGCAGGGCGCTGTTGCTTAGATGCAGTTGAACGGCTGCTGCGGCGTGGCGCATAACGGGTGCAAGTGTCTGGGCAAGCGGGGCTGGTAGAGTGTTGTTCAGAGCGTCGGTCAAGATTGTGTGGGTAGACGTGTTTGCCCAATACAGCACTGCCTTTGCGCAATTCATCGGGAGCATGCAGATTTCTTGCAAAAGCTTTTCGATCAGGTGCAGTTGCCGCTCATGGGCAGTCAGCAGCAGGTCTTTGAGTTTTTTTTTGCAGCTGTCGTCAATTGCCTTGGCTAGCTGTAACGGATTGAGTATGCGTGCTAGCGCAGCGTCCAGTTGCAGTGGTACATCGTCTTCGATGGCGGGTGCGAAATTTTTTATCAGGCCCTGCGCATCCAGCAGTTCAGCTGCCATCAGAGTGCGCCATTCGATTGATTTGGGAAGCGACAGCTTTGCTATTTCTTCCGATGTGACCGCGCACTTGACGGTGTCGCTGTTCAATTTTGTCAGGTACTGCTGCAAGCCCCGAAACGAATGATCATCGCCGCTGATGGGCGCCAGTAGATATCGCAATGTAGGGATGTTGTACACCGATTCGCTGAGCCACTTCGTGATCCAGTCCATTTGTAGAATGACATCGCTAATGTTGAGTTCATTGATTTCCTGATGAGCGTTCGTCAGCGTTACATCGGTGTAGTTACTCGTGTCAGGAAGAGCGTTCGGGCTTACTTTGCGTGGCGACAGCGCCACGATCGCCGACAAATTTTTATTTTGTATAAATGCATCAAGATTGCTGCCTGGCAGCTCTATCAGGTACCCCTCCAGAGAGATCGACGTATTGGCTGCTACCGTCGGCAACTGTTTGATTACAATGCTGGGGACATCATCCTCATCGATATCTTCATCAGTCACCGTTCCCGGCAAACGGATGAAAAGTGATCCCGCCATTTCGCTGTTGGCAAATTTCGAAGTACTGGTTGTCAGGGTTGATCCAGACATGAGTCGCGTGGTGACCGTGGAAGCCGTCTGGCCAGGCATGCGAAAACGTGCAAGGAGCTCAAGTGACTCGTCGGAATTTCTGATTTTTATCCGAATTGTCTGGTTGTCCCGGACGTGTCCAATTGCCAGGCATTTAGAGGTACTTTCACCTGCCATCAAACGTGCGAGCGCTGCGCAATCAGCGACCGAAACTCCAAACATTTGGGCTATTCGCGCTTGTCGGTAAATTGATGACAGGGTGCTCAAGTCGCATTTCAGACAGCCAAGGTGTCGCTGCGTATTCTTGACTATCAATAACAGCGAATCATCGGTCATGGGCAGACCAAGGCTCGCACTCAAATGCTGCAGTATGGTGTGAGAGGCAGAGGTCGCATCGTCGGTGGAGAATGTCCGACCATCAAGTGCCAGTGGCGTGTCGAACAATCGGGCGGGGTTGAATACGCGGTCGAATAAGGCCGGAGTATCACTATTGGTATCGGTTGATACCTGATAAAGCAAGGCTGCAAATTCTTCAGCGGTGATCGAGTACTGTCGGTTCAGGTAGCGATAAACACCCAAAGTACGCACGGTATGAGTATCTAACTGCATGAGCGCGTTGCGCGAACTTCGCGATTCAAAGGCGCTGATGATCAGCGCGTCCAATTCAGCAAAAGAAATACCCGACCAACGTTGCAAGCGGATCATCCGTTGCAGGCGTATTAGTCGTTGCTCTGTCGCCTGGGCAATTGTTTTTTTGCCCGCCTCGTTAAGAATTTCCAAGTTGGAGGTGGTGAAAGGGCCGTTTATATAAAGAGCACCATAGGGGTGGGGAGGTGTACCTGTCTCTGGGTAATTACTCGGATGGCGCGGAGCATGTTTGCCTTGTGAGAGCAGCGCTTCGATTTGCTGGGCATTCAATTCGGTACGCTTCATAAAACTAGTCATGTTGCTCAGGCTGGCGGGTTCGGATGTGCCATAGAGCTTTGTCCAATAGTCATCTTTGCGCTTCTGTTGCGCTGTGGTGAGCGTTGTTCCGGTCTGCGGCTGCTCGTCCTGCGCAGGTTCGGTCAGTAGCGCTTGTTGTTGAGGGCTTAGGCCCGACAATAACTCTTGGGCTTCAGCGGGAGAAGATGAGAGCACCTGACCATATTGATTGTCGAAGTGCTCATTAATGGGCAGTCGAGTGCTGATGAGGTAGTTCAAGGCCCCCAGGGATGGTTTATGACCACTGAGACCCAGCAGGCACTGATGGTGGGAAACGTTATAGGGCAACGCAAAGGGATAGCGTCTATTTGCCAATACGCTGTATGTCGATATGTCATTCTCGGAGGTGGTCTCCAGTGCCTTCTGAATACTTTTATCCAACAGCTCATTAATAATCTTGAGCATGGGTTGCGGGTCGAACGTGCTGCTTGGATCTATCCATAAATCCGCCAGATCAGGGCGTCTGTTTGCCAATAGCAGTCGTTTGTCTTTATCCGTTGCAGGCGAATCACTGGTTTCCAGTTGCGAGGCAAACAGGTTGTTCATGACGATGAGACTCCTCGTAGGCGGAGCTCGACATTACTGCGTCATGACGGCAAGTACCGTCAGCCGTTCGTTTTATGAGTGAATGGAAAACTCGCTGCTTGGTCGGGGAAAAATCTTGACGAATCGTAGGCCGTTTTAATGCTGCGGTCTTGCCCGGGGCCAGCGGCATATTTGCGTTGGGTTGGCCGGGTGCCCCCGGCAGCATCAGGCTGCCGGGGTCCGGTTGCGCGAGGGATTACACCCGGAAGTGGCTGACCATCATCTGCAACTGATTTCCCAACCGCGCCAGTTCGACACTGGACGCAGCGGTTTCGTCGCTGGCGGCGGCGGTCTGTTCGGACACGTCGCGCACGTTGATGATGCTGCGGCTGATCTCTTCGGCCACCGCGCTTTGTTGCTCGGCGGCGGCGGCGATCTGCTGGTTCATCGACTGGATGTTGGATACCGTGCGGGTGATGTTTTCCAGTGACACGCCAGCCTTGCGAGTCAGCGCGACGCTGCTGTCGGTCAGGGCGCGGCTGTTGTTCATCACCGCCGACACTTGTTGTGTGCCGTTCTGCAGACCGGCCACCAGGCCTTCGATTTCTTCGGTGGATTTCTGCGTGCGCTGAGCCAGGCCACGGACTTCGTCGGCAACCACGGCAAAACCACGACCGGCTTCACCGGCACGGGCGGCTTCGATAGCGGCGTTGAGCGCCAGCAGGTTGGTCTGTTCGGCCACGGCCTTGATCACGTCCATGACGCTGCCGATCTTGTCGCTTTCCTGTTGCAGCACGCTCATGGCTTCGGTGGAGCGCGCCACTTCAGTGGCCAGGCGTTCGATCTGGGCGATGGCTTCGTTCACCACCTTGTCGCCTTCACGGGCTTCGCCATCAGCAGCGGCCGCTGCCTGGGAGGCTTCTTCGGCGTTGCGCGCGACTTCCTGCACGGTGGCAGTCATCTCGTGCATGGCGGTGGCCACTTGATCGGTTTCGATCTTTTGGCTGTTCACCCCGGCGCTGGTTTGCTCGGTCACGGCCGACAATTCTTCGGCGGCGCTGGCGATCTGGGTGACGCCGTCGCGGATGCCGCTGATCAAATCGCGCAGGGTCACGCCCATGCGAGCGATGCCTTGTTGCAACACGCCGAGTTCGTCGCGACGAGTCACTTTGACGTCCTGGGACAGGTCGCCGCTGGCGATGCGCTCAACCACGGCCAAAGTGTCGCGCAGCGGGCCGGTAATCTGACGGGTGATGATCACGGCGGCAATGATGCCCACCAGCAACGCCAGCAAGGTGCTGATCAGCTGCAGGGTGCGAGCCTGGGCGCTTTCGACGTCACGGCGGTCGAGCTGGATCTGATACAGCTGATCACTCAGCGTCACGATGGCGGCGCCCTGGTCGGTCATTTCCTTGCGCGCCTGCACCGCATCGCTGTTCGCTGCTTTATAAGCCTGCAAGGCGCTGCGGTAGTTGGTCAGTGCGGTTTCCAGCTGACGCAGGGCGTCTTGCTGAGTGTCGGCGAAATGCACATTGAGGGGTTTCAGGCTGGCGATGGCCACGTCCAGTTGGCCGACGGCTTTTTGCTCGGTCTCGGCGTTGGTGGTCGCGGTGTAGCCGCGCACTTCGTAGCGGGCCAGCAAGAAGGCTTCCTTGGCCGCCGTGATGGCCTGGAATTGTTCGAAGCGTTGGTCGCTCAGAGGCATTTGCTGCACGCGGGTGTTGATGGCGTTGATCAGCGTGTTGGCGGTGTCGGCATTGGCGCCCATGGCGTCGCGCGCGCTATTGCCGGTGCGGTAGGCGCTGCGCATTTTGTTCAGGGACGTCTTGTAGGCGTCGATGACGGCGCCTTGCTCTTTGAGCAGCTTGAGGTTTTCCGGGCTCTTGAATTTCACCAGCAGCGCTTGTTGCTGAGCGGAGAACGCCTCGAGCGTGGTTTCGACGTTCTGTGCGGCGGTTTCGTCGCCGTTGGTCAGCATGTATTGCAGGCGAACCACACGCAGCTTGGTCAGGCCAGCATTAAGCTGGGTGATGTCGCTCATCCAGTTGCTGCGGTCAATCAATCCGCCCAGGCTCGTCCAGCCGGTCAGGGCGAGGACGCAGGTCAGGACCAGGACCAGGCCGAACCCCAAGCCCAGCTTCATGTTCACGCTGATATTGCCGAACCAGCTATTCATCAAAAGTCCTCCAGGAACGTAGTGCTTCTAGATCGTCGGTTGGCTGGAAGATTGTTGTTTTTGGTCGCCAGCAAGGTGTGTAGCAGGACTGTATCGGCAGCCATTACGAGAGCTGAATGGTTTTTGCAGGACAGATGTGTAACGAGACTTGCGTGCAGTCTTAAGCTTTTTTTCACATGTGTTTCACCGACTGCCGACGCCAGCCTCTTTACTCTCGCCGCACCGAAGAAAGTGATGCGTGCCGGCGAGGCGGTTTGATGTGGTATTGAGACTGAGTCTGTTCGGGGTAAAACGCTCGATTGATCTGAGCCGTTTGGCCCTTTATCGTAATGCGGCTGTCGTGTTCGCCTCGGCGCTGTTGGTGATTGCGCTGACGGTCTGGCTGTTGCATCCTGCCGCTGTACCGGACCTGGCCCACGGTAATGTGGTCGGCGCCCGGGCGTTGAAGGTCGATTGGGCCAAGGGCAACGTGATCGTGCTGGTGCGTCACGTTGAACGCTGCGATCACTCCAGCGCCGCCTGTCTGAACGGTAACGATGGCATTACCGAACGCTCTCGCAGCGTCGCGGTGGGTGTTGGTGCGCAGTTCGAACAACTGGGCCTGAACAAAACCGACATCTACAACAGTCCCGTCCTCCGTACAGCGCAGACCGCCGGCTACATGTTCAACAAAGTCGGGGTCGGTGACGAATGGTTGATCAATTGCAAGGGCACCATGCTGCGCGACGCTCTGGCGCACAAGGTTGCCGGGCGAAACCTGATTCTGGTGACCCACAGCGAATGCATGTCACAACTTGAGAAAGACCTCAAATTGCCGACCGCTACCCTCGGCTACGGCGCTTCTTTGTTTATCTCGGCCGAAACGCCTCAGGCACCCCGGATGCTCGGTGTCATCGAAGCCTCGGATTGGCACTCGGTGATCGCCGAATGAATTCACTTTCTGGATCAGGACACACCATGCTGACTTCTTCCCGCTACCGCTTTTACTGGGTGAACTTCGGCATTCCGCTGGCCTGTGCGGCCGTGGTTTTCCTGCTGTTCGACCTGACTAAAATCGACATCGCGTTCAGTGATCTTTTTTATGATCCAGTCACGCAGACGTTTCCGCTGGATCATGTTCATCTGTTCGAAAAGATCACCCATAAGTGGGCGCGGATCATCCCGAACTGGACCGGTGAGATAGCGATCATCGGCGCCTTGCTGTCGTTTCTCTGGCCGCGCCTGAAGGCGGAAAAGCATTCGAAAATCATCGCATTCCTGGAAAAAATCAAAGTCGCGCCGGTGCTTCGGTTCGCCAGCAAGCACCGTCGGGACTTCCTCTACGTGGTGTTCGCGTTCTCCATCAGCACCGGTGTGATCCACTACCTCAAGGGCCACACCAGCGTGTACTGCCCGATCGAAACGACCCAGTACGGCGGGAAAATCGAGCACAAGGAGTGGTATGAGAATTTTGATCTGCTGAAAGTCGCTGGGGCAGGTCGCTGCTGGCCGGGCGGACATGCCTCGGGCGGCTTCACCATGCTGGCGTTGTACTTCGTGGCACGTCGCTACCGCTGGCGCTATTCCAAAGCGGTGATGTACGGCTCGCTGCTGCTCGGTTTCGTCTACGGCACGACGCGGGTTCTGCAAGGCTGGCACTACATGTCCCACACCTTCTGGTCCGGGATCTTCATATGGCTGGCGTGTTTGCTGACAGCACTGGCGTTCTATGGGCGAGCGCGGCTGGAGCAACCGGTGCTGCAAGCGCATGAGCGGCCTGAAAGCGTTGCACAGCCGCAGACGGCTAGCTGATTCAAAAGACTTGAACGACAAAACCCGCCAACCCTGAAGAGGGGGGGCGGGTTTTTTGTTGTCTGTCTTGTGGGGGGAGTCGGGAGATTGCCTTCGCGAGCAGGCTCGCTCCTACTTAAATACAAGGGGCTAAAAAAGGTATACGGGGCGAACTCTTAACAAAGTGTGAACAACTGGTGTGATCTATTAATAGCAACCCTTGCTTTCCCTTAATGCCTGGCTGGCCATGCCAAGTGAGTCCTTGATTGAAACGCCCCCCAATGCCATCGCCGGCTGCAAAACGGTTTGTGCCCGGAAAAGCTGTTCGCAGGTTAAGCATCGTCGCGGTCATCCTACTGATTGGCGCAGCGATAGTCGGGTACTGGATATTTACACCGCCGGCGCCGTTTGTTCCGTTGAGTGGTCTGGATCCTTCCACCGTGTCGATGATCGCCTTGGGCGATCAGGGCAGCGGCGATCTGCAACAGTGGCGAGTGGGGCAGGCCATGGAGCGAGTCGCGGCCAGAGACGGGCGGCTGGACATGGTCGTGCTGTTGGGCGACAACTTCTATGGCAAACCGCTGACCAGTACCCACGACCTTGCCTGGCAAATGAAATTCGAGCGCGTCTATTGGGGCCAGTGGCTGAGTCATGTGCCGTTTTACGCCGTACTGGGCAATCACGATTATCCCAAGTCGCAACAGGTCGAACTCGAATATGGCCGGCAGCGCAAGGGCTCGGGTCGCTGGCAGATGTCGAGCAACTTCTACGTCAAGGATTTTGGCAGCGTCGATGGTCGACCGTTGGTGCGAATGGTGTTCCTCGACACCTCGGCGCCACGGGAATCCTTTCAGCGTCAGATCGACATGCTTGAGCAAGCCTTCCAGCAACCGGGACCGGCACCTGTATGGCGCATTGCGGCGGCCCATCACCCGGTCCGCAATCATGGCCAGCATGGTGAGGACAGTGAACTGGTCAACCTGTTGTTGCCCGCACTGGAACGCAACAAGGTCGACATGTTCCTGGCCGGACACGACCACAACCAGCAACTGCTGCTACGCGCCGCCGAGCCAGCCTGGGTGGTTTCCGGGGCCGGGGGCCAGAAACTCTACGCCGTTGGCGCCGCAGCGCAGGACACCTCGTTTGCCACCGCACACGCCGGTTTTGCCAAACTTGATTTGAATCCCAGCCACTTGCGGCTGACCTACTATGACGATCGAGGCAACCTGGAAACCGGTTATCGTTGGGACCGGGATTGTCAGTGGATGGCCAAAGGCTGCCTGTTGCCCGACGTTGCGCAAAAGGTGGTCGTGCAATAACACGATGAGCGCTTAGCGGTACCCTGCATTCGGCGCCGGGTTGATCAACGCTGTCAGCACATGATCCTGCCAGCGCCCGGCGATACTCAGGTAGGCCTTTGCATAGCCCTCGCGCTCAAAGCCCAGGCGCTCCAGCAACCGTGCACTGCGTTCATTGCCAGGGATGTAATTGGCCATGATCCGGTGCAGTTTCTGCTCATCGAACATATAGCCGATTCCCGCTTCCAGTGCTTCCTGCATCAAGCCCTGGCCCTGATGGGTTTCGTCGATGTGGTAACCGAGATAGCAGGCCTGAAACGCCCCGCGAGTGATGCCGCTGAAGTTGCAGGCGCCGATCATCTGGCCGTTGTCCGGATCCAGGAGCGCGAAATGCACCGCCAGACCGGCCTGGAAAGCACTGGCTTGCACCTCAAGGCGCGGGCGGATGCGTTCAGGGCTGTGGTAATCGACGGGGCGAATCGGCGACCACCGGGCGAGATGCCTCAGGTTGCGCCGGTAGAAGTCGCTTTCCAGCGCCGCCTGTTCAGGGTCGAGCACCACTAGCGTCAAGCGTTTACAGGACAGGGACAACAGCGGCATAGGGCGCTCCGGTTCACGGGGATCGTCGCGCAAGCATTGCGTGGCCAGCGGAAAAACTCAAATCGCCAGCGGCAATGTCACGATAAAGGTGCTGCCTTTGCCGTCGCCGTCGCTCATGCCGATCACCGTGCCGCCATGGGCTTCGACCAGCTCGCGCACCACCGTCAGGCCAATGCCAAGGCCTGCACCGTTGAAGCCGATGGCGTGAACGTCCTGCACAAACGGCTCGAAGATAAACGGCAGGGCCTGGGCGGAAATACCGATGCCGTCATCGCAAATGCTCATCTCCAGCACGTCGTCCTTGGTCGTGACCGAAAGCGTGACATCGCCTCCCTCCGGTGTGTACTTGGCCGCGTTGCCCAGCAGGTTGCCGAGAATCTGCGTAAGGCGCACTGGGTCACCATTCACTGCCAACGCGCACTCGGGCAGCTCGGCGGTGAAGTGCAAATGGTGAGCCGTCATCACCGGGCTGCACACGTCGATGGCCTGATGGATGATCTGCACCATGTCCACGATGCGGCAATCGAGGCGCAGCTTGCCGGTGCTGGCGCGGGAGACGTCGAGCAAATCGTCCACCAGCCGCGACATGTGCTGCACCTGGCTTTCGATCAACGCCTGCATGCGCGGCAGCTCTTCGCTGGGCACACGCACCAGTCGGCCGGCGATCATGCTGATGGGCGTCAGCGGGTTGCGCAGTTCGTGGGCCACCAGGGTGAGGATGTTGCGTTGTTGTTCCAGGGTTCGTTCGGCTGAGGCTTGCAGGTCTTGCGCGCTGAGGGCCGCGATGACCAATTGCGCGTTGGCTTCGCGCATTTCCAGGAACAGTCGTTGTTCTTCCTGCGTGCGTTTTGGTTTTTCTGCATCGGACTGCGCCAGCAAAATGGCCAGCACCAATTGCTGATTGGCCTCGATCAGTTGCTCGACCTGCTGGCTATCGACCAGCCGGGTGTTGGCTTCGCTCAATTCTTTTTGCAGCGCCGCCAGCACCGCCCGTGCCTCAACAGTTTTCTGGCCCAGCAGGAAAAGTTCGCGAGCGGCAGTGGCCTTCGCTTCTTCGTTCTTGCTATCGGCCGTGCTCATGACCTTGACTCACGCATTGTCGTTTCCAAGGGACCGTTGGGTTGGCCGACCCCCGAGCAAACCTTCCTGCTCCGGTAACATCTCGCCGATCTGCAAACCGTTATTGTCGATGTGGTACTGGCGCAACTCATCGGAATGGGCGCTGGCCCGCACCTTGACCACGGCCATGATGCGCAGCAAACGGCTCTGCACTTCGATGTAGCGCTGAACAATGATTGCGTCGGTGAGAAATGCCGTGCCGTAAGGGCTGAAGCGCAGGTCGGTGTAGCGGTCTTCCAGCTCCGAGGTCATCAACACGCTGACCCCGGCGCTCGTCAAAGCAGTGACCATGCGCGACAGCGACTCGCGAAAGTCTTCTCGGAAGGTCGGTGCGAGCGCCAGTTCGAAACCTGACAGCGAATCGATGACCACGCGGGTCGCTTTTAATCGGGTGATTTCGCTCAACAGCAAATGCACGATTTCGTCGATGGACAGGTCCGCGGCGCGGCTGTCCACCAGACCGACCTGTCCGCTCTCGATCAGGCTCGAAAGGGTGGCGTTCTGGGAGTGATTAGGCCGTTGTTCAAACACCGCGATCACACCGGTTTCACCATTGCGCGCGCCCTCGGCCAGGAAGGTGGACGCCAGAATACTTTTGCCCGAGCCCGACGGCCCGGCCACCAGCAAGGAGTAACCACGGGGCAGGCCGCCGCCAAGCATCTCGTCGAGCTGTGGCACGCCCATTTTCAGGCGTTTGATAGGGAATTCCAGAGGTGCTTCGGTCAGATTTGTCGCTGCGGGTGCAAAGACCTTGATCCCCGACGTCGCGATGCGGAAGGTGTGCAGCCCTGGCAGCGTCGGCTGGCCGCGCATCTTCATGATTTCCATCTTTCGCACCATGGAGTTGCGCTGAACGCTCTGGCGCAGCCAGATCAGGCCATCGGCCACGGTGAAGATCGGGTTGGTGTCGGTTTCGGTGAAGTATTCGCCAATCAGGAAGGTCGTCGCCTGCCAGGTGGTCATCAACATGCCCAGTTGCTGAACGAACTGCGGCAGGTTGTTGTTCGGGTTGTCCTGGGTCTGGCTGGCCAGCACCACCGACCGGAACGAGTCGACGAACACCAGTGACGGAGAGTGAGCCTCCACCTCGCTGACGATGCGCCGCAGCACTTCGTCCAGATTCCCGGCGAGGGTGTCGTCAGCCAGGTTGATGTAGCGGATCGACTGGTTGATCGCTTCGCTGTCGAAAAAATCGAATTGCTGCTGATAACGCAGCATCTTCAGCGGCGGCTCGCCCAGTACGGTAAAGAACAGCGCCGGGCGCTCAGGTGTCGCCAGGGCGAACATCATCTGATGCGCCAGGGTGGTTTTGCCACAGCCAGGCGGGCCGGCGATCAGGTTGAACGAAAACTCCGGCAATCCACCGCCCAGCACCTCGTCCAGTCCTGGCACGCCGGTGGCCAGACGGTTGATAGTCACTTTGGTGCTCATGGCGAAATTTCCTGCGAAGGGGTGTCGCTCAAAGAAGGTTCCCACATGTCACGAAGCAAACGTTCGGTGAGCGAGGGCCCGATGAGCGTGGTCAGCAGCTCGTAAAAGGTAGTCAGCAACACTTCACCGAAAAACAGCGCATCGACGTCGCTTTGCTCAACGATTACGGACTTTAGGGCAGTCAGATCCATGCCGGACGGCACTCTGTCATAGGTGCGGGCCAGACGCGGATGAGTGGAGGCGCACAGGTGGAGGCTGCGGCGATAAAGCGCTGCAACCCCTTGGTGGCCGATTATGGGCGTGAGGGCTATATCCATATCCCGCAAGGTTGAAATGATCGCTTGGGCGATCCTTGCAATGTCAGCGTTGGGGCCAACACGGTGCGCCAGAGAAGCTACGATCTGGCGGCTCTCTTCGCTTAGCGTGGACATGGCTAACTGATATCTGATGGACAGGGCTTGATGGTACACCCTATGGGGCGTTGCGAGTGATTTGCGTCAGAGGATTGCGGGAGGGCCTGAACCCCGATGAAACAAAGCAGCAGGCAAAAAAAAGCCCGCGGGAGGGCGGGCAAACCATAGTTTCTTGAATGAGCGAGCGCAATGTACCCGTTGGTGAGAGGTTGTGGGGTGAAGAAAAATTCATGTCGATGAGTGCCCGCCGTTTCACGCCCTGAGACACGCCTACGGCAAATGATCCGCCGCAAAGTCCGCTTCCGAGCGCGCCCGCAAACGGCCCTTGCGGCAGGCCTGCTGGAATTGTTCGAAGTCGCGCTCATTCTGCTCGGTGTAGCTTTGCGCATACTTGAGCAACGCGTCGGCCAGCGCATCGCTCTTGCCGATGTAGCCGCTGATGTGTGCGGCGTTCCCGGACGATTTGGCGTGGGCGCGGGCCAAGGCGCGGCCACAAATGCGTCCGTAGGCGGCGAAGGTGTCCGCATCGAACGTCTCGAGTTCAGCCGAGACTTTCATGTCGCGCAACTGGCGCACGTAGAAGTGTCGACCACTGGGGCCGGTGGTCCAGCCGAGGAACAGGTCACTGGCCGATTGCATCAACCGTTGGCCATCGACCACGCGCTGACCGTTATGCCGCACCCGCAATTTAGTCTTCACATAATCGGCAAGCACCGAACGACGTGCCTCCTTGAACTGCAGGAACAGCGGGAACTCCTGATCGTCGGTCAGCAGGGCCACCAGGCAACGAGTCCCGACGCTGCCCACACCGACCACTTTGAACGCCATGTCGTGGGCATGAAAACGCGACAACAGCTCGCGACGGTCGGCTTGCAGGGTGTCGGGATAGTCGCGCATGAACGTGTCGTAAAGCGGCCGCCAGTCCGACAGGCGCAGCCAGTCGTCATCGGCATCCAGCAGCGTGGTGTTGTTGTGTAAGTGGAAAATTTCCGGTAGGTCATCGCGAATGATCAGTCGGCCATGTGCGTCACGTTCACTGATCTTCGGCAGCAGTTCAGCATGGGTGCGACGTTCGGCTTTTTCGATGGCGCGCTCCACATGCTCCAGGGTCGCTTTGCTTGCCTGTTGCCGCAGATCGTTATAAGTGATGGACTCGTACCAGGTTTCCATGGCGCTTTGTTCGGCGCACTCGAGCATGGTCTGTTGGTAGGCGCCGACCACCTGGCGGCAGACAGTTTCTTCGACCGTTTCGCCATGGCGCAGGTCGCGCGCTGCCACCACGAAACTTGCCACCAGCCGTTTCAAGTCCCACTCCCAAGGGCCGGGATGGGCTTCGTCGAAATCGTTGACGCTGAACAGCAGATTGCGTTCCGGCGTTGCAAAACCGCCGAAGTTCATCAGATGACTGTCGCCGCAGATGGGCGATACCAGCCCCATGTTGGCTGTTCCGGCCAAGTCGTGGGCTTGCAGCAGCGCGTTGCCGCGATAGAAGGTGAACGGCGAGACCAGCATGCGGCCGTAGCGCAACTCGACCAGCGACTTGATGCGGCCTTCACTAGACGTTTTGATCAGCGGCAGCGGGTCGCGATTTACTTTCCCCGTGGCCGCCTGCGAACTGCGGGAGCAGTTCTTGCGAGCGTCCTTGCCTTGCTTCAAACGGTCTTTGAGGGTGGTCATGTGGGTTCTTTTTGTGGAGAGGCATGCGGATTGAGTGTAGAAGGGCTTCGCGTCTTCATCCTATGAATGGATGAGACGGGGTATATGCTGGTGGGAGTATTGATAGCAGTATGGGAGATCACTCGAAGCGAGTGGCTGGCCGCAGGGACTAAAGCTTGAGCTTATCCCCTACGAAAATAGAGATAACCCCATTCTGCCTATCAAAAATATAAGCAGAACCAGGAAAAATATCCTGATAAAGCCACTTCCGTAACGGAGTGCCAAGAAAACACCGGTGAGAGAACCTGCCATATTGCACAGAGCAACTACACCGCCGACAGTCCATAAGACGTTGCCAGACGGAACAAAAAACATAAGCGCTGCGCTAAACGTACCCAAATTGACCAGTTTTGCAGAGGCTGATGCGTTTAAAAAATCGAAGCCAAAAAATTTGACAAATATAAAAAGCAGAAGGCTGCCGCTACCAGGGCCAAAGACACCATCATAGAAACCAATGAGGCCACCAAAAAAAACCCCTAATATAATATCCTTTGATCCGCAATGTTTATTAGAAGCCACCAAGCCTAATTTTTTTTCCGTGAAAGTATAAATGGCCATGGCTATCAGGATGAAAAAAACAACAAACTCCATCAGCTTTTTTGGCACGATAGATACTGAGAAGGCACCAAGAAAGGCAAATACAAATGCGGAAAGCATGGTGGGAAGCATTAACCTCCACATGATTTTTATTCGCTTTAAATAGCTGAATATGGAAGATAAATTGCCCGCCAAAACAGCCAGTTTATTAGTCCCAAAAACAGTAGCCAGACTTTGCTGAGGGAGGACGTGTAAAAGTGCCGGCAGTTGTACAAGCCCGCCACCGCCGACTGCAGCATCTATCAAGCCGCCGCAAAAGGCAAAAAAACCTACCGCGATCAAAGCTTGTTCAAAATACATATAATGGATCCTTTTGGAACTTAAATTTCCCACAAAAAACCATGACATTCCTCTTGGTTTTAGTTCTACGTTTTTCGAGATATACCGATTAGCCTACGGCTCGTTTGAAGAAAGATAATCGGTATATTCCTCTGGCTATAGAACCTGGCTCTATGAGGTCAGGGCTTGGCGCATAGCCGCAAAAGCGTTTCCTACTCTTTCATTGTAATTGAGCATAATCCCTTTAAGCCTCCCCAACTTGAAAGTTATATCGGCCGTTAGACCAAATGCTTGTGCCGCGGCTAAAGCATGCAAGCCATGCTTGTTTTCCACTTCGCCAGAATGTCCCATGACATATCCTTTAGCGTTACGCAAACTCTGAGCGTTCGTTCTCAGAGAAGGATTAAGGTTAAGTAACTTGTCCTCTATGTGTTGGGCAATGAAGTTGTACTCCCGACCATTCCAAAGCTCTGAAGCGATAGAAACCATCATCGCCTCCATGATTGAGTCGTTATGCTCGGCTGACTTCAAAGCCGCCTTATGTTCTGCTACGCCGGTGTTGTACAGAAACTCTGAAAATTCGTTACATTCGCGTATTTTATATTTATCTTCAACCCAGGCCGTGGCGCCAAACGCTGCGGTCATGTAGCTGTACATACCGTCGTGGTCTGGATGGCCAAGCCCAAAATCATCCTTCGCGACTTCATGCATATGCGCCATGACGTGGTGATAGCCAACTAATTTTTCGGCAGGCACAGAGATCGCATCTGCTGATAGCCGCATGATAATTTTAGCCGAGACCAAGCTGGTAGTTTTATGGGTTTCATTCCACCCATTAAAAAAAAACATCAGAACAGCCGAGTCTACCGTTCGTTTTTCCAGAAGAACTCGAAAGGCGTTTTCACTATGGAACTGAGCTTCTTGCGTAATCGGATGATTAAGCACCTCAAACATCGCATCCTGAAGTTCGGATATTTGCGTGATATGCGCTAATACAGGCTGCCTCCGGTCATTTTTAAATATAACCCGACCGGGGATTTTTAAATTCCGTATATGTTTTGGTAGAGCTTCAATAAAAATCTCACCAAACTCTTGCATGGACTTGTACTTAAACGTCTCGTAACGAGTTTGCGGCGATACTGAGTTCATGATTTGCCTTTTTCCATAAAGACTGACCGGATTGTTTAGTTGAAATGCACTAAATGAAATCAGAATCTACAAATTAAACGAGTTGAATACTTGCTACAAGTGACTTATAGTGATCTCACTATTCACTTTTAGTGAGCAATGACATGGAGTTGTCTCAGTTAGCGATGTTCAAAACAGTGGCCGATCAAGGGAGCATTATCCGCGCCTCTGAACTGTTACACTGTGTTCCGTCAAACATCACAAACAGAATCAAGCATTTAGAAAGAGAACTCGGGGTCTCGTTATTTATAAGGAAAGGCAGGGGGCTTGTAATCAGCCCTTCCGGGCGGTTGTTTCTTGGCTACGTTAACAAGATCTTGTCTTTGTGTGAGGAATCACAAAGAGCCCTCGATCCCGCCGCAGCGCCGTCGGGAAACTTGAAAATTGGCGCTATAGAGTCATCCGCCACAGGCAGGTTGCCCAAGCTGTTATCAAAGTTCCATCAGCTCTATCCTTCTGTGCAATTGCAGTTTAGTACGGGGGATTGGTCGCAATTATCAAACGATGTGGTCAGCCATGAACTGGATGGAGCAATCATCGCTGTCAGGCCTGAGCACCCGGATCTTGAGAGCATTGAGATTTACAAGGAGGAGCTGGTATTGATCGCCTCTCCGGCTGCGGGGCGGATACATGAGCCGCAGGATTTGAGTGGCACCGATATATTCATGTGGCCTGAAGGATGCCCTTACAGGAAGACGTTGGTAAGTTGGCTGGAGAGGCATGAAGTATCAATCCCCATAACAAGCATAGCCAGTTATGGCACCATCCTTGGCTGCGTAAGTTCCGGGGCTGGCGTGTCGTTAGTTCCGAAAGGTTTGTTTGAACAGTTCGGGCGGATCGGAAGTATAAGTGAATATACGTTTGAAGATTTACTGCCTGTGCAAAATTATTTTATATCGAACAAAAACGTTGAATTTCATCGTGCAAAAGATAAGTTTGCCGAGCTACTGAAAGAAGAATTTAAACACCTGTGATGCTGTTTCTAAAAATGGCCCTGACAAGGCCTGCTCAGTAGTTCTTTGTTTTACTCAGCACCCCAGGATCCTTTTGTCCATTCATCCTCAGGCTTGGGATGCAACTGGTGAAGGGAACCATTGCAAAGGGAGAAACAGCGGGTCAGGCATGCCTGCGTGAACTGGCGGAAGAGTCTAGTATTACCACCGCTGCAATCGAAGACGATCTAGGATGTTGGGAGTCCAGTCATCACGGCCAGTTCTGGTCGTTTCATTTGTGCCAGGCAGGTGGACCACTGCCTGAACAATGGTCACATCAAACGCTCGATGAGTTTTCCGTCGAGCGCTGGTCTTTTTATGCAAGGACTTGGAAGCCCCTGGGCACTTGATGGATAAGCACCCTTGATCAACTGTCGAACGACTGCTTCTGGCCCAGAGTGTGTAAAAACACTTGGCCAAAATTGAAGTTTGCGCGTCTACGTTAAATCTGAAATTTATCGGCACGTCAGCAGATGTGGATCTCGCGTAGAAGCGCGATTTCCCGTCCGGTTTTAAGTACCTGTCGCGCTCAAAAACGTTTTTACACAGCCTCGGCCGGAAGTCGCCCTTGGGTCATCGTATCGAAACGACTTTTTTATCTCGATTTTCTCTGATAGGTGATACAGACAGGTTGCCGGTAGCAGCTTCCTGGATGTGGTTGCTCCACCAGGCCATAATCGGGCGTCTGCGTTCGATGTAATCCGCTCGGTTATAAGCACTGCGCACCTCATCTTTATCGACGTGGGCAAGCGCTACCTCGATCAGCTCCGGATCCCAGCCGTGTTCGTTGAGGACTGTACTAGCCATTGATCGCATGCCATGACTTACCAAGCGCCCTTCAAAGCCCATTCGCTTTAGCGCCATGTTAGCGGTCTGGCTGTTGCAGTGGGTGCGAGGATCTCGGTCTGCCGGGAAAACGTACTCTCGGTGTCCGCTGTAGGGCTTGATCCCTTCTAGCAGCGCCAAAGCCTGCTCCGTGAGCGGAACAATGTGTATCCGACGTTTCTTCATGCGTTCCGCTGGTATCGTCCGGATCTTCTTTTCGAAGTCGATATTAGCCCAGCGGGAGGTGGCAGCTTCAGCTGGTCGGGTCATGGTGTTGAGCTGCCATTCGATAAGGCAGCGCGTAGTTCTTTTTATGCTGGCATTGGCAATTGCCACCATGAGTTCTTTCAGCTCTTCGGGAGGAAGTGCCGCCATGTTCTTCTTTTTCGGTTTTTTGAAGACGGAGCGAATCCCGCTAAGCTCGAAGAAGGTCGATGACTTGTGGTGCGCTGATGGCTGAAATCGGTGTGGTGGCTAAATCTGGAAAGACGTGCAGTGTCAACGAACGCCAGATGTCCTCAGCAAAGGCCGGCGTTACGGCATCTTTCTTCAGCTCGTACCAGGATGTCGCCACATTCTGGAATGTGTGTTCGGTCGCAGCCTGTTTGGCTTGCAACACCGTTCGCCCATTTGCCACCGAGCCAGATCGTGCCGCGCCTGGCTGACCAACAGCGTTATCTGGCGTCGGAGGCCACGTTTTATCGCGTCCTGCGTGCGACGGGCCAGCAACAGCATCGAGGCCGGAGCCGGCGACCCCGGCGCTATGCCGCACCGACAACGCACGCCGCGCAAGCGCCCAACCAGGTGTGGTCGTGGGAAATCACGTATCTGCCGTCGCCGATACGTGGCAAGTATTACTACCTGTATTTGATCGAAGATATTTACAGCCGCAAGGCGGTGGGCTGGGAGGTTTACGAAGAAGAAAGCGGCGAAAAAGTGGCGGCGCTGCTGCAACGTAGCGTGATCGGCGAGCAGTGTTTACACGAGCTGCTGGTACTGCACTCGGACAACCGAGCGCCGATGAAGTCGATAACGCTGTTAAGCAAGATGTACGAGCTGGGCATCACGCCGTCCCGTGGCCGACCGCGAGTGAGCAACGACAATCCATACTCGGAGTCGCTGTTTAGAACGCTGAAATACTGCCCGCAATGGCCGGTGGATGGCTTTGCCAGTTTGGACGCCGCACGTGCTTGGGTGAGGGACTTCATGCGCTGGTACAACAACGAGCATCGGCATAGCCAGATCCGCTTCGTCACGCCGGCTGAGCGGCATCGAGGACTGGATCATCAGATCCTGGCCCGGCGGCATGAGCTGTACGAGCGAGCCCGGGAGCAAAGCCCGGAACGCTGGTCAGGTCAGACGCGAAACTGGGAGCCTATAGGTACGGTCCTGCTGAACCCGGACCGGGAACAGCAGGTCGAGAAAAGAGCGGCATAGTTGAACGGTTGACGCGACAACTACCTTGAAAAACGCCGCTTGTGCCAACGAGACTTCAGGAAAGGTTCCCAGGCTTGGAATGCCATTTGGAATGCCAGATGGGGAGGCTGGTCCTGGACGCTAGTGGACGTCGATGGAGCTGAAACCCCTGTATTCACTAGATTTTAGGCACAAAAAAAGACGTCCGTGGACGTCTTTAGATGATGAAGTGGTGGGCCGGGGTAATTTGAATTGGCTAGGTAACTTATTGATTTATAACATTAATAATGATTTTAATTTTTCGTTGGAATACCAATTGGAATACTGCACTCCACTTGACCACCCGTTTGCATTCGATCTGACCAGCACGCTTCGTAACTATGATTGGCAGTGAACTGGCCACAGCGGACGGTCAGCGATTACCGGCACAGCCGCCGCAACCTATAAGGACGGCGCGGTCGCGACAGTGCTTCATGAGCGCGTTGCATCTGGGCTGTCTACGGAAGGAATGGCAAATAGATGCTCGGCGGCAAAGTCCACGAATACGCGGATTTTCGGTGAAAGATGGCGACTGGACGGCCACAATGCCCAGAACTGCCCTTGATCTTCGCTGTGACCGTCGAGCACCGTTTCCAGGCGCCCCTGGGCGATAGCTTCGCGCGCCAGGAAGTCCGGGACAAATGCGATACCGTGCCCATCCACCACGGCCATCAGCATGGCTTCCATATTGTTCAATGTCAGAGCGGTTGGCAGGCGCAACTGCGTGAACTGGGGGGCCGAAGACATACTCCAGTCCATTATTTTACCCGTCGTGACAAATCGGTAACGCAAGCACTCGTGATGCTCGAGGTCACTGATAGTGACGGGCCGTCCCTTACGCCGCAGATAGTCAGGCGATGCGCACAGGACAAACTTAAAAGGCCCCAATTTTCGGGCCATCAGCTTGGAGTCGGTCTGGCCGCCGCTGCGAATCACTACGTCAAAGCCTTCATCGATCACATCCACCAACTGGTCGTTGAAGTCCAGTTCCAGCTCAATCTCCGGATAGGTTTTGCGGAACCGCGCCATATGGGGCAAGAGAAAGCGATAACCGATGGTGGGCAAGCTGACGCGTAACTTTCCACGGGGTTCCTGTGTGGCATGGGAAAGCATCGCCCGGGCATCTTGAAGATCGTCGAGGATCTTGCGGCAGCGTTCATAGAACAACTGTCCCTCCGCAGTCAGGCTGACTTTGCGGGTGCTGCGGTGCAATAACCGCACATTCAGCGAAGCCTCAAGTTTGGCGACGTTTTTGCCCACGGCCGAGGCAGAAATCCCCAGCGCCCTGGCGGCGCTGATGAAACTGAGCGCCTCGGCGGTTTTTACGAATGAGATCACCCCACTAAGACTGTCCACAACTCGATTACATCCTTTTGGTTCACTATAAGTGGAATAAAAGCCCGTTTATCTTCGATTGTATCCTAACTAGAGTGTACGAACGATCGCGCGCCTCGGCCTGGACAGCACGGATACTTCATAGATATGCAGGGAATCACCTAATGAACTCAGCTACCGAACCGCTGCCGGCCCATGGCCGGCACTCCATATTGGCTGCAATTTGCCTCGCCGCCTTGGTATTGCCCATGAGCTTTACCGGCGGGGCAGTGGCCACGCCGTTCATTGGTCAAACCTTTGATGCCCATCCCACGGAACTGGCCTGGATCACCAATGCCTTCATGCTTAGCTTCGGCAGCCTGCTGATGGCCGCCGGCACCCTCGCTGACCTCTACGGACGCAAGCGACTGTTCATGTGCGGCATGGCGTTGTTTGCACTGGTGTCGATCCTGTTGGCGGCGGTCCCCGATATTTTCTGGCTGGACCTGTTGCGTGGCGTGCAAGGCATTGCCGCGGCGGCAGCCCTGGCCAGCGGTTCGGCGGCACTGGCGCAGGAATTTGATGGGCATGCCAGAACTCGTGCTTTCAGCCTTCTGGGCACCACTTTCGGGGTTGGCCTGGCCTTCGGTCCGTTGTTATCGGGGTTGCTGATCGAGTACTTGGGCTGGCGCGCAATTTTCCTTTTCACGGCCCTGCTCGCCATCCTTTCCTTGATATTTGCCCTGCCGAAAATGCGCGAAAGCCGCGACCCGCAAGCACAACGACTGGATACGCCCGGCGTGCTGACGTTTTCCGGCCTGCTGATCATGTTTACCACGGCGGTGATCCTGGCACCTGAGCAAGGCTGGGGCTCGCCGGTCATCCATGTACTGCTTGGAACGTCGGCGGTCTTTTTGCTGCTGTTTATCATTGTTGAGAATCGGGCAAAACATCCGATGCTGGAACTGGGGCTATTTTTGTTTCCGCGCTTTGTCGGTGTACAGATCCTGCCGATCGGCACCTGCTATTGCTACATCGTCTTGATCGTATTGCTGCCGTTTAGGTTTATCGGCGTAGAAGGGGCCAGTGCCTTTGAAGCGGGGCTGATGATGTTGGCACTCTCTGCCCCGATGCTGATTGTCCCGATCATTGCCGCGTCGCTAACTCGCTGGTTGTCGGCGGGCGTACTCTGCGCAATCGGCTTCGTGATCGCAGCGGCCGGGCTCTACTGGCTGAGTACGATCCCGGTCGGCATGCACGCGCAGATCATCGCGGCCATGCTGCTGACCGGTATCGGTACAGGCCTGCCCTGGGGCTTGATGGATGGTTTGTCGATCAGCGTGATCCCCAAGGAACGGGCGGGGATGGCCGCCGGTATTTTCAACACGACGCGGGTGGCCAGCGAGGGTGTCGCCCTGGCGATCACTGTTGCGGTGCTGACGGCTCTGGTCGCACACCATCTGAGCATCAGTACCTTGGTCAAACTGTCCGCCGTTGACTATTCAACTATCGCGCAACGCCTGGTGATGGGCGATATCCAGCACGCGAGCACCGACGCCAGCCAAATCCCACTGACGATACTGCGCTCGGCCTATACCGCCGGGTTCAACACCTTGTTGCAACTGCTGGCGATGTTCACGCTGCTCACTGCCGCCGTGGTCTTTCTATTCCTGGGACGCCAAAGCGAAGTCTGCGTCGGTGCCGAATCCACGCCCGATGTCGCCCGTCTCTCATCGGATACCTGAAAGCCGCTTTGGAGCCATGCCTGATGTCGCCCAACACACACTTTACGCCGCTGATTCTGGCGGGCATTGCCTTACTGTGCGGCTTGTCGGTGGCCAATGTCTACTTCAACCAGGCACTGCTGCCGGTCTTCGCCGATGCCCTGCACGCCGATGCCGGGCAAACCAGCTGGATCGCCACTGCATCGCAGATGGGCTATGCCTTGGGGATGTTGCTGATCGTCCCGTTGGGCGACAGAGTGGCGCCCTTGCGACTCTGTCGCGTACTGCTGGTGTGGACCTCCATCCTGTTATTGCTGGCAAGCCAGGCCACCCAGCTCTCATTCCTGGCAGGCGCCAGCTTCCTGCTCTGCATGGGCACATGTATCCCGCAGGTGCTACTCCCCTACCTGGCCGGGCTGGCCACTGCCGGCGAACGCAGTCGAGTCATTGCCTGGGTACAAACGGGGTTGGTCACCGGAATCCTGCTGTCCCGGGCCATTGCCGGATGGTTGGCCGATCACCTCGGCTGGCAGTCGGTCTATTGGGTGGCGGCTTCTGCCATGGTCCTGTGTGCACTGGCGCTGCCGAGCATTCTGCCCCGGCGCCATACGCCTGGGGTGTCCGTTGCCTACGGCAGATTATTGAGCTCGATGTTGCATCTGTTCTGGCATGAGCCGCTGCTTCGCCTGTCCTGCGTCCTGGGCGCAGCAGTCTTTGCCGCGTTCAGTGCGTTCTGGTCGGTAATCGCTTTTAAACTGATGGCGCCGCCCTACAGCATGAACGCCGCCGATGTCGGGTTGTTCAGCTTGTGGGGCGCCCTCGCCACCCTGCTGACTCCTGCGGCCGGTAAACTGTGTGAACGTTTCGGCACAGTCGCTATCAGCCTCGCCTCTATCTTGCTCTGTGGCCTGAGCTTCGCCTTGTCGATCGCGTGGGCCAACACCTTTATGGTGTTGCTGGCGTGCGCCAACCTGCTCAGCTTCGCCTTGCAACTGGGTCAGGTGGCCAACCAGACGCGTATTTTTTCCCTGAGGCCGGAAAGTCGCAGCCGTTTGAACACGGTGTATATGGTCTGCAATTTTTGTGGTGGAGCGTTCGGTAGTGCCATGGGAGGGTATCTCTGGCAGCGTTTCGGATGGACCGGATGCGCCTTATTGGGATTGCTGTGCGCCGTATTGGCGATGGTTGCCTTGTTGGCGATTCTTAGACCGCGCCCCAAACAACTTCCCGCCATTTAACCATTGAATGACTGAGCGTCCACATTCGTAACTTGTTATTCCCTTCCTGCACTGACTAGTTGTATTGGTTAGCCACACCAATACAACTATCCTCGCCCTTCCTGATTCCTCCCTTCGTTCAAGTCGCCCACTCGTGTCTCTATCGACTCATTGGCCTTTCGCGCAATGACGTATTTAGCATGATCGGATCTTGGACTTATAGTTCAGACAGTTGAGCCTAAAACGCTCAACCGCTTTGAAATACTCTGAAATACAATTGCCCGCAGCAAACAGATTTTTCGGAAAAATCAGACAGACTCTAACTTGGCAGA
The DNA here is from genome assembly GCF_008370005.1 of Pseudomonas sp. ANT_J28. Lineage (NCBI taxonomy): Bacteria > Pseudomonadati > Pseudomonadota > Gammaproteobacteria > Pseudomonadales > Pseudomonadaceae > Pseudomonas > Pseudomonas sp. ANT_J28. Next base: position 55,920 of record NZ_VOBM01000028.1, read on the forward strand.
AAAGTCAGGGCGTTCGTTAGTTCCCTGGGCTTCTTTTAATCTCTCAAACAAGGAGTCTTCGATGACTGTCATCGACTCTGAAAAAGTGTGTGTTTTCATACCCTTCGCCGGGGGCAGCGGTTTGTCCTTTGAAACACTGCGGCGTGCCGTAGGTACTTACATGCCCGTGATGGGCGTCACTTACAAAGGCAGCTATCAAAAGAATGTGACGCAGGCACCAGGTACTGTCGACGCAATGGCGAACGAAGTCATTGCACTTATCGACAACCTGGCGGCGCGCGAGGTCATTATTTTTGGCTATAGCCTTGGTGCCATCGTTGCTTACGAAGTTGCTCGTCGCCAACATGAGTTTGGCCCGCGACTGATCAATCTGGTGGTTGCAGCCTGTCGTGCTCCGCGCATTTTTAATTGCGCGCAGGTAACACTCGACGATTCTGAAGAAGTGTTTATTCAAACGGTTTCCAAGTTTGGTGCCATTCCGGATTTCATGTTCAAGCACTCGGCGGCGAAGAACCGCATGCTGCCTTCCCTTATCAAAGACTTCCAGGCCGCCGCCTTGTATCGCCACGTTCCCGGTGACCCGCTGGACGTTCCCATGATGGTTCTGGGCGGCAGTGAAGACCCATTTGCACCGGTCCAGGATGTTATTGCCTGGAAGGAGCATAGCCACAATTTTGTCCGTCTGGAGTTTTTTGAGGGAAACCATTTTTTCCTCACCCAGCATATTCCTGCCATCACCAAAATGATTACCGAGCCTGTCAGCCCGGCAGCACTCCTGCCTGTTTCATCCCGATACCTGGATACATCAGCACGCATATAAAGGTGAAAAAATGGAAGAGCTCAGTGTTTCAAATAGCGTTTCTTCGTGCCCGTTTTCTGGATTTTCCTCGCTCAACGCAGAACAGCAGGAATCGCCCAGGCATTACATTGTGGTGGGGGATCGAATCAAAAGTCAGTGCAGTGACAATATGTTTATTTCGGTGACTGCCGCAGAAGAAATGGTGACCCAACTTGATAGGGGCGAAAAGTTGACCTTGCATGTCGGCCAAGGCATTACCGACGAGCAACTCAATACCCTGTATGGATTCAAGGCGGCCCTGTCGCCGACATTGAATATCCTTCCAGTGGATCGCCGCCCTCGTGCTTCTTCAACAGCCACTCACAAGTTGAAGAACCATAACATTGCCATCTCCGCGCCCTGCGAAAACGGCAACGGTACTTACTCTGCCTCGCTGATGATAGATGATGCCAATGCCGAACTAAGCGATCATCTGACCGGCCAGCACGTTTCCGGAATGATGGTCATCGAAGCCGCCCGCCAAATGACCATCGCCGTTGCAGAAGCCTATTACGTGACACCGGCAGCCAAAGGCAAAGTCAACTTTGTCACCAACAAGATGGACGTTACTTATATGGACTTCCTGTTGCCGATACACACGGAAATTCTGTGCATTCCCATTGAATTACGCCGCTCTGGTGCCTCGAATTTTCGTTTTAGCTGCCGCCTTGAGTTTAAGCAACAAGGCCAGTGCCTGGTGGTACTCGGCTTTGAACTATCGGTGATCGACTCGCGCTACTTTCAACTCAAGGAAGCGCAACTTCTTCACCAATTCGTCAAGCGTCTCGCCTGATCCACTTTGAGAGGAATCCCTATGAAAGAGCAAATTCTCGGCATCATTTATAACGCGATTGAAAATGAAAACCACAGTCTCGCCCAGCCCATCAGCCTGGAAAAAGGCGAAAACACCGCCCTCTATGGTGTCGGCGGCGTCCTCGATTCAATGAGCCTGGTGTCCATCGTGATTGACGTCGAGCAGATGATCGAGGAGCAACTGGGGGTCAAGATGACGCTGGTCAACGACAGTGCCATGTCCCCCAAGCGCAGCCCGTTCCAGTCGGTAAACACCTTCGCCAACTACATTCTCGAGCTGAATGCACAGGTGTCTCATGGCCGATAACACGCCTGTCACGCTTATTACAGGGACGCGCAAGGGCATCGGCAGGCATCTTGCCGAGTACTACCTTGCCCAGGGTCATCGTGTGATCGGCTGTAGCCGTTCGTCCAGCGATCTGAGCCATCCGGGCTATGACCACTTTATCGCCGATGTGGCCGATGAACAGGCCATCAGCGAACTGATGAGGCACGTGCGCGGCACCTGCGATCGGCTTGATTACCTGATCAACAATGCCGGGATCGCCAGCATGAACCACTCGCTGCTGACGCCCTACAAGACCGCGCAAAACATCATGCAAACCAATGTGCTGGGCACTTTCCTGCTCAGCCGGGAGGCGGCAAAGCTCATGCGAGCCGGGCGCCAGGGACGCATTGTGAATTTTTCCACAGTGGCCAAACCGTTGAAGCTGGAAGGCGAAGCACTGTATGCCGCGTCCAAAGCCGCCGTGGAAACCCTGACCTGTGTGATGGCCAAGGAGCTGGCCAGCTTTGGCATCACCGTCAATGCCGTGGGCCCTACACCGATCGATACCGATCTGACGCGGGTCATCCCTGCACAAAAAATGAAAGACCTGCTGGCGCAACAATCGCTGAAGCGCTTTGGCACCTTCGACGATGTGACCAATGTGACGGATTTTTTCCTTTCACCGCGCAGCAATTTCATTACCGGCCAAGTCGTGTATCTCGGCGGCCTCTAACTCACGTTCTCTTGCAAAAGGACTTCACCATGAACCTGGACGCCATCAAGAAAGAACTGGCAGAACTTCTGGAACTGCGCGAATCGGAACTTCAAGTTGATGTATTGCTGCACCCCCTGAGCAATTGGGATTCATTGACCAAGGTCACGCTGCTGGGTGTGTTGAATGACCAGTTCGGTTTTGCCTTGAGCCCTGCCGTGCTCGATGAGGTTGAAACCATGGGTGAGCTGTTCGATGCCATCCAGGCCGATGCGGCTGACGCTCGTGTCAGTGAACCCTCATGAACGCGTTTATCGATGGGGTGTCGATCCGCGCGCTGTCGGCCGCCATCCCCCAAGACGTAATGACCCTGGCCGATTTCGCCACGTTGTTTGGTGAAAAAGAAGTGCAGCGGATCGCCAAGAGCACCGGCATCCATCAAGTGCGGGTGGCCAATCGGCTGTCGACGGTGGATCTATGCGCCGCTGCTGCCCTGGCGTTGTTCGATGCGGCGGACATCGATCCCGCCAGCATCGATGGCCTGGTGGTCGTCACGCAAACGCCCGACAGCCTGATGCCTGCCAGCAGTGCAATGCTGGCTGATCGCCTGGGGTTGAAGAAAGCGCTTGCAGCCTTCGACCTCAATTTTGGCTGTTCCGGCTACATCTATGGCCTGTTTCAGGCGGCCATGCTGATCAAGGCCGGCGGCTGCCGCAGAGTACTGGTGTGTACCGGCGATGTGATCAGCAAATTGCTCAATCCTGAAGACCGGCACGTGCGGCTGGTCTTCGGCGATGCCGCGACCTGCACACTGCTGGAAGGCGGCGATCAGGCACTCGGGTTTGCGTTCAATACCGATGGCGCCGGCGCGCAATACCTCAACACTGCGCTGGATTACACGCCCAGCGCCACCAGCCGGGTACAGGCCGCCGGGCTGCATATGGACGGCGGCCAAGTGATGAACTTTGCCCTGGAGAAAGTGCCGTCGGCGATCAACGCCTTCATTCGCGACCAAGGCATCGACCCTGAGCGTGTGCCGTTCTTCCTGCTGCACCAGGCCAACAAATTCATGCTCGATTACCTGGCCAAAAAGCTCGGTGTTGCGCCGGCCAAGGTCCCCATCGAAGTGGCTGACGTGGGCAACACCGGCCCCTCGTCGATCCCGCTGATGATCTGCAAGCGGCACGGCCGCGAAGACTTGCGGCAGGACAACCTGATTGCCTGTGGTTTTGGCGTCGGGCTGTCGATCGGCATTGCCCATTTATCGCTGCGCGATGCTCACATCATTGCTCCCGTAGAAGTACCTGCCCTCCCTAACTGACCTGACAATCAAGGAAAGATGACCATGACTATCCAAGCAATCTGGTTCGACTTCGGCGGCGTGCTGTCGCCTTCCATCGACGAGCTGTACCGCGTCTACCAGGAAAATACCGGCATCAGCCGCAGCCAGATGGAAGCCGCCATGCATGCCGTGGCCAAGCCGCTGAATGTGCAATTCCAGGCGCCCATCGAGCTGGCAATGATGACTCAGGTCGAATGGGGGCAGGGCATGAGCAAGGCATTGTCCGAGCTGTATCCGGGCATTGATTTGAGCCGTTGCGATTTCGATAACCATGGCGAGCAGTGGTTTTCCCCGCACAACGTCAACGAACACATGTTCGAGCTTTTCCATGAAGTGAAAGCGGCCGGCCTGAAGGCGTGCATCCTCACCAACAACGTAGTGGAGTGGGAAACGCCGTGGCGGCGCATGGTGGGTCTGGATGATGTCGCTGACAGCATCGTCGATTCCTGCAAGGTAAAACTGCGCAAACCGGACCCGAAAATCTTTGCGCTGGCGGCCGACCAGATTGGCGTACCTGCCGCCGCCTGCGTGCTGATCGACGATGTCGAAGAAAACTGCGAAGCCGCGCGAGCCGCCGGCTGGCACGCCATTTTATTTGTCGACAGCCTCGAGACTCAGCATGCCGTGCGTGCACTCATTGGCGCGGCACAACCCCGCGCACAGGCAGGTGCCCGATGAACATGCGCCTCCTTCCCAGCGTGCTGGATATCCCCAACCTCGACGCAGCGCCCTATTACCAAACCGTGGGCTGGCAAGGTCAACTGCCGCAAATCAGGTTGCCCAGCGGCCACGTCGCCACTCACCTGACCGGATACGCCGATTGCAAGGCGTTTCTGGCCGACCCGAGCATCAGTCGAACCCTGTGTAACATTGAAAACGGCCCGACCTTTCTCCCCGGCCCGACTCAGCCGGAACTGTTGCTCAATCTGGACAACCCGGCTCACATGCGTTCCCGCGCGACCGTCACGCGTGCTTTCAGCAAGCGTGGCCTGGAAAGCGTGCGCCAACACGTGACCACTGTGACCGTCGACAGCATCGAGCAGATGCGCAAAGGTGTGACGCCGCCGGACCTGTTTGCCTCGGTGCTGGAGCGCCTGACTTCATCGACGGTGTGTCACATCCTCGGCATCCCCGAAGAGGACCGGCTGCTGTTCCGGCCCTGGAGCCAAATGATTCAATCGGCGCCGCCGGACGATATCGTCGGCATCGAAGCGGCGGTCAACGCCAGTTTCGATTACATGATGGACTTCGTGCAGGGCCGCAGGGAGGCGCATCCTGACGGCTTTATTCGCCAATATGTCGACCAGCGTCACACCCTGGAAGACCCGCTGAGCGACCGGGAGTTTGTCGGCGTGCTGCTGGGTATTCTGCTGGGGGGCGACCATAACGCCCTGAGCGTGATGACTAAAAGTCTCTATACCTTGCTGTGCGCGCCATCGCTCTGGCAGCACGTCCGGGAAAACCCCGATCGAGCGCCGCAATTGATCGAAGAGCTCATTCGGCTGATTCCCATCGGCAAGTTATCGGCGTTCCCCCGGATGACCACCCAGGCCCTGCAAACCAGCCGCGGCGTGATTGCGGCGAACACCACGGTGTACGCCAACGTGTTCCTCGCCAATCGCGACCCCAGCGTGTTCCACGCACCGCTGCTGATCAATCCCGACCGCCAGGACAAGGCCGCGCACATGCAATTCGGCCATGGCATCCACAGCTGCATGGGCCCGGCGTTGGCACGCCTGGAAATAGCCACCGTGCTGTCGACCCTGGTACAGGCATTGCCCGACCTGGAACTGGCATGTGACCCGGCGTCGATCCGCTGGATCAACGGCACGGTACTGCGCCGCCCCGACGAACTGCCCGTGCGTTTCTGATGCCATTTCAATCAAGGGAATAAGCCATGATCTTTAAACCGCTGATAAACGGCTTTGCGCAGTTTTCGAACCAGATCTTTCTGAATGACCCTGAACAGTCCTACACCTACGCCCAGTTGAGCGACGAGATCGGTGTTCAACTGGAATGGTTGGCCGCGAATGGCGTGCCCAGGCAAGCGGTAGTTTTCATGAGCGGCGACTTTTCGTTCGCGGGCATCGCGCTATTCCTGGCGCTGTACCAGAACGGCCACATCATTGCCCTCAACACCGCTGAGAACCCGGCGGAAATTCAAAATAAGCAGGCGGCGGCAAACCCTGAGTTTGTGATCGATATCGATACCCGCCAGATCCGGCCATGCGTCCTTACTCAAGCTCCGGAAAACCCGATGATCGGCGAGCTTAAAAAACAGGGGCATGCCGGCCTGATTCTATTCAGCAGTGGCACCACCGGCACACCCAAGGCGATGTTGCATGACCTTGACCGACTGGTGGGCGAATTTTCCGAAAAACGATCTCGACGCCTCCATATCTTTCTGTTTCTGCTGTTCGATCATATCGGCGGCATCAATACGCTGTTGAACATACTTTCCATTGGCGGAACGGCAACGATCGCGGTCAGCAAAACCCCGGACACCGTTGCCCGCCTGATTGAGAAACACCGCATTACCGTGCTGCCGACCTCGCCGACATTCTTGAACCTGATGTTGATCAACCAGGTGTTCGACACCTGCAACCTCAGCAGCTTGCGCATGATTACCTACGGCACGGAGCCGATGCCGGAGAGTTTGTTGCTCAAACTGCGCGAGCACCTGCCACGGGTAAAATTTCTGCAGACCTTCGGCACCAGCGAGACGGGCATTATCAACACCAGCTCGTTGTCGTCCGATAGTCTGTATATGCGCTTTCAGGAAGGCTCGAGTGAACACAAAGTCGTCGATGGTGAGCTCTGGCTGCGCAGTGCGACTCAAGTCATGGGCTACCTGAACCACTCGATGGACAGCTTCACCGACGATGGCTGGTTCAAGACCGGCGACCTGGTGGAGGTCAATGCCGATGGTTACCTGAAAATCCTCGGTCGCAGCAAAGAGATCATTAATGTCGGTGGCGAGAAGGTCTACCCCGCGGAAGTTGAATCCGTGCTGCTTCGCCATCCGCAGGTGCGTGATTGCAAGGCGTACGGCGAGGCCAATGGCTTGACCGGGCAATTCGTCGCTGCGCATATCGTCCTGGATAGCGACTACGGGGACTCGACGGCGACGGTGCTACGCGATATCCGGCACTTTGCCCGGCGGCTGATGGACGCCTATAAGGTGCCGGTACGCTTGAAGTCGGTGGAGGCTATCCAGTATTCGACGCGTTTCAAAAAACTGCTGATCGACTGAGTGTGTGGCGTGCCCTGAAGGAGCAATCAGCCGCCTTCAGGGCTGCTCATCAGTTGCGCTTCACCGAGAAAATCAATGAATGCGCGGGTCTTGGGTGACAGCAACCGGCTTGGCGACCAGACAATCCAGAAATCCCCCTCTAGGCTCAATTCGGGTAACACCCTGATCAATTCGTGGCTGGCCAGGTATTCCTGAATGACGAAGTCAGGCAGGTAGGCCAGGCCCAGGCCATTACGACACGCTGCCAGGACCGCTTCCACGCTGTTCATGACCACCGTGGTTTCCAGGCTGATCTTGACGGTATCGCCATTGACCTTCAGCCACCAGGGCTGGAGTTTGCCATTCGAGGGGAATTTATAGGCGATGCCTTTATAGTGCTGGAGATCCTCGACGCTCTTTGCCGTGCCATAGCGTTGCAGGTAGTCAGGCGCTGCGCACAAGACGAACCTGAACGTGCAGATTCTTTTCGCTGCAAGGCTGGAATCGGGCAGTTCGCCGCTTCGGATCACGGCATCAAAGGCTTCATCGACCACATCGACCAGTCGGTCGCTGAAGTCCAGGTCCAGTTCGATTTCCGGATAGCGCTGGTAAAACTCGCGCAACATTCCTGAGATCAGACGATAGCCCACGGCCGGCAAACTGATTCGCAGACGCCCTCTGGGGCGGGTCTTGGAGTGGGAAAGCGCGGCCTCGGCATCCTGCAATTGCTGGAGCAAGGTCCGGCAACGACCAAAAAAATCCAGGCCTTCGCTGGTCAGGCTGATTTGCCGGGTACTACGGTGGAACAAGCGCACGCCAATCCGCTCTTCAAGACGGCTGACACTTTTTCCTACTGCAGAAGACGAGATGCCCAGCGCTCTGCCCGCCAGGGTAAAACTTTGATTTTCCGCTGCCCGCACAAAGGCAATCAACCCGCTCAGATTATCCATATTCCGTGTCCGCCCGGGGTCGATAACTACAGACCTATTGAGGCTTCAGAATCCGACGGGTCAAAAGAGAGGTATCGCTGCTTTATTCTTGGGAGTTAAACAGCACTTCTCCCCGCCTATTCGTCGATTTTGGAGTCTGACGTGACGCCACATAGAGAGCAACCATTTTGTCGGCGGCCGCAACGACAAAACGCCTTGGTGGCTCGCGAAAAGCCAATAACGGCAAGCCTGCTACAGGCGAGGACTTTGTAAGGCAGCTAAATAGTCGCCCTCGAAAACACGAAAACACGAAAACACGAAAATACGAAAATACGAAACGCCCGCTGAACGATTTAGCCAATCTGTTGCATCGACCGGTTGAATTCACAGTCGTTTTTTGCAATTGCGGCAGTGTTCTTCGAGCAGGTTCATCAGCAAGAGAATATCCACGCTGAGATAGATAAAGGCGGACAAGCGATCCTGGAAGGCTGCCTACTCACGATTCGAGCGTCAGATCAGCAATTTTCGGTTGTTCCCTAATCGCTTCCAGATCAATAGAGCGGTGAGTCGATAGTAATACCGGGTAGCGCCGGAATGGTCTTTCAGGTGCTGAGTGAAAAACCAGCGCACATGCTTGAGCTGCCAGGTCCAGGGATTGTCTCGCTGCCATCGTTGTTGAATGGCCGCTTGCATGATTCGGGCTTGCCGTAGGTGTCGTTGCTGGGTGACCTTCGAGCCAGTCAGTACGCCGCTCAGGAACAGCGCCATATCGAACGGCTTGGTCACGCTCGACCTCCAATGTAGGCCGAAACCACATCGATCCGGTAATGCCCGATTTCAAGGCTGATCTGTTGGCGCACCTGCTGATCAAGGTCACGGTCAATGCGATAGCAGTGGCCACCATTGACCGGTGCGGCGTGGCCAGTGAGCTGTTCGTAACGTTCGCAGGCGTAGGCCGCTCGCAGTTCATGAAAGCCCTTCAGCCCTTGTTCATGTAGCGTTTCGCGGGCGGGGAGTACGGTCTGTTGCAGGAACGCGGCGTAGCTTTCGTGTCGGGCCAGCAAGTCGCGGCTGCCGGGCGGTGACGCATTACGAGCAAACTGCAGCGCCGTGTTCACCTCTTCACTTGCTACGACCCATCTCGGCGCTGAAGCACCTGAACGGCCGCCTTTGGTGCCGTCCTGGATGTTGATGCGACCCAAATTTTTGGCTTCTCGTTGCAATCATGGCAGATCCGCCAGGATCGCTTCTCGCAGACGCATACCTGTTTCTCGGGCCAATAGGACAATAGCGGCCACCCGGTCGTGTTTTTGTTCGCGAAGAACCTCAATGACTCGCCTCACCTGTTGGCGGTCTTGGCCATCCGGCGCGCGGGTGCGTACGGTCGAACGCTGCTGTCCTAACGCCTGGCTCGGGCTCAGGACTTTCACATACTGATCACCGCGCAGCGCCGCGAGTGTGCGGTTGACGCTGGACAACCGGTTTTGCGCGGTGGCGATGCTGAGGTTGCCGTGGTCGATTTGCTGACGCAGGTACTGGGCATAGTCGAGCAGCGTCTGCTGATCGATTTGCCGCGTATCGTTGTAGCCAGGGCCTTGAGCGGACCGGCACCACTTAACGAACGCCTTCCAACGATCACTGTGGGCTTTTACCGTGGCGAAATGGCCGCCGCCAAACAGATCCTTGAGCGCCTGCGGACCGGCGTAGCTCAGTTGGCGACCATAACCAAAGTTGCGACCGTCACGCCTGCCGATCAGGGCCATCCTGGAGCTCCTTCGCCTGTTGGCATAGGTAAGCCAATAGCTCGCGCCACTGGCCGTTCACGGGGGGAAGTTGGCCCCAGTCACTGGGACGAAAACACAGCCGGTTGTCCAGGCAGAACAACTCGGCACCTTCCTGGTGTAGGCACTCAATCAGATCCCTGATGTGTGAGCTGTCCCCTTGGTTTTTGGCGACAGCGGCGACAGTGGCGACAAGCCCCGTGGTATCTGGCGTGGAGCGTGGCGACAAAGTGGCGACAGTGGTGGCGACAAGTTGTAAATGATGAGCGTTTTTCGCCTCGGCGCGCCGGTTGCGTAGGGCTTCATTGAGTCGAAACATGGCGCACCTCGAAGGAGTGTCCGTCTGTGCCCAGCCATTGATGAGTGATCAACTCGACCAGCAGGGCCAACGTGTGATGGCTGCTTTTGCGGGCGAAGCGCGGGCCGTTGCGCAACAGATCTCGAACCGTGAAACGGCACCACTGTTTTTCCTGCAGCCAACGCAGCAGCCGATCGGCTTCTTCCCGCAGGGTGTTGATCGGTTCCTGCTCGGTCAGCCGTTGGATCTCGGTCAGGTAGTAATCCATCAGCGAGGAAGCGCGCTGGATATGGGTGACCTCGATCAGTTCGTGGTCTTCCAGTACTGCAAAGAGGCCGGCGATCCGTAGCAGATTGTCCGCGGCCTTGGAGGCGCTGGGGCGCACGTTGGCCAGTTCGTCGAACTCGCCCAGTTGGGCTTCGATGGTGTCATGCAGGTTGATCCAAGTTTGCCGGGCCAGACTTCTCAGGGGCAGGACTTTGGGGTGTAACGCGCCATCGCTGCCGATCGCCCAGGGGCGTTGCAGCAGGTCGGTGATTCGTTGGGTGTAGCGTTTGAGGATGATGTCTTGGGTGAGATCCACCGGCTGATAAAAACGCTGTCCGGCCAAGCTCTGTGGCCAGGTGATCAGGCAACGGGCGAAGATGCCTTGGCCGTGGAGCAGCGGATCCTTGAGCAGTTGTCCCGCCAAATAAGGTTGCAGCATCAAATGCAGACTCAAGCGCCGATCATAGGCGCGCAGGCTTTCTCCGGCCATGGAACGCGAGCGATCGATGGGGTTGCCGTCCCACAGCGAGGACAGAGTGGTCACGGCCTTGAGGCGGTTGTCCCGGCTCATGGTGCTGCTGCCGAGGAATTGGCCGCCCTCATCGCTGAACAGCCCCATGCTGGGCAGACCCAAGCACAGGCTTTTGGTCAGGGCTTCGATGGTCGGTTCGCTGCTGATCAGCCTTGGTGCTACGGGCTCTGGCTCTATCTGGATTGGCGTGTCGGTGTGGCCATCGATCGTTGCCATCTGCTTCTGAGATTGCGCAAGTGTGGCGCGATAGCGACTGAGTTTTTCGCGGTAGGCCTGCCATTGCAGGCGTTCCCATTCGCGGGCTGGCTGCAGGGCCAGCTTATCCACTGCCGTCTTGCGATCACCGGAAGCCGCAATAGTGAGCAGGTACAGTGACAGCGGATAGACCCGGCCATCCAAATGCACATTGGCATGCCCCTGAGTGGCCAAGGCCGAGGTGGCCAGCACCGATTGCGCCGCCATGGCCTGCGGCACTCCCATCACTTCGGCCATGCGCTCGACGGCCGGTCCCAGCAGATCACCGAGGGCGGCCACCGGATAATCTAATGGCGTCGGGTTGGCCTCCAGCAAGGCTTGCGGCGGCAAGCTCCAGGTTGATTGCAGCATCATCTGTCTCCTGTTCAGCAGTTGTTTCCCTCACGCTCCCGCCACGGATGTTGAGTGTTATCAGGGACAAAGGCCCCTGCGACCTGTGAGGGTGTTCACTGACGCGGAACGAACGGCCCTGTACGACCAAGAGCGCGGGCATTTCCCATCGATCTGGCCTCCTGAACGCATCCGAGGATGCGGGCGGGTTGAGGCTGCACCGGTTGACGAATCCAGTACCGTGAGACCATGAGCGGGAGGAGAGCACCATCGTTGCGAGGGGGGCATGCCTGACTGTCAGTCAGGTGCAGCCTGTCCTGGGCTGCAGCCCCGTAGCCAGCGATAATGCGAGACGTGTCGAATCGGTTTTGTCACGCCGATTGTCACGAGGGGGAAAGCCGCAAAGCCCCATGCGAGCAGGGCTGCAGCAGTGTGAGATGCGCCCGTCTCTTTCGGGGGAAAGAGACGGGCAAAAGGTTGGCGCAAGAACTGGCCAAGCGGATAAGTTGCTGCAGAGCAACCAGGAGGGGGCATGAGTTGCCGCAGTGGGCATTCTGGAAGAAGTGGCATCTATCACATCGCTGTGACCGTGCGAGCCGCCGGACGCTAATCGCACTTGGGGAGAACCACCACGGTGTGGCGTAGCCTCAAAGGTTCTGGCTACCTGGGTGCTGTCTAGGACAGCGCTTGTACGGTTCTGTGTAGCGCTCGTTCTGCTCGCGGTCAACAGTATTTTGGGGGCGGCTCTTGCGCCAATCGATAGCGCTGGAAGAGCTTGGAGGCCGGTGGTTTTCCATGGCCGGGTGGTCGTTCGTCGGTTTTTAATGTGAGCCCGCACGGACGGGAATGCGGAGCCTTCCCGTCCGTGTGGGCTTGGCCGCGAAAGCCCCAAGAGAGAGGCTTACAGCGGCGACAGTCGCCACCTCTGTCGCCATGCTGCAGACTAGGTATTACGCGGGTTGTCGCCAGTGTCGCCGCTGTCGCCAAATCAACCATCACTCCATCTTGGGAGTCATTTTCGGTTACCGGCGGCGTTCGGTGAGCGCTCACCGTATCGGCACGACATTGCAGTTCCTGGTGTCATTGATGGCAGCTGCCGACAGACTGCCCGTTGCTGCTTTTTGGATGTGCTCACTCCACCAAGCCATCATCGGACGCCGACGTTCAATGTAGTCAGCTCGGTTGTAAGCGCTTCGGACTTCGTCCTTGTCGACATGCGCCAGCGCGACTTCGATCAGTTCCGGATCCCACCCATGCTCGTTCAGGATGGTGCTGGCCATGGAGCGCATACCGTGGCTGACCAAGCGGTCCTGGAAGCCCATGCGTTTCAACGCCATGTTGGGGGTCTGGCTGTTGGCGTGGGTGCGCGGATTCCTATCTGCCGGGAACACGTATTCCCTGTGGCCGCTGTGGGGCTTGAGCGTCTCCAGTAACGCGAGTGCCTGTTCGGTCAGCGGGATGGTGTGCGGACGACGCTTTTTCATGCGCTCCGACGGGATTGTCCAGATGCGTTTGTCAAAGTCGATATCTACCCATCGGGTAGTCGCCGCTTCGGCAGGACGGGTCATGGTGTGCAGTTGCCATTCGATTAGGCAGCGAGTGATCCGCTTGATGCTGGCGTTCGCGATTTCGATCATGAGCTCGGATAGCTCTTCGGGTCGTAGCGCGGCCATGTTCTCTTTCTTGGGCTTCTTGAAGACCGCCCGAATGCCGCTGAGAGGGTTAGCGAAAATCAGTCCGGAGTTCACTCCGTAAGTCATGATCTCGTTGAGCCGTTGGCTCAACCGCTTCACTGTCTCGAGGCTGCCTTTGGCTTCGATTGGGCGAAGGAGTTTGATGACTATTGGAGCGGTGATTTGCGAGAGAGGCGTTGTTTTCAGGCTTGGTAAAACATGCAGCGTGAGCGACCGCCAGATGTCTTCGGCGTACGCCGGCGTGACAGAGTCTTTCTTCAACTCAAACCAGGCGGTGGCCACGTTCTCGAATGTGTGTTCGGTCTCGGCGAGTCTGGCTTGCTTAAGCTCATTGCGTTGAGCTTTGGGGTCGATGCCTTGTGCCAGCAGCTCGCGGGCTTCAACCGCTTTCTTTCTGGCGTTTGCCAGTGAGAGTTCAGGATACGGGCCCAAGGCCATATTGATGCGGTTTTTGGTCACCGGCTCGCGGTAATTGAAGTTCCACATCATCGAGCCGCTGGCCCTGACCCGGAGCTGAAGGCCACCGCCATCGCTGAGGACGAAATCCTTGCCGGTTACCTTGACCGCCTTGAGCTGGCGATCGGAGAGACGGGTTGCTTGAGTAGGCATGGGAGCTACCTCTGGCACCGTTTTGGTATCCTGAAAATAGCACCAGGTAGCCCGGGATACCACCTGGAATACCAAAGCGCCTGGAACTCAAAAAACCATTATGAAGCTCAGAAGCGCTAGAAACCCTTGATTTCACTGGATTTAAGGCACAAAAAAAGACGTCCTTGGACGTCTTTAGATGTTGAAGTGGTGGAGCCGGGGGGATTTGAACCCCCGTCCGCCAGTACTCCGCTGTCGGTACTACATGCGTAGCCGTGTCTATTAAGTTAACCCTCAGCGACCCGACGGGCAGGGTGCTTTGGGCGAGTTGTGTAAGTTTTAGCCGCTTCGTCCACAACGTACTGCACGGCGATTCTGTTCTATATGACAATCACTTTGGGTTTACAGACATCCCCTGATGATTGCTGGACCCGAAGGTACCAGGAGGGAAGGGCTAAGGCTGCTTACGCAGCGAGAGCGTATTCCCCGTAGGTTTCGTCATTGGCAACTATAGAAAGTTGCAACAGTGGATTTACGAGTTCTGTTACCAACTCGGCATGCACCTAAAGTTTCGCAACCGGCGTCGAATCCTAAACGGCCCCGAGCCTGTTGCTCTGTGAATCAAAGTGAGCAACAAGCCTGCGCAGTGTACGCCAACACGCGTGAGAAGGCCAACCCGAAGGTTGGCCACCACAGATTATGGGGTGGGTTGGTTGCGTTGTTGGTCAGCGAGTGACATTGCCTGGGTGGCCTCGATGACGCATTTTTTGTCGTCCCCGGAGGCTTGGGAAGCTTCGGCGCTGGACATCAGTCTTTTGATCTCCATTGTGGCGTTGCCGGAGGTCGCCGGCAGTGAATTCACTTTGCTTTTGAGCTCTTGCAGCTTGCTCGTACAAAGGTTGTTGTCCGCAGCAAATACAGGAGAGGCCAACATTGCAGCAGAAATGAACAGACCAGCGAGTGCGGTACGTTTCATGGATATCTCCTTGAACTGATGGTCTCGGTGCTACCGTATGAGCGGGCGGCTCGGCCGAGGTCGGAACATAAGCCACGATTGATGGGGCCTACTTAAAAGACTACGGCGCTGCGCAGGAATTCGGTTTTTGCAAAAAAGGCTATGAAAAAACTGTTTGATAGAAACAATCGCAGTAAAAAGGGAGCGATTGCCTCTTTTCGCTGGTGGGCCTCGCTCCTTCTGCGGAGTTGGTACGAACCCCAGATGCAACAAAACCCGCAATTGACGGGTTTTGGCTTGCTCGTATTGGGTGGTACCAGATGGGGCAGAAGGCCAACCCGAAGGTTGGCATTGTGCTGGGACTATTGTTTGCCGCCGTCACTTGACTTCTGAATGGCCTGAATAGTTTGGGTGGTCTCGGCGATGCAATCTTCAGTCCCTTGCTTGGTGCCTTTTGCCTGATCGGCTTTGGCTTTCGTGACGCTTTCCATTACCTGATCAGACATTTCCGGAGGAGTCTGTGCCTTGGCATTTTCGATGGTTTTCAAGTTGACCGCACAGAGGTCTTCGGCGGCAAACGAGGTGGACGCCATCAGTGAGACAGTAACGAACAGACCTAACAGTACAGAACGTTTCATGTGTATCTCCTTGAACTGAGGGTCCAGGCTGCGCTGGCCGTCAGGACGGGCTGCCGAGTTTGGGTAAAGCCCGGTAACGTCCGGGCTTATTCTGTGGACTATGGCAGCGCATCAGGGTTCTATTTTTCTTGCCTGACCCTCGCCTGCGTTACCCGATCCACCAGATAGACTAGCCCGTGGTAATCAATTCCGCCGTGCTGCGTCAGACCGATCTCACAAGTGCGGCTGGTCGAAATCCCCTCGCTGCACTGCTGCACCGCATCCTTGAGCGTGCGCAACGAATGTGCATTCAGTTCCGGCGTAGTAAAACCCTTATCCCCCGCAAACCCGCAGCAGTGAATGCCTTCGGGAATGACCACGTTTTTGCTGCATTTACGCGCCAGATCAATCAGCGTCTGACTTTCGCCAAGGTGCTGGGTGCTGCAAGTGACGTGCACCGCAATCGGCGCTTCCTGCGGCGTGAAATCGAGGCGATCCATCAAATGCGTACGAATGAAACGCACCGGGTCGTACAGGTCCAGGCGAACATCGCCCAGGTCCTGGGCCAGGCGCAAGGTGCAGGGGCTGGTGTCGCAGTAGATCGGGTCGAGCCCGCCGCGACTGGCGTGCAGCAAGGCGCCGATCAGTTCCTGGCGCTTGTGTTCGGCCTGTTCGGCGTAGCCCTTGGAGGCGAACGGTTGCCCGCAGCAGAGGTTGTCCAGGTTGTCCGGGAAGACCACTTGGTAACCGGCCTTTTCCAGCAACCCACGGGTTTTATCGTACAGCGACATTTGCTCTTTATCACCCGCCGCCGGGCCCATTGCCCGTGACACGCAGGCCGCGAGGTACACCACTCGAGGGCGTTCGTCCGACACTGTCGGGCTGAAGCGAATGGCTTTTTCCGGTTGCGGCATGGCGTTGGTCCACTGTGGGACCTGACCTTTGGATAGGCGCGTCAATGTTGCCGAAAGCTTTGCCAATCGTGGCGCCCCCAGCAGCATCCGTGCGCCGTTGGCCACGTGCAGGGTGAAACGTGCACCTTGCAGCGCGGTGGCGAAATTGCCTTCCAGCCAATTGGCGGTTTTTGTATGAGTTGCCTTCCGGCTGCGGAGCTTTTTCACCAGCTCGCCGGTGTTGATTCCTACAGGGCAACGCTGCGCACAGAGTCCCGTGGCGGCGCAGGTGTCGATGCCTTGGTAGTCGTAAGCGGCTTCGAGTTCGGTGGTGTCCACGCCAGCGCGTTTCTTCGCCTGAATGTCACGCCAGATCACGATGCGCTGGCGCGGGCTCAGGGTCAGGCCTTTAGATGGGCAGACCGGTTCGCAGAAGCCGCACTCGATGCACTTATCCACAATCTCATCGGCGGCCGGCAACGGCTTCAGGTGCTTGAGGTGGATCTGCGGATCCTCGCTGAGCACCACGTCCGGGTTGAGAATGCCGTTGGGGTCGAGCAGGCGTTTAAGCTGCCACATCAACTGGTAGGCATCGCTGCCCCATTCCAGTTCGACAAAGGGCGCCATGTTGCGACCGGTGCCGTGTTCGGCTTTCAGCGAGCCGCCGAACTCCACCGCCACCAGTTGCGCCACGTCGTCCATGAACGCCTGATAGCGTGCGACTTCTTCCGGGTTGTTGAAGCCTTGAGTGAAGACGAAATGCAGATTGCCTTCCAGCGCGTGTCCGAAAAGGATCGCTTCGTCGTAGTGATGTTTGTCGAACAGCTCGATCAGACGGTTTACGCCGATGGCCAGTTGTTCCACCGGGAAGGTCACGTCTTCGATGATCACCGTGGTGCCGGTTTTGCGCACGGCGCCGACGGCGGGGAAGGTGTCCTTGCGGATTGCCCAGAGCCGGGCGTTTTCCACCGGGTCTTCCGTGAAGTCGACTTGTTTTTCCACCGGGAAAGAAGTCAACGACGCCATGATGTGCGCCAGTTGTTCCTGCAGCAATGTGGACGATGCGGCGCGGGATTCGATCAGCAGCGCGCAGGCATTGTTCGACAGCTGTTGTACGAAAGCGGGCATGCCGGGTTTGTCCTGCACCGAACGCAGACTGCGGCGGTCCAGCAGTTCGACGGCCGACACCGGTTGGCTTTTCAGCACGGTGACGGCGTTGCAGCAGGTTTCCACATCCGGGAACACGATCAGTGCCGAGGCCTTGTTCGGGTGGTCGATCACCGTGTCGTAAGTCACCGCGCTGATGAAGCCGAGGGTGCCTTCGGAGCCCACCAGCAAGTGGCTCAAGATATCCACAGGCTCGTCGAAATCCACCAGCGCATTGAGTGACAGGCCAGTGGTATTTTTCAGACGGTATTTGTGGCGAATTCTCGCCGCCAGCTCGGCATTGGCGCGGGTTTCACGGCCCAACGTTGCCAGGCGTTCAAGCAGCGAAGCGTGGCTCTCACGAAACGCAGCAGCACTCGCCGCATCTTCGGTATCGAGACGGCTGCCGTCGGCCAACACCAGACGAATGCCCGCCAACGTGTGATAGGTGTTTTGCGCCGTGCCGCAGCACATGCCGCTGGCATTGTTGGCGACGATGCCGCCGATTTTACAGGCATTGATTGAGGCCGGGTCCGGGCCTATCTTGCGCCCGAACGGTGCCAGCCAGGCGTTGGCCTGTGCGCCGATCACACCCGGTTGCAGACGGATTTGCGTACCTTTCCCGCGAATCTCGCGACCGTTCCAGTTATCCCCCAGGACGATCAACACCGAGTCACTGATGGCCTGGCCGGACAGGCTGGTGCCGGCGGCGCGGAAGGTTACCGCGACTAGATCCCGTTGCGCCAGTTTCAGCAGCGCGACTACTTCATCTTCCGACTCGACACGAATCACCAGTTTCGGAATCAACCGGTAGAAACTGGCGTCGGTGCCGAAGGCCAAGGTCGACAGCGGGTCGTCGAAACGTCGCTCCTGGGGAATCAGTTGCTGCGCATCTCGCAGGAAAGCCGCGGGTAGATTCATTGGTCCTCCAGGATCATGACCACGAGGTCTTTCGGACCGTGAGCGCCGTAGGCCAGGACCTGCTCGATATCGGCGGTTTTCGACGGGCCGGACACCAGCAGGGCGTTGGTCGGCATTCCTTGGGCCCACTCAAATTCCTGCTGCACTTGATAGAAGTTGTCGCGGATTTCACTGGCCTTGAGCAGGGCGAAATGCACTGGCGGCACCAGGCTCATCAGTCGCGGCTCTTCCCGCGTCGGCCAGAGAATCAGACTACCTGTGGCAGCGACTGCGCCGAGGGTGCCGGTCAGGCTGGCCGGCGTGTCGTTGAACAATTCGGTCTTCCACTCTTCAACCGGACGGTCGTAGGCTTTGAGCGTCGGCAGATCAGGATTTTTCGCCCAGTGCTGAGTGACGCGTTGCCCGTGAGGTGTAGTCGGTGCAATCAACAGGCTCGGCAACTGACGGTCCCGCAACAACTGAGCAAGCAATGAAGGCCAACCTTCGTCGGACGTCAGATGGATTTCGGTGTGCACCGCTTCCATCAGTTGGCGCAGCTGCGGGATGCGTTGCTCGGCGGGGTATGTGTAGGGCGCTGTCACCAGTTCGACGTCAAATTCGTCAGGTACCGGTGTGGTGCCGGTCAGACTTTTCCGTAACTTGGCGAGGATATTTTGCTTGGCGCTCATCAGCGATCTCCCTGTTTGGCCAGATGCTCGCGGGCCATGTCATGCAGTGAGCGGGCAGCGGGTTTCGGTGCGCTGTGGTTTTGCGTCCACGGGCCGATGTTGCTCGGCGCCAGCGTGCGCAAGCGAGTGGCGAAGAAGCCGAACAGTCGATAAAGCGTAGGTGAGCTGTTGAGCTTCGCCCAGGCATTCCAGATAAACCGTTCTTTGCGCGAGTACTTGCTGCCCTGGCCGCGCATCACTTGATGAGGGCTGTCCGGGGCTTTGACGTTCTCTTCCCGTAGGCGACGCAGCAGCGCCGGAATCGGAATTTTTACCGGACAGACTTCACCGCAGGCGCCACATAGCGACGAGGCGCTCGGGTGGTCCGGGACTTTCGCCAGGCCGACCATGTGCGGTGTGATGATTTTTCCGATAGGCCCGGGGTAAACCTCCCCATAGGCGTGGCCGCCGATTCGGGTGTAGACCGGGCAATGATTCATACAGGCGCCGCAGCGGATGCAGTTCAGGGTCTGGCGCAATTCGCTGTCGGCGAAGGCCTGGCTGCGACCGTTGTCGAGCAATACCAGGTGCACTTCCTGAGGGCCGTCGAGTTCATGCTCCTTGCGCGGGCCGGAGATCATGTTGACGTATGTGGTGATCGGCTGGCCGAGAGCTGAACGGGTCAGCAGTGACAGCAGCGGCACCACATCGCGCAGGTTTTCCACGACTTTTTCGATGCCTGTGACGGCGATGTGCACCGGCGGCACGGTAGTGGTCATGCGCCCGTTGCCTTCGTTTTCCACCAGCAGCAAGGTGCCGGTTTCGGCCACGGCGAAGTTGACGCCGGAGACGCCGATGTCCGCTTCGAAGAATTTCTGCCGCAAGACCTTGCGACCGATCTGAATGAGTTGGTCAACGTCCTTGGTGTATTCCACGCCAAGTTTGTCGTGGAACAAGGACGCGACCTGACCGGCATTCTTGTGGATCGCCGGCATAATAATGTGTGAAGGCTTCTCGTGGTCGAGCTGGACGATGTACTCGCCCATGTCCGACTCCAGGCATTCAATGCCCTGTTCAGCGAGGAAGTGATTCATCTCCATCTCTTCGCTGACCATCGATTTGCCCTTGATCACTTGCCGCCCCTCGTGAGCGCGGATGATCGAGAGGACGATGCCATTGGCCTCGTCCACCGTTTCCGCCCAGTGCACTGTCACACCGTTGCGGGTCAGGTTCTGTTCAAGTTGCTCGAGCAGGTCGGGCAACTTGGATAAAGCACGGGCACGGACTGCATTGCCCAGCACTCGCAAATGTTCTCTTTCGTGGGCATCGCTGAAGGACGCTGCCCTTTTTGTCATCAGCGAATCCATCGCCGTGCGAAAGTTATTTCGCAGTTGCTTGTCACCCAACGCCTTGTGAGCACGGGTGCGGAAATCTTCTTCCACGGCAACCGTAGGAATAATCGCGGAAGCGTTCATAGAACACCTCCGGTTCGCTGCCAAAGGAAGCTGGCCAGGTGTTGGCCGCGCAACGCTTCCTTCTGTTTCTCCAGCGAGCCGTTGATGTTCATCAGACAACCGCAGTCGGCACTCAGTACCTGGTGCGCGCCGGATTCCTTCAACGAGCGGGTCTTGTCAGCCACCATCGCGCCGGAAATGTCTGGCATACGGACGCTGAAAGTCCCACCGAAGCCACAGCATTCACTTTCATGGCTGTGGTCGACTCGCTCCACGTTGCTCAGTTGCGACAACAACTCGCGACCGTGCAGGTGGGTGTTCATCTCACGGCGTGCCGAGCACGACGTGTGCAACGCCACTTTCACCGGTTCGCCGCTGTCCTTGAGCTGCACCTTGCAGACAAACAACAGAAACTCGGCCAGTTCATAAGTCCGGGCCGCCAGCGCCTGAACCTGTTTCAGCGTGTCCGGCTCGTCCTTGAACAAGTCGGCGTAGTGTTCGCGCAACATCCCGGCACACGATCCCGAAGGCACCACCACCGGATAGTCCCCGGCAAACAGCGCCAGTTGCGAGCGTGCCACGGTCCTCGCCTGCTCGGTGTAACCCGAGGTGTAGGTCGGTTGCCCGCAGCAGCTTTGCCCCTGCGGATACTCGACACGAATGCCTTCGCGTTCCAGCAAGTGAATCGCGTCCATCCCGGCTTCAGGGTAGAACAAATCCACCACGCAGGTTCCGAACAGATAGACCCGTGACGGTTTCTCGCTGGGGTATTGCCGAGGCTCGGGCAGTGGCGGGGCGACGCGGGTCGCATTTGGAACAGCGTTGTAAAAAAGCTCGCTCATCAGGCGTGTCTCCGGGTGGTCCCGGTTATCCGTCTGTTGTGGCTGCTGAATATAGAGAGGCAAGCTTTCAGCAGCCTTACAGACCGGGTTGTGAATAGCTGACGCCGGAATCGTGGTCCGGCGTCGGTTTTTGCTTTTTATCGTGTAGTACTTAGTGCACCAGCATGCCGGTGAACCAGTAGGCCTGAGCCAGCGTGATCAGGCCGACGATCGTTGCAAAGAACAGGCTGTGCTTGAGGGTGAAACGGAACAGATCCGATTCCTTGCCCACCAGACCGGTCGCGGCGCAGGCGACGGCGATCGATTGTGGCGAGATCATCTTGCCGGTCACGCCGCCGCTGGTGTTCGCCGCAACCAGCAACACGTCGTTCACACCGATCTGGTGCGCAGTGGTCGCTTGCAGCGAACTGAATAGTGCGTTGGACGAGGTATCGGAACCGGTCAGGAACACACCCAGCCAGCCGAGGAAAGGCGAGAAGAACGGGAATGCTGCACCGGTGCCTGCCAGAACCAGCGCCATGGTCGAGGACATGCCCGAGTAGTTAGTGACGAAGGCAAAGGCGAGCACCATGCCGATGGACAGAATCGGCCAGCGTAGCTCGTAGAAGGTCTCTTTCAAAGTGGTAAGACCAGTTTTGACATTGATCTTCAGTACCAACATCGAGATCAAGGCGGAGAAGAAAATCGCCGTGCCGGTCGCGGAAATCGGGTCGAGTTTGAACACCGCCGGGATAGCGGTCGGGGCGGCCACGATCGGTGCGACCTTGATCACCATTTGGTCCAGGTGCGGGATGGCGAAGTTGAACACCCAGCTGTACATCGACCCGCCAGCGGCAAACATTGCCTTGAACGGTTTCAGGGTCCAGATGGTGACCAGCACGGTGAGGATCAGGAACGGTGACCAGGCTTTGAGAATTTCACCGAGGCTGTAGGGCGAAGCCACGGTGCTGCGCGGCTGACCGAAACCGCCGGCGCTGGCGCTCACCACGGAAGCCGAGACGGCACCGACGATGTGTTGGCCTGCGGCACGCTTTGGCTGCCAGACTTTCAGGAACAGCGTCAGGGAAATCAGGCTGGCCAGGGCCGAGGTGATGTCCGGCAGTTCCGGGCCGATGAAGTTCGACGTGAAGTATTGGGTGACGGCAAAGCTCAAACCGGCCACCAATGCTGCCGGCCAGGTTTCGCGAACGCCGCGCAGGCCATCCATCATGAACACCAGCCAGAACGGCACGAACAGCGACAGCAGCGGCAGTTGGCGGCCCGTCATGGCGCCGATCTTGAACGCGTCGATACCGGTCACTTGCCCGGCGACGATGATCGGAATCCCCAAGGCGCCGAAGGCAACCGGCGCGGTGTTGGCGATCAGGCACAGGCCTGCGGCGTACAGCGGGTTAAAGCCCAGTCCTACAAGCAGGGCGGCAGTAATCGCTACCGGCGCACCGAAACCGGCGGCACCTTCCAGGAAGGCGCCGAAGCAGAAGCCGATCAGCAGCACTTGCAGACGCTGGTCGTCGGTGATCGACAGCACCGAGCTGCGGATCACTTCGAACTGGCCGCTCTTGACCGTCAGTTTGTAGAGGAATACCGCCGCCACGATGATCCAGGCAATCGGCCACAGACCGTAGGCAAAACCATAGCCGGCGGCGGCGAAGGCCATGTCGACGGGCATCTGGAAGGCGAAGATCGCCACGGCAATGGACAAGGCCAGCGTGATGCTGCCGGCCACGTGTCCTTTGAGTCGGAACACGGCCAATGCCAGGAAGAAAAACACGATGGGGATAACGGCCGCGAGCGCGGACACGCCGAGACTGCCGAGCGGAGAATAGAGCTGTTGCCAGGTTTGCATATGGGGTGGCCCCTAATTGTTGTTGGTCAGGCACTGGTCAGCGTTCTTGGGTAATTGGTAATACCAATTTACAATCGCTGTTGGCTAGGGTAAAAGCCTTGTAGGTGGCGTGTCAATTTGCCGCCCTAAAACTTTTGTCGAATACGCGCTGCAGAATTCATCTGGTCCGCTCGACCAAATGCCGTCTGGCAGGTGCTGACACAGCCCTGATAGGCCAGAATAGAGACCCCGGCGAGCCGTCGGGATCGTGGAGAAATGAGTTATGGGGTTTGATCAAATTCGTCAGCGCCGTTTGTCTGACGATATTGTCGAGCAGCTCGAGGGGATGATTCTCGAGGGCACGCTGAAGGCGGGTGAGCGCTTGCCGGCCGAACGTGCGTTGGCCGAGCAGTTCGGCGTGTCACGCCCTTCGTTGCGCGAAGCGATTCAGAAACTGGCGGCCAAGGGCTTGCTGGTCAGTCGCCAGGGTGGTGGCAATTATGTGGTGGAGTCGCTGGGGTCAACCTTCAGCGATCCGCTGCTGCATCTGCTGGAAAGCAACCCTGAAGCGCAGCGCGATCTGCTGGAATTTCGTCACACCCTGGAAGCCTCCTGCGCCTATTACGCAGCCCTGCGTGCTACGGACGTTGATCGCGAGCGATTGACCGCGGCCTTCAACGAATTGCAGGACTGCTATACGCGTCACGACGAGGTAAGTCGGGCGGAAGAGGGGGCGGCGGATGCGAAATTCCACCTGGCAATTGCTGAAGCCAGTCACAACGCGGTGTTGCTGCACACCATTCGTGGGTTGTTCGATCTGCTCAAGCGTAACGTGGTGACCAACATCGGCGGGATGTACAAGCAGCGTACGGAAACCCGCGACATGCTTATCACGCAGCACCGGGAGTTGTACCTGGCGATTATTGAAGGAAGGGCCGAGCAGGCGCGGGAAGTTTCCAGCCGACATATCTTGTATGTGCAGGAAGTGCTGGAAGAAGTGCGTCAGGAAGTACAGCGCATGGCTCGGGCGGAGCGGCGCAAGGGAATGTGATTATTTAAAGCAAAAGATCGCAGCCTGCGGCAGCTCCTACATGGATACGCGATCCATGTAGG
>NZ_VOBM01000029.1:0-79669 GCF_008370005.1 Pseudomonas sp. ANT_J28
CAGCCTGCGGCAGCTCCTACATGGATACGCGATCCATGTAGGAGCTGCCGCAGGCTGCGATCTTTTTGCTAGCGCCAAAACACTCAGGTCGAAAGATTAATCTTCCTTGCCCTTGTTGCGCACCGCACGCTGCAACTCGCGACCGGCGTCGCGTTCGCGTTCGGTATCACGCTTGTCGTATTCTTTCTTGCCCTTGCCCAGAGCGATCTCGCACTTGACCATGTGCTTGCTCCAGTACCAGGACAGGCACACGCAGGCGTAACCTTTTTGCTGCACGGCCGTGGCCAGCTTTTCCAGTTCGCGCCGGTTGAGCAGCAGTTTTCGGGTGCGGGTCGGATCAGCGATGACGTGAGTGCTGGCGGTCATCAGCGGCGTAATGTGGCTGCCGAGCAACCAGGCTTCGCCATCCTTGAGCAGCACGTAACTGTCAACCAGTTGCAGCTTGCTTGCCCGCAGACTTTTTACTTCCCAGCCGGCCAGGACCAGACCAGCCTCGAACTTGTGCTCGATGAAGTAATCGTGTCGCGCCTTTTTGTTTTGCGCGATGGTCCCTGTTGGGTGTTTCTTCTGTTTAGCCATAGGGGCGGCATTATAGGGAGTTGCACGCGAGTCGGCTACGGTATCGCTACGTGCTTGAGCAGGTTGATTGAATCCCGGACAATGCGGCCTCTTTTTTGAACGCTTGGGCGTGATAACGATGTCGACAGACAAGGTTTCTGTCCACGGCAGTTGGGCTAGCCGCTGGGTCTTCATACTCGCCGCGACCGGTTCGGCCGTGGGCCTGGGTAGTATCTGGAAATTCCCGTACATGGTCGGCGTCTACGGCGGCGGCGCCTTCGTGCTGATGTTCCTGGCCTGTATCGCGCTGATCGGTGTGCCGGTCATGCTGGCCGAAACCCTGATCGGCCGCCGTGCACGGCAGAGCCCGGCCAACGCCCTGAAGGTATTGGCGCTGGAAGCCGGGCATTCGGGTAAGTGGTCCTGGGGCGCATTCGCCGGGATGATCACGGCGTTGCTGATCTTGTCTTTCTATAGTGTGGTCGGCGGCTGGTCGCTGGATTACATCATCGATATGGGCCGTGGCGACTTCCAGGGGGTGACGGCTGATCAGGTCGGCGCGTACTTTGGCAATGTGATCGCCGATCCGTGGCGCCTGACACTTTGGCACACGATTTTCATGCTGCTGTCTGCCGTCGTGATCGCCAAAGGCGTGGTCGCTGGGCTTGAACGCAGCCTGCGAATCATGATGCCCCTTCTCTTTGTGATGATTCTGGTGCTGCTGGGTTACAGCATGACCACCGGGCATTTCATGGAAGGCGTGCATTTCATGTTCGACTTCCACCCGGAAAAAGTACTCGACGGCTTACTGCCCGCCATGGGGCATGCGTTTTTCTCCCTGAGCGTGGGCGTCGGTTCGATCATGATCTACGGCGCCTATATGCCGAAGCATTCGTCGATCTCCGGCACGGTGGTCGGCGTGGCGCTGCTCGACACCTTCGTTTCGCTGGTGGCCGGTCTGGCATTGTTTCCTATTGTGTTCGCTGCGGGCCTGAACCCGAGCGAAGGCCCGGGCCTGATGTTTGTCAGCCTGCCATTTGCCTTTGGTAACGTAGCGTTCGGCCAGTTGATGGGCGTAGTGTTCTTCGTACTGGTCGCGGTGGCTGCCTGGAGCTCGGCGATTTCCCTGCTTGAGCCGATGGTGGCTTACCTGGTTGAACGCACAAAAGTCAGCCGCGCCTGGGTGACCTTTTGGCTGGCATTTATCTGCTGGTTTGTCGGTCTGGGCACGGTGTTTTCCTTCAATATCTGGAAGGAAGCCAAATTTTTCGTGAACGAAGGCGGGATGTTCCACCTCTATCAATGGGGTGCGGCCGGTGGCCTGGACTTCTTTGGTGTGATCGATTTCTTCACCTCGCGGATCATGTTGCCACTCGGTGGTTTGTGTTTCGTGGTGTTTGCAGGCTGGGTGATGGGGCGTGAAGCGGTACGCGACGAGTTGTCGATCCGCAGCCCCGTATTGTTCGCCCTGTCCCTGTTCTTGATGCGCTATGTGGCGCCCATCGGCATTCTCGTAGTGTTTGCCGCCCAGCTGTGGAAGTGACGCTGACATGACGACACACATTCAACGTTCGGCCCTGCTGCCGTACCCGGCACAAGCGCTGTATGACCTGGTCAACGACGTGGCCCGTTATCCGGAATTCCTGCCGTGGTGCTCATCGGCCGAAGTCCTGGAGAGTTCTCCTGAGCATATGCGCGCTAGCGTCGGCGTGGCCAAGGGCGGTCTCAGCCAGCATTTCGTAACGCGCAACACGCTGGTGCCTGGGCATTCGATCGAGATGAACCTCGAGGAAGGCCCGTTCAATCAATTGCATGGCGTCTGGGTGTTCAAGCCGTTGGGCGAAAAAGCCTGCAAGATCAGTCTGGATCTGTCGTTCGATTACGCCGGGCCGATTGTCCGCGCGACCCTGGGGCCGTTGTTCAATCAGGCGGCCAATACGCTGGTGGATGCCTTCTGCCAGCGCGCCAAGCAGATTCATGGTTGAGGCCGTGATCGACGTTGAGGTGGTGTATGCCGCCATTGATCGGCAGGTGCTTTTCTCGGTGACGGTTCCAGCAGGAGCTACAGTGCGAGCGGCTTTGCTGGAGTCAGGCATCGGCGAGGCGTTTTCCGAGCTGGATCTGGCCAGTTGTCCGGTGGGGATCTTCGGTAAAGTAATCGCGGATCCGGACAAGCATCCTGTCCAGGCTGGAGATCGCATCGAGATATACCGGCCATTACTGGCTGATCCGAAAGAAGTTCGTCGGTTGCGCGCAGCCAAGGCTGCTGAGGCCAAAAACCGGAATCAGTGATTCGCTCAAACGCTGGACAATAAAAAACCCGGACATGCCGGGTTTTTTATTGCGTCGCAAATTATTGCGGCGAGGTTTCCAGAGGTTCTGGAGTCGGGACTGGAACGGTTTCTACACCGTCGACGTCCTTCTGGATCTGGTCCAGCAACGAACCTGGCTTGACCGGTTTTTCTGGTTTCGGCTTCTCGGCGTTTTCTGCTGGCGCAGCAACTGTCGTGCCGCTGTCCTTGCCGAGAATGGCTTCGTCGCGGCTCACGCCTGGCATGAAATCACCAGAGAGGCTGACAAGCTGGTCATTTGGGTTGAAGATAACGCCAATGCGTTCCTGTTGGCGTTCACCGCCACCCGGTTGCAGGCTGTACAGATAATCCCAGCGATCGGCATGGAACGTGTCGGTCAACAGAGGGTTGCCCATGATAAACCGTACTTGCTTGCGGGTCATTCCCGGGCGTAACTGGTCTATCATGTCCTGCGTGACGACATTGCCCTGCTGGATGTCGATTTTGTAAACCCCGGGGAATGAACAACCGGCGAGTGCGAGCAGTCCCACAAAGGTGAAACTGGTTAGCAAGAGCTTGGTGTTTTGCATCGGTGGGCGACTTCCACTATCTTGGCTGGGACAACGTAAACGCCGATCATACCCGCATTAAGAGAAGCTGCGAAGCAGCATCGCGAGAAAGCTGACCATGGTTGAAAATAGCGAACTACGCAAAGCCGGCCTCAAAGTGACCCTTCCACGGGTCAAAATTCTGCAAATGCTCGATTCCGCCGAGCAACGCCACATGAGTGCCGAGGACGTCTACAAGGCGCTGATGGAGGCTGGTGAGGACGTCGGTCTGGCCACGGTTTACCGTGTCCTGACCCAGTTCGAGGCAGCTGGCCTTGTGGTGCGGCACAACTTCGACGGAGGCCATGCGGTCTTCGAGCTGGACGACGGCAAGCATCACGACCATATGGTCAACGTCGAGACCAGTGAAGTGATCGAATTCTTCGACGAAGAAATCGAGCGACTGCAGAAGGCAATCGTCGACAAGTATGGCTTCGAGATGGTTGATCACAATCTTGTGCTGTACGTGCGCAAGAAAAAGTAAGCATGTCGCGCGAACTTAAGGTTCGCGAAACGAGCGAAGGCGACCCCAGGGTCGCCTTCGTGCTTTCTGTCGGTCTTAAATTTTCGCGGTGACGACCATTTTCCTTGCATGAGCCAGAGATTCCTTTGTAAGGTCGATGCCTCCCAGCATCCGCGCCACTTCTTCGACACGATCGTTCTTGCTCAGCTTGGAGACGGCTGTGTGAGTGGCATCTTCGCCGCGCACTTTGTGTACGAATAGATGTTGATGTCCCTGCGCTGCTACTTGCGGCAAGTGAGTTACCGTCAATACTTGCCCGCGCTCCCCAAGTCGACGCAGCAATTGGCCCACGATTTCGGCGGTCGGACCACCGATGCCCACGTCCACTTCGTCGAACACCAGAGTCGGTACGCGGGAGGTCTGCGCGGTGATCACCTGAATTGCGAGGCTGATCCGCGACAGCTCACCGCCCGAGGCTACTTTGGCCAGGGCTTTTAATGGCTGGCCGGGGTTGGCGCTCACCAGCAGCTCTACCTGCTCAAGGCCATTGGGTAGCAGTTCATCGCTACTGTTGGGGCGCAGCTCGATGGTGAAACGACCGCCGGGCATGCCCAGTCGCTGGATTTCCTGCTCCACGGCGTTGGCCAGGCTGTTCGACGCCTGATGGCGCAAATCGCTCAGCTCACGAGCCTTCTCCTGATAATGACGGGCATAGGAGGCCAGTTCATCGCTCAGTCGCTCGATGGATTCGTCGTTGGCATTCAGGGTTTCGATTTCATCCAGCAAGCGCTGCTGCATTTCGGCCACTTCGGTCGGCTGGATGCGGTGTTTGCGCGCCATGGTATAGATCGCATCAAGGCGTTCCTCCAGGTACTGAAGACGCGCTGGATCGGCATCGAAGTTATCAAGGAAGCGGTTTAGTTCTCCCACGGCTTCTTCGACCTGTATCTGTGCGCTGGTCAGCAGGCTGCTGGCTTCGCCCAGGGCCCCAATCGAATTGTTGACGCTCGAAAGGCGATTGAGGCTGGCGGTGAGGGCGTTCAGCACATTCCCGGAATCACTTTCGCTGCATTGTTCGACCACTTGCCGGCAAATGCCCAACAGGGTTTCGGCGTTGGTCAGGTTCTTGTGTTCCTGTTCCAGCTGCTCCAGCTCGTTTTCGCCGAGGCCGAGGTTTTCCAGCTCTTCGAGTTGATAACTGAGCAATTGATGACGAGCGCGCTGCTCATCGCCGGAATTGGAAAGGCGTTCCAGCTCCTGGCGGGTCTGGCGCCAGCGTTGGGCGGCCAGGTGTACCTGACGGGCAAGGTCCGTTGCGCCAGCGTACTCGTCGAGCAGACGGCGGTGCGTGTCGGTCTTGAGCAGGGATTGATGTTCATGCTGGCTGTGGATATCGATCAGCAGTTCACCCAGGGCTTTGAGGTCGCCGAGGGGGCAGGGCGTGCCGTTGATGTAGCCACGCGAGCGCCCTTCGGCGGTGATCACCCGGCGCAGGATGCAAGGGCCATCACTCTCCAGGTCGCGCTCGGCCAGCCAGGCGCTGGCTTCTGGAATATCGACCAGATCGAAGGTTGCCAGGATATCGGCCTTGTCGGCGCCGGGGCGGACCACGCCGCTGTCGGCGCGATCGCCCAGGGTCAGGCCGAGGGCGTCGAGCATGATCGACTTGCCGGCGCCGGTTTCCCCGGTTATCACGCTCATCCCGCGATCGAGTTCGAGATCGAGATGTTCAACGATGGCGTAGTTATGTACGGACAGGTGCACCAGCATAAAGGCCGCTCCCAGGCTTTAGGTCTGGTTATTTATACAGTGTTTTGTTTCTGGCTGACAATGCCCTCCCTTAGCTCGATTTGCTTGATCCGACGAAATCCTTAGTGCGCCCGGGAATGACAATGCAGCTGTTTTTTGTAGGGTTAATAAATAAGCACCCCTTGAAGCTGGATTTTGCGGCCCCATATAGCTGGGCAGAAGCGCGAGTTGAGCTCGCGGACGATATTGAAAGGAGAAATCTATGGCTGACGAACAGACAGTGGATACGCAAAATCTAGACGCCGATCAGGCTGCCCAGGACTCGGGTGATGAACTGGCGGCTCGTGTTCAAGTGCTCGAAGAGCAATTGGCGGGCGCTCATGATCAGGCTTTGCGTGTAGCGGCTGATCTGCAGAACGTCCGCCGTCGCGCCGAGCAGGATGTAGAAAAGGCTCACAAATTCGCACTGGAGAAATTCGCCGGTGACTTGTTGCCGATCATCGACAGCCTGGAGCGTGGTCTGGAGTTGTCCAGCCCGGACGACGAAAGCATTCGTCCAATGCGCGAAGGCATCGAGCTGACCCTGAAAATGTTCCAGGACACCCTGAAGCGTTATCAGCTGGAAGCGATCGATCCGCATGGCGAACCGTTCAACGCCGTTCAGCATCAGGCAATGGCCATGCAGGAAAGCGCCGACGTCGAGCCGAACAGCGTGCTCAAGGTGTTCCAGAAGGGCTATCAGCTCAACGGTCGCCTGCTGCGCCCGGCCATGGTCGTGGTCAGCAAGGCTCCGGCACCGGTTTCGCCTTCGATTGACGAGCAGGCTTGAAATTAGCCGCAAGACCCCCATTTAGAAGTCAAGCGTTTAAGTGCTACCGCAGTTAGCCACCACTGCTGCGGCAACCAAATCCAAAGTTTCGGGAGAGTGAACATGGGCAAAATTATCGGTATCGACCTGGGGACTACCAACTCCTGCGTCTCCGTGCTTGAAAACGGCGTAGCCAAAGTCATTGAAAACGCTGAAGGCACGCGTACTACGCCGTCGATCATCGCTTACGCCAACGATGGTGAAATCCTCGTTGGTCAATCGGCCAAGCGTCAGGCTGTGACCAATCCGCACAACACCCTGTATGCGGTGAAGCGTCTGATCGGTCGTAAGTTCGACGAAGAAGTCGTGCAGAAAGACATCAAAATGGTCCCTTACAAAATCGCCAAGGCTGACAACGGCGATGCCTGGGTTGAAGTGAACGGCCAGAAAATGTCGCCGCCACAAATCTCGGCTGAAATTCTGAAGAAAATGAAGAAGACCGCCGAAGACTACCTCGGCGAGCCAGTGACCGAAGCGGTGATCACCGTTCCGGCCTACTTCAACGACAGCCAGCGTCAAGCCACCAAAGACGCCGGCCGCATCGCGGGCCTGGACGTAAAACGTATCATCAACGAACCAACCGCAGCCGCTCTGGCTTACGGTATGGACAAGGCGAAGGGCGATCACACCGTGATCGTTTACGACTTGGGCGGCGGTACTTTCGACGTTTCCGTGATCGAAATCGCTGAAGTCGATGGCGAGCACCAGTTCGAAGTATTGGCCACCAACGGTGACACGTTCCTGGGCGGTGAAGACTTTGACATTCGTCTGATCGACTACCTCGTCGACGAATTCAAGAAAGAAAGCGGCATGAACCTTAAAGGTGATCCGCTGGCCATGCAGCGCCTGAAAGAAGCCGCTGAAAAAGCTAAGATTGAACTGTCTTCGAGCAATTCGACCGACGTGAACCTGCCGTACATCACTGCAGACGCCACCGGTCCTAAGCACTTGAACGTGAAAATCTCCCGCGCCAAGCTCGAAGCGCTGGTAGAAGACCTGGTTCAACGCACCATCGAACCTTGCCGCATCGCTCTGAAAGACTCTGGCATCGACATTGGCGCTATCAACGACGTGATCCTGGTCGGCGGTCAGACCCGTATGCCATTGGTTCAGAAGCTGGTGACCGAGTTCTTCGGTAAAGAAGCGCGTAAAGATGTGAACCCGGACGAAGCGGTTGCCATGGGTGCTGCTATCCAGGGCGCAGTATTGGCCGGTGACGTGAAAGACGTTCTGCTGCTGGACGTTAGCCCGCTGACCCTGGGTATCGAAACCATGGGTGGCGTGATGACCGCGCTGATCGAGAAAAACACCACGATTCCTACCAAGAAATCGCAAGTGTTCTCGACTGCCGACGACAACCAGGGCGCTGTGACCATTCACGTGCTGCAAGGTGAGCGTAAGCAAGCCGCTCAGAACAAGTCTTTGGGCAAGTTCGACCTGGCCGAGATTCCACCAGCACCACGTGGCGTGCCACAAATTGAAGTGACCTTCGACATCGACGCCAACGGCATTCTGCACGTAGGCGCCAAAGACAAGGCTACCGGCAAGACTCAGTCGATCGTGATCAAGGCCAACTCCG
Source organism: Pseudomonas sp. ANT_J28 (assembly GCF_008370005.1). Taxonomy (NCBI): domain Bacteria; kingdom Pseudomonadati; phylum Pseudomonadota; class Gammaproteobacteria; order Pseudomonadales; family Pseudomonadaceae; genus Pseudomonas; species Pseudomonas sp. ANT_J28. The sequence goes on from NZ_VOBM01000029.1 coordinate 8,117, forward strand.
GTCTGTCCGAGGAAGAGATTCAGCAGATGATTCGCGATGCTGAAGCCAACGTCGACGCAGATCGCCAGTTCGAAGAGCTGGCAACCGCTCGCAACCAGGGCGATGCGCTGGTTCACTCGACTCGCAAAATGGTCGCAGACGCTGGCGATAAAGTGACTGCTGAAGAGAAGACTGCAATCGAAGCTGCTGTTGTTGCGCTGGAAGCCGCTGTCAAAGGCGACGACAAGGCTGCGATCGAAGCCAAGGTTGAAGAGCTGTCGAAAGTCTCCGCTCCAGTAGCGCAGAAGATGTACGCCGAGCAGGCTCAACCTGCTGAAGGTGCTGCACCGCACGACGAAAAGGCTGAGAAGGCTGACGACGTTGTCGATGCCGAGTTCGAAGAAGTCAAAGACCACAAGTAAGTTGTTGGTCGCCCGGTTGACTGCCTTCAGGCGGTGACTGGTAGGATGTCGCCGCGCGGGGGCTTGCTCCCGCGTTGGCGTGTCTGGAGTTAGCGAATTTTTACAGCATGCGACAAGGCTCGTGTGTTGGCGGTATGGCCGGGAATGCTCCTGCTTTTCGAGCCGAAAGTACCGCATCGAATCAAAGACCAGGATCGTTGAATTGACGTGAGTTGGGTCCGGGCCTGTATTGGGGCTCAACGAGTTTGGCAAGGCTCAGGAGAGGTTTGCCGAACGTCCTTAAGAGTGCAAAGACTTATGGCAAAGCGTGACTATTACGAAGTATTAGGTGTTGAGCGCGGCTCAAGCGAAGCAGACCTGAAAAAGGCCTACCGTCGCCTGGCGATGAAGCACCACCCGGACCGTAATCCTGATGACAAAGCGTCGGAAGATATGTTCAAGGAGGCCAACGAGGCCTACGAAGTACTGTCCGATTCCAGCAAGCGCGCGGCCTACGACCAGTACGGTCATGCCGGTGTCGACCCGAGCATGGGCGGCGGCGGTGCCGGGTTTGGCGGTCAGAACTTCTCCGATATCTTTGGTGATGTCTTCAGTGACTTCTTCGGCGGCGGTCGCGGCGGTTCTCGTGGCGGCGCTCAGCGCGGCAGCGACCTGCGTTACACCCTGGAACTGAATCTGGAAGAGGCGGTTCGCGGTACGACTGTGAATATCCGCGTCCCGACGCTGGTCAACTGCAAGCCGTGCGACGGTTCGGGTGCCAAGAAAGGCTCCTCGCCGATCACATGCCCGACGTGTGGCGGTATCGGTCAAGTCCGTATGCAGCAGGGCTTTTTCTCGGTGCAGCAGACGTGCCCGCGCTGCCATGGCCAGGGCAAGATCATTTCCGATCCGTGCGACTCGTGCGACGGTCAAGGTCGTGTCGAAGAGTACAAAACCCTCTCGGTGAAAGTGCCGGCCGGTGTTGATACCGGTGACCGCATTCGTCTGTCCGGCGAAGGCGAGGCGGGGGCTCAGGGTGGTCCGACTGGCGACCTGTACGTGGTGATCAACGTGCGTGAGCACGCGATCTTCCAGCGCGACGGCAAGCACCTGTTCTGCGAAGTGCCAATCAGTTTTGTTGATGCTGCGCTGGGTGGCGAGCTGGAGATTCCGACCCTTGATGGTCGAGTCAAACTGAAAATCCCTGAAGGGACTCAGACCGGCAAGCAGTTCCGTGTTCGCGGCAAGGGCGTTGCGCCAGTACGCGGCGGCGGTGCTGGTGACTTGATGTGCCGAGTGGCGGTCGAAACCCCTGTCAATCTGGGACGTCGTCAGCGCGAACTGCTGGAAGAGTTCCGTAGCTCGCTGGCAGATGACAACAGCCATTCGCCTAAAACCACTGGTTGGTTCGAAGGCGTGAAGCGCTTCTTCGGCGATTTGTAAGGAGTCGGCATGCGACGTATAGCTGTGATGGGCGCTGCCGGGCGCATGGGCAAGATTCTGGTCGAGGCGGTGCAGCAACGCGCGCCGCTGACCGGGCTGACGGCAGCCATCGTACGCCCCGGCAGCACGCTGATGGGCGTGGATGCTGGTGAACTGGCCTCGCTGGGGCGTATCGGCGTTCCGCTGTCCGGCAATCTGGACGCGGTGGCTGATGAGTTCGATGTGCTGATCGACTTCACGCTCCCGGAAGTCATGCTGAAAAACCTGGCGTTCTGCTGTAAGGCGGGCAAGGCCATGGTGGTCGGCACGACAGGGCTGGACGTCGCGCAGAAGCAGCTGCTGGTCGAGGCCGGCAAGGATATTCCTATCGTGTTCGCAGCCAATTTCAGTGTCGGTGTAAACCTGTCGTTGAAGCTGCTCGACATGGCCGCTCGTGTGCTGGGCGATGACGCGGATATCGAGATCATCGAGGCTCATCATCGGCACAAGATCGATGCGCCTTCAGGTACGGCTTTGCGCATGGGTGAAGTCATCGCAAGCGCCCTGGATCGTGATCTGCAGAAAGTTGCGGTGTATGGCCGTGAAGGCCATACCGGTGCTCGCGAGCGCGAAACGATCGGTTTTGCCACTGTTCGCGGCGGTGATGTGGTCGGCGATCATACGGTGCTGTTCGCCTGTGAGGGTGAGCGACTGGAGATCACGCATAAAGCTTCCAGTCGCATGACCTTCGCCAAGGGCGCGGTACGTGCTGCGTTGTGGCTGGACGGTCGTGAACCGGGTCTTTACGACATGCAAGACGTACTCGATCTGCGTTAAGATGCGCCCGAAATCGGGTTCAAATAGTGTGTTTGAGCCCGGTTTTACTCCGCCAAGCGACGTCCTGTCGCATTCTCCGGCCTTTAAGGCTCATTGGCGGTAGACCAAAAATGCCTTTTTCTGTAAGCTACAGCTTTAGTGTGTCCACTAAAAGCGCGCAGAATTATTCGGTGAAGAAGCGGGGTGACGTGTCCATACGTCACTCCGCTTTTTTACAACCTGCGATCGCCCTTTCAGGCTTTATTTACGGGAGGTCTTCTTGACTAAGCCAGCCATACTCGCCCTTGCTGATGGCAGCATTTTTCGCGGCGAAGCCATTGGAGCCGACGGTCAAACCGTTGGTGAGGTGGTGTTCAACACCGCCATGACCGGCTATCAGGAAATCCTTACCGATCCTTCCTACGCCCAACAGATCGTTACCCTGACTTACCCGCACATCGGCAACACCGGTACCACGCCGGAAGATGCCGAGTCCGACCGCGTCTGGTCCGCTGGCCTTGTCATCCGTGACCTGCCACTGGTTGCAAGCAACTGGCGTAACACGATGTCCCTGTCCGACTACCTGAAAGCCAACAACGTTGTGGCAATCGCCGGTATCGACACTCGCCGCCTGACACGCATCCTGCGTGAAAAGGGCGCGCAGAACGGCTGCATCATGGCCGGTGACAATATTTCCGAAGAGGCCGCCATCGCCGCAGCTCAGGGTTTCCCTGGCCTCAAAGGCATGGACCTGGCGAAAGTCGTCAGCACCAAAGAGAAATACGAGTGGCGCTCGACTGTCTGGGATTTGAAAACCGACAGCCACGCGACCATCGATGCCTCCGAGCTGCCGTATCACGTGGTTGCCTACGACTACGGCGTCAAGCTGAACATATTGCGCATGCTGGTCGAGCGCGGTTGCCGCGTGACCGTGGTGCCAGCCCAAACCCCAGCCGCCGATGTTCTGGCGCTGAAGCCGGACGGCGTGTTCCTGTCCAACGGCCCGGGCGACCCTGAGCCTTGCGATTACGCGATCCAGGCGATCAAGGACGTGCTCGAAACCGAGATTCCGGTATTCGGCATCTGCCTCGGTCACCAACTGCTGGCCCTGGCCTCCGGCGCCAAGACCCTGAAAATGGGTCACGGCCACCACGGTGCCAACCACCCGGTCCAGGATCTGGATACCGGTGTTGTGATGATCACCAGCCAGAACCACGGTTTTGCGGTAGACGAAGCGACCCTGCCAGCCAACGTCCGCGCGATCCACAAATCGCTGTTCGACGGCACCCTGCAAGGCATCGAGCTTACCGACAAGAGCGCTTTCAGCTTCCAGGGTCACCCGGAAGCCAGCCCTGGCCCGAACGACGTAGCACCACTGTTTGATCGCTTCATCAATGAGATGGCCAAGCGACGCTAATCGCTCGCCGTGATGTAGCAAAGCTTGAGGGCGGTCCCGACCCCGGTGGCCCCCTCAAGACTTCAAAGATTGAACAAGACGGCTTGCCGACTGACCTGCGGATTTGAGTGACAAACCCATGCCAAAACGTACAGACATTAAAAGCATCCTGATTCTCGGCGCTGGCCCGATCGTTATCGGCCAGGCTTGTGAATTCGACTACTCCGGCGCCCAGGCTTGCAAAGCCCTGCGCGAGGAGGGTTACCGCGTCATCCTGGTGAACTCCAACCCAGCGACCATCATGACCGACCCGGACATGGCCGACGCCACGTACATCGAGCCGATCAAGTGGCAGACCGTTGCCAAAATCATCGAGAAAGAGCGTCCAGACGCGCTGCTGCCAACCATGGGCGGCCAGACCGCTCTGAACTGCGCACTGGACCTGGAGCGCGAAGGCGTTCTGGAGAAGTTCGGCGTAGAGATGATCGGTGCCAACGCTGACACCATCGACAAGGCTGAAGACCGTTCGCGCTTTGACAAGGCGATGAAATCCATCGGTCTGGACTGCCCGCGTTCGGGTATCGCCCACAGCATGGAAGAGGCCAACGCGGTCCTCGAAAAGCTCGGTTTCCCGTGCATCATCCGTCCGTCCTTCACCATGGGCGGAACGGGTGGCGGTATCGCTTACAACCGTGAAGAGTTCGAAGAAATCTGCGCTCGCGGTCTGGATTTGTCGCCGACCAAAGAGCTGCTGATCGACGAATCGCTGATCGGCTGGAAAGAATACGAGATGGAGGTTGTCCGCGATAAGAAGGATAACTGCATCATCGTTTGCTCGATCGAAAACTTTGACCCGATGGGCGTGCACACCGGTGACTCGATCACCGTTGCTCCGGCACAAACCCTGACGGACAAGGAATACCAGATCATGCGTAACGCCTCGTTGGCGGTACTGCGTGAGATCGGCGTGGAAACCGGCGGCTCCAACGTTCAGTTTGGCATCTGCCCGGACACTGGTCGTATGGTCGTGATCGAGATGAACCCGCGTGTATCCCGCTCTTCGGCACTGGCCTCGAAAGCCACTGGTTTCCCGATTGCGCGTATCGCTGCCAAGCTGGCGATCGGCTACACCCTGGATGAGCTGCAGAACGAAATCACCGGCGGCGCTACTCCTGCATCCTTCGAGCCGTCCATCGACTACGTCGTCACCAAGCTGCCACGTTTCGCTTTCGAGAAGTTCCCGAAAGCCGACGCACGCCTGACCACTCAAATGAAGTCGGTCGGTGAAGTCATGGCCATCGGCCGGACCTTCCAGGAATCCCTGCAGAAAGCTCTGCGCGGTCTGGAAGTGGGCGTTTGCGGACTGGACGAGAAGCTCGACCTGAGCAACCCGGAAAGCATGAGCGTGCTCAAGCGCGAACTGACCGTGCCGGGTGCCGAGCGTATCTGGTATGTGGCTGACGCCTTCCGCGCCGGCCTGTCGGTCGAAGACATCTTCGGCATGAACATGATCGACCCGTGGTTCCTGGTGCAGATCGAAGATCTGATCAAGGAAGAAGAGAAGGTCAAGACCCTGGGTCTGGCCAGCATCGACCGCGACGTCATGTTCCGCCTCAAGCGCAAAGGCTTCTCCGACATGCGTCTGGCCAAGCTGCTGGGCGTGACCGAGAAGGCCTTGCGTCGTCACCGTCACAAGCTGGAAATCTTCCCGGTCTACAAGCGCGTTGACACTTGCGCGGCCGAGTTTGCCACCGACACCGCTTACCTCTACTCGACGTATGAGGAAGAGTGTGAAGCTGCGCCGTCGGGCCGCGACAAGATCATGATCCTGGGCGGCGGTCCTAACCGTATCGGCCAAGGCATCGAGTTCGACTACTGCTGCGTACACGCGGCACTGGCCCTGCGCGCCGACGGTTACGAGACCATCATGGTCAACTGCAACCCGGAAACTGTATCTACCGACTACGACACCTCTGATCGCCTGTATTTCGAACCAGTGACCCTGGAAGACGTGCTGGAAATCGTCCGCGTCGAGAAGCCGAAAGGCGTGATCGTCCAGTACGGCGGCCAAACCCCGCTGAAACTGGCGCGTGCCCTGGAAGAAGCCGGCGTGCCGATCATCGGCACCAGCCCTGACGCTATTGACCGTGCCGAAGACCGTGAGCGCTTCCAGCAAATGGTTGAGCGCCTGAACCTGCGTCAGCCGCCAAACGCCACCGTGCGCAGCGAAGACGAAGCGATTCGCGCTGCTGCCAAGATCGGTTACCCGCTGGTGGTTCGCCCGTCCTACGTGCTGGGCGGCCGTGCGATGGAAATCGTTTACGAAGAAGAAGAGCTCAAGCGCTACCTGCGCGATGCGGTGAAAGTGTCCAACGACAGCCCGGTGCTGCTCGACCACTTCCTCAACTGCGCTATCGAAATGGACGTGGATGCGGTCTGCGACGGCACCGACGTGGTGATCGGCGCGATCATGCAGCACATCGAGCAGGCCGGCGTTCACTCTGGTGACTCCGCGTGCTCCCTGCCGCCGTACTCGCTGCCTGCACACATCCAGGACGAGATGCGCGAACAGGTCAAGAAAATGGCCCTGGAGCTGGGCGTTGTCGGCCTGATGAACGTTCAGCTGGCGCTGCAAGGCGAAGACATCTACGTCATCGAAGTCAACCCGCGCGCTTCCCGTACCGTACCGTTCGTATCGAAGTGCATCGGTGTTTCCCTGGCAATGATCGCGGCTCGCGTGATGGCCGGTAAAACCCTGAAGGAAATCGGTTTCACCAAAGAAATCATTCCGAACTTCTACAGTGTGAAAGAGGCGGTGTTCCCATTCGCCAAATTCCCTGGTGTGGACCCGATCCTGGGCCCAGAGATGAAGTCCACTGGTGAAGTGATGGGCGTGGGCGACACCTTCGGTGAGGCGTTTGCCAAAGCCCAAATGGGCGCCAGCGAAGTGCTGCCAACCGGAGGTACCGCGTTCATCAGTGTGCGTGATGACGACAAACCACTGGTTGCAGGCGTGGCCCGTGATCTGATCAACTTGGGCTTCGAAGTGGTCGCCACTGCCGGTACTGCCAAGCTGATCGAAGCCGCAGGCCTGAAAGTGCGTCGTGTGAACAAGGTGACCGAGGGTCGTCCGCACGTGGTCGACATGATCAAGAATGACGAAGTCACCCTGATCATCAACACCACCGAAGGTCGTCAGTCGATCGCTGATTCGTACTCCATTCGTCGTAATGCCTTGCAGCACAAGATCTACTGCACCACTACCATTGCTGCTGGCGAAGCTATCTGCGAAGCGCTGAAGTTCGGTCCCGAGAAGACCGTGCGCCGCTTGCAGGATCTACACGCAGGATTGAAGGCATGATCAAATACCCAATGACCGTCAAGGGCGCAAAAGCCCTTGAAGAAGAACACGCTCATCTGACCAAGGTCGTCCGTCCGAAGCTCAGCCAGGACATCGGTACGGCCCGCGAGTTGGGTGACTTGAAAGAAAACGCCGAATACCACGCTGCTCGGGAGCAGCAAGGTATGGTCGAGGCGCGGATCCGCGACATCGAAGGCCGCATGCAAAACGCGGTGATCATCGATGTCACGACCATTCCTCACACCGGCAAGGTGATCTTCGGCACCACCGTTGAAATCGCCAACGTCGAGACGGATGAAAGCGTCACCTACCACATCGTTGGTGAGGATGAAGCTGACTTCAAACTCGGCAAAATTTCGGTCGGCTCGCCATTGGCTCGCGCCTTGATTGCCAAGGAAGAGGGTGATGTGGTTGCCGTGAAAACGCCTGGCGGCGTTATCGAGTACGAGATTGTCGAAGTTCGCCATATCTAAGCGCAGGCACCCGCTACGTGCGGGCGCCATGCTTTGGCAGCTGACTCAGATGTTGTGGGTTGGTGGTCTGTGGCTGTTGCACATCGGTCTGCTGCCGGTGCTGGGCAAAATTGGCCTGGCACCGCTGCTGATCGACGAAATCGCAGGCATGCTCGATGCGCTGATGGTGGGGTTCGCCGCAGCGTGTGTGATTTTTCAGGCTTTGGTGCTGGTTCAGGCCGAGGGCCTTGCCAGTCTATGGCGCGATATTCGCGGGCAACTGCTGCTGATGGCGCTGTATGCGTGTGTGATGTATGCCGCGGTGCGTATCGGTTGGCCGGATGCAGTGCGTTGGCAGGTGTTCAGCTATCTTGTTCTGGGCTTTTCCGGGCTGGTGCTGGTGTTGCAGCCAGTGCCTGGATGGAGTGGCAGGGTGCGCGAAGCACACCCTTGACCCTTGTCATCACTTGAAGCGATGGACGTTCGACAGTTGCTTGTTGACGCTGAAGTTCTTGCGGTAAATCAGTGCCATCTTGCCGATGACCTGAACCAGGTCTGCTTTGCCGACCTTGCACAGTTCTGCAATGTTCGCCAGGCGCGACTCGCGATCGAGGATGTTGAGCTTGATTTTAATCAGCTCGTGATCCGCCAAAGCGCGTTCAAGTTCGGCTAACACACCTTCAGTCAAACCGTTGTCAGCCACAGTCAAAACTGGTTTCAGATGGTGGCCAATGGATTTGTACTGTTTCTTCTGCTCTTGAGTGAGCGGCATAATCTGACCCCTGCGTCTGATCTTGTAAAAAGCGGCGGCCAGTTTACCCGAGCGAGTCCGGGACCGCCCAGTTAATCACGACCCGTTTTATTTTCGAGGTGGCCCGTGGCCCGTTCCAAGACAAGCCTTAAGTGGCTGCAAAGACATGTCAATGATCCCTATGTGAAGCAGGCGCAGAAGGATGGGTACCGCTCGCGTGCGAGTTACAAGCTTCTGGAGGTCCAGGAGAAATACAAACTGATCCGTCCAGGTATGAGTGTTGTCGACCTTGGAGCGGCGCCCGGCGGCTGGTCGCAGGTCACTAGTCGGCTGATCGGTGGTCAGGGACGTCTGATCGCCTCGGACATCCTGGAAATGGATAGCATTCCGGATGTGACTTTCATCCAGGGTGACTTCACCCAGGACGAAGTGCTCGCTCAGATCCTTGAAGCCGTGGGTAATTCGCAGGTGGACCTTGTGATTTCCGATATGGCCCCCAATATGAGTGGTACGCCTGAGGTGGACATGCCAAAAGCCATGTTTCTATGTGAGTTGGCTCTTGATCTGGCGGCTCGGATACTCAAGCCGGGTGGTAATTTCGTGATCAAGGTGTTTCAGGGCGAAGGGTTTGATGCTTACGTTAAGGACACTCGTCAGAAATTCGACAAGGTCCAGATGATCAAGCCGGACTCTTCCCGTGGTAGTTCCCGCGAGCAATACATGCTGGCTTGGGGCTATCGCGGCCGTAGTGAGTAAATCGAGGTTTTTTAGCGGGTCGATAGGATTTTCGTATTTCGCCCCGTGAGCATTAGCGAATATTGTGTAGAAAGTGTTTCACAAAGGGTTACAGACGGCGCCTGCCAGAGTCGTAGGTAATGTAGTAAGTTAGGCCGGTGAATATCATGCGAAGCGCGCGCCATTAGCGGAGCTTGCTTCAGAGGGTAGTTAATTGAACGATATGGCAAAGAATCTGATCCTGTGGTTGATCATCGCGGCTGTCCTGGTGACAGTGATGAACAACTTCTCCAGCCCTAACGAGCCGCAGACCCTCAACTATTCCGACTTCATCCAGCAGGTCAAGGATGGCAAGGTCGAACGCGTAGCGGTTGACGGCTACGTGATTACCGGCAAACGCAACGATGGTGACAGCTTCAAGACCATTCGTCCGGCAATCCAGGACAACGGTCTGATCGGCGACCTCGTGGACAATCATGTCGTAGTCGAAGGCAAGCAGCCTGAACAGCAAAGCATCTGGACTCAGCTCCTGGTCGCAAGCTTCCCGATCCTGGTGATCATCGCCGTATTCATGTTCTTCATGCGGCAGATGCAGGGCGGTGCCGGTGGCAAGGGCGGGCCAATGAGCTTCGGCAAGAGCAAGGCGCGCCTGCTCTCCGAAGATCAGGTGAAAACCACCTTGGGTGACGTTGCCGGTTGTGACGAAGCCAAGGAAGAGGTTGGTGAGCTGGTCGAGTTCCTGCGTGATCCGGGCAAATTCCAGCGTCTGGGCGGTCGCATTCCTCGCGGCGTGCTGATGGTGGGGCCTCCTGGTACCGGCAAAACCTTGCTGGCCAAGGCGATTGCCGGCGAAGCCAAAGTGCCGTTCTTCACCATTTCCGGTTCCGATTTCGTCGAAATGTTCGTCGGTGTCGGTGCCAGCCGGGTTCGCGACATGTTTGAACAGGCCAAGAAACACGCTCCATGCATCATCTTCATCGATGAAATCGACGCCGTCGGTCGCCATCGTGGCGCCGGCATGGGTGGCGGTCACGACGAACGCGAGCAAACTCTCAACCAGTTGCTGGTGGAGATGGATGGCTTCGAAATGAATGACGGCATTATCGTCATCGCTGCAACCAACCGTCCGGACGTACTGGACCCTGCGTTGCTGCGTCCGGGCCGTTTCGACCGTCAGGTAGTCGTCGGTCTGCCGGATATCCGTGGTCGCGAGCAGATTCTCAAGGTTCACATGCGCAAAGTGCCAATGGGTGACGACGTCGCTCCGGCCGTGATTGCTCGTGGTACCCCTGGTTTCTCCGGTGCTGACCTGGCTAACCTGGTGAACGAAGCGTCGTTGTTCGCAGCCCGTGCCGGCAAGCGCATCGTCGAAATGAAAGAGTTCGAACTGGCCAAAGACAAGATCATGATGGGCGCCGAGCGCAAATCCATGGTCATGTCCGAAAAAGAGAAGCAGAACACCGCTTATCATGAGGCGGGTCACGCTATTGTCGGGCGCGTCGTGCCTGAGCATGACCCGGTCTACAAGGTGTCGATCATCCCGCGCGGTCGTGCGCTGGGTGTGACCATGTTTCTGCCGGAAGAAGATCGCTACAGCCTGTCCAAGCGTGCATTAATCAGTCAGATCTGCTCGTTGTACGGCGGCCGTATTGCTGAAGAAATGACCTTGGGCTTCGATGGCGTCACCACCGGTGCATCAAACGACATCATGCGTGCCAGCCAGATTGCACGGAACATGGTGACCAAGTGGGGTTTGTCGGAAAAACTCGGCCCGTTGATGTACGCAGAAGAAGAGGGCGAAGTGTTCCTCGGTCGCGGCGGTGGCGGTCAGGGTGCAAGCTTCTCCGGTGAGACGGCCAAGTTGATCGACTCCGAAGTCCGCAGCATCATTGATCAGTGTTACGGCACGGCCAAGCAGATCCTCACCGATAACCGTGACAAGCTCGACGCCATGGCTGATGCCTTGATGAAGTACGAAACGATCGACGCTGATCAGATCGACGACATCATGGCGGGTCGTACGCCTCGTGAACCTCGCGACTGGTCAGGCGGCACCGGTACCTCCGGAACTCCTCCAGTGGCACAGGATCCGCGTCCGGAAACGCCGATCGGCGGTCCGGCTGCTGACGTTTAAGGTTTGAAATGACTTCTGTTCAGTCCTCGACCCGATTGCCTTGCGGCAATCGGGTTCTTGATTTAGCCCTGACGCACGTCATGGGTATTCTCAACGTCACTCCCGATTCCTTCTCTGATGGCGGCCAATATAGCCAGCTCGATGCGGCCTTGCGCCACGCTGAGGCTATGGTGGCGGCCGGCGCGACGTTGATCGATGTCGGTGGCGAATCGACCCGGCCGGGTGCCAGGGTGGTTTCACCGCTGGAAGAGCTTGAGCGCGTAGCTCCGGTCGTCGAGCGAATACACCGCGAGCTGGATGTAATTATTTCGGTCGACACTTCCACGCCAGCTGTGATGCGCGAAGCCGCGCGACTTGGTGCGGGGTTGATCAATGACGTGCGCTCTCTGCGGCGCGATGGCGCTCTGGATGCGGCCGCGGCCACTGGCCTGCCAGTCTGTCTGATGCATATGCTCGGTGAGCCAGGCGACATGCAGGACAATCCGCAGTATCAGGACGTCACGAAAGAGGTGGGCGAGTTTCTCGCCGAGCGCATGGCTCAGTGTGCGTCGGTAGGAATTACGGCGGACCGGATCATCCTTGATCCGGGCTTTGGATTCGCAAAAACCTTGCAGCACAATCTAAGCTTGTTCAAACATATGCAGGCACTGCATGCCTTGGGGCGGCCCCTGTTGGTCGGGGTTTCGCGAAAGAGCATGATAGGTCAGGCCTTGAATCGGCCGGTTGGAGAGCGTCTGCATGGTGGTCTGGCGCTCGCAGCGCTGGCTTCGATCAAGGGTGCGCGTATATTGCGCGTCCATGATGTGGCTGAAACCGTCGATGTGGTGCGGATGATCGCTGCAGTGGAATCAGCCGAATAAGAATGATGGAGCACTTATGACTAAGAAATACTTTGGCACCGACGGCATTCGTGGTCGGGTTGGCGAATATCCGATTACTCCTGACTTCATGCTCAAGCTTGGCTGGGCTGCTGGTATGGCGTTCCGCAAAATGGGCACCTGCAAGGTATTGGTGGGCAAGGACACTAGGATCTCCGGCTATATGTTCGAATCGGCGCTCGAGGCCGGACTTACGTCGGCAGGTGCCGATGTCATGCTCCTGGGCCCGATGCCGACACCAGCCATCGCCTACCTGACGCGTACCTTTCAAGCCGAAGCGGGCATCGTGATCAGTGCCTCGCACAACCCTCACGATGACAATGGCATCAAGTTTTTCTCCGGGAAGGGCACCAAGCTTCCGGATGAAGTCGAGCATATGATCGAAGAATTGCTCGATACCCCGATGACCGTGGTTGAGTCGAGCAAGATCGGCAAGGTATCGCGCATCAACGATGCTTCAGGCCGCTATATCGAATTCTGCAAAAGCAGCGTCCCGACTGGCACCAGCTTCGCGGGCCTGAAAATCGTGATCGACTGCGCCCACGGCGCGACCTACAAGGTGGCGCCTAGTGTATTCCGTGAGCTGGGGGCCGATGTCGTTGTGCTTTCTGCTCATCCTAACGGCCTGAACATCAATGAAAATTGCGGTTCGACCCATATGGAGCCACTGCAAGCTGCTGTGTTGGCCGAGCATGCTGATTTGGGTATCGCCTTTGACGGTGATGGTGATCGGGTTCAGATGGTTGATCATACCGGTGCTGTCGTCGACGGTGATGAGTTGCTGTTCATCATTGCTCGTGACCTGCATGAGCAGGGCAAGTTGCAGGGTGGTGTGGTCGGTACGTTGATGAGTAACCTGGGGTTGGAGTTGGCCCTGGCGGATCTGGCAATTCCTTTTGTGCGGGCCAATGTTGGCGACCGTTACGTAATCTCCGAGTTGCTGGAGCGTGATTGGCTGGTGGGTGGTGAAAATTCGGGGCACATTGTCTGCTTCAACCACACCACCACCGGTGACGCGATCATTGCCGCATTGCAGGTATTGATGGCGCTGAAGACCCGCTCCGAGGGGCTGGCGCAATCGCGTCAGGCGCTGCGCAAGTGCCCTCAGGTGTTGATCAATGTACGATTCGGCGGTGGTGCGAGTCCTCTTGATCATCCATCCGTCAAGGAGGCTAGCGAGCGCGTTACCAAGGCTATGGCTGGTCGTGGACGCGTGCTGTTGCGTAAGTCCGGGACGGAGCCGCTGGTGCGGGTCATGGTCGAAGGCGAGGACGAAACTCAGGTTCGCGGTTGCGCCGAAGAGCTGGCAAAACTGGTTACTGAAGTTTCTGCCTGATTTCGGCTTGCCAGCCATGATTGTGTTGGGTAACATCTGCGCCCACTTTGACCGACGAGGTACAGCATGCGTCGCCCTATGGTAGCTGGTAACTGGAAGATGCACGGTACCCGCGCCAGCGTCGCTGAGCTGATCAATGGCCTTCGTCATCTGGCGTTGCCGAGCGATGTTGATGTAGCGGTATTCCCGTCTTGCTTGCATATCAATCAAGTGATTGATGGCTTGAAGGAAAAGTCGATTTCGGTCGGCGCGCAGAACTCTGCGGTGGAATCCATGCAAGGTGCGTTGACCGGTGAAGTTGCGCCGAGTCAGTTGGTGGATGCGGGCTGTTCCCTGGTGCTTATCGGGCACTCCGAGCGCCGCCAGATAATGGGCGAGCAGGACGGTATGCTGATTCGCAAGTTCGCAGCGGCACAGGCATGTGGCTTGATTCCGGTGTTGTGCGTAGGGGAAACCCTTGAAGAGCGCGAAGCTGGAAAAACTCTTGAGGTTGTCGGGCGTCAGCTAGGCAGTATCATAGAGGAGCTCGGTGTTGGTGCTTTTGCAAAGGCAGTAATCGCTTACGAGCCGGTCTGGGCCATTGGTACCGGACTGACTGCTTCGCCGCAACAGGCGCAGGATGTGCATGCAGCCATTCGCGCTCAGTTGGCGGCAGAGAATTCTGAGGTTGCACAAGGTGTGCGGCTTCTATACGGCGGCAGCGTGAAGGCGGCCAATGCGGTCGAACTGTTCGGCATGCCGGATATCGATGGGGGGCTCATTGGTGGGGCTTCCCTGAATGCAGATGAGTTCGGTGCGATTTGTCGCGCCGCGGGAAACTGAAAAAATGCTGGAAACAGTCGTAGTCGTTTTTCATCTGCTGGGTGCATTGGGCGTAGTTGCTCTGGTATTGCTGCAGCGGGGTAAAGGTGCGGATGCTGGCGCGTCTTTCGGAGCAGGTGCTTCAAATACTGTGTTCGGAAGCCAAGGTTCCTCTACCTTTCTTAGTAAGTTTACTGCTATACTTGCCGCCGGTTTCTTCATAACCAGCTTAGGGTTAGGTTACTTTGCTAAAGAGAAAGCTCACCAGCTGACTCAAGTAGGTTTGCCAAACCCGGCAGTGTTGGAAGTTCCAAAGCAACAACCGGCTTCTGATGATGTACCGGTGCTTCAAGAGCAAAAGTCGGCTACTCCAGCGACTGACGTGCCTCCAGCTCAAGAGCAAAAGTAAGAAGGGTTTCAAACGTAGTATTGCCGAGGTGGTGGAATTGGTAGACACGCAACCTTGAGGTGGTTGTGCCCATAGGGTGTAGGGGTTCGAGTCCCCTTCTCGGTACCAATTATCAGGAGAGCCCGCTGTTGCGGGCTTTCTTGTAGGTGGAAGGTTACATTGACCCTGTCAGGGATCGGTCGTATACTTCCGCCCCAGCTTTGTCGCGGGGTGGAGCAGTCTGGTAGCTCGTCGGGCTCATAACCCGAAGGTCGTCGGTTCAAATCCGGCCCCCGCAACCAGTTTAAGGAGCCCCTTTTAAGGGGCTTTTTGTTAGCTGGACACTTTCAACGCCGCTGTTCGACGGCGTTTCAAGGATGGGCGTTTCGCCCATTTTTTTATTTTGCACAGCATGCACATACATGCACGAGGGGGTTCAGGTGTCGAGCAAGCTAGAAGAGTTGCAGGCCTTGCTGGCCCCGGTGGTCGTGGCCCTAGGCTATGAATGCTGGGGTATTGAGTTTTCGGCTCAAGGTCGCCACTCAATGTTGCGCGTTTATATCGATAAAGAGGGCGGCGTGCTGGTGGACGATTGTGCCATTGTCAGCCGTCAGATCAGCGGTGTTCTGGATGTTGAAGATCCAATCGCCGTTGAATACACCCTTGAAGTTTCCTCGCCTGGCATGGAACGCCCGCTGTTCACTATTGAGCAGTTTGCAAAATTTGCCGGTGAACAAGTGAAGATCAAGCTGCGCTCGCCTTTTGAAGGCCGACGCAACTTTCAGGGCCTTCTGCGCGGTGTAGAAGAGCAGGACGTCGTGGTGCAGGTAGAAGACCATGAGTTCCTGTTGCCGATCGATATGATCGACAAGGCCAACATTATTCCCAGTTTTGACTGAGACGCGGATCCCGCGGATCCAATGGCTTGCGAAAGGCGAGGCGTACGATGAGCAAAGAAGTACTGCTGGTTGTTGAGTCGGTATCCAATGAAAAGGGCGTACCGGCAAACGTAATTTTTGAAGCGCTGGAGCTGGCTCTGGCCACTGCTACCAAAAAACGTTTCGAGGACGAAGTCGATCTGCGTGTGGAAATCAATCGCCACACCGGTGCTTACGAGACATTCCGTCGCTGGACGGTCGTCGAAGAAGCAGACCTGGACGATCCGGCCATCGAAACCTGGCCGAGCAAGGTTGCAGAAACGCATCCTGGTGCTCAGGTTGGTGATGTAGTCGAAGAAAAGATCGAATCCATTGAGTTCGGCCGCATCGCTGCACAGACTGCCAAGCAAGTCATCGTGCAGAAAGTTCGCGAAGCCGAGCGTGCTCAAGTCGTTGATGCCTATCGCGAGCGCCTGGGGGAAATCATCTCCGGCACCGTGAAGAAAGTGACCCGCGACAACGTGATCGTCGACCTGGGCAACAACGCTGAAGCGTTGCTGGCTCGCGAAGACATCATTTCTCGCGAAACCTTCCGGGTTGGCGTGCGTCTGCGTGCGCTGCTCAAGGAAATCCGCACCGAGAACCGCGGCCCGCAGCTGATCCTGTCGCGTACCGCGCCGGAAATGCTGATCGAGTTGTTCCGCATCGAAGTGCCGGAAATCGCTGAAGGCCTGATCGAAGTAATGGCAGCATCCCGTGACCCGGGTTCGCGCGCCAAGATCGCGGTCCGCTCCAAGGACAAACGCATCGACCCGCAAGGCGCTTGCATCGGTATGCGCGGTTCGCGCGTCCAGGCAGTGTCGGGTGAGTTGGGCGGTGAGCGTGTGGACATCGTCCTGTGGGACGACAACCCGGCTCAGTTCGTGATCAATGCAATGTCGCCGGCTGAAGTGGCGGCAATTATCGTTGACGAAGATGCCCATGCAATGGACATCGCCGTTGGCGCAGACAATCTGGCTCAGGCCATTGGTCGGGGTGGTCAGAACGTGCGTCTGGCTAGCCAGTTGACTGGCTGGACCCTGAACGTGATGACCGAATCGGACATCCAGGCTAAGCAGCAAGCAGAAACCGGCGACATCCTGCGCAACTTCATCGACGAGCTGGAAGTCGACGAAGACCTGGCACAGGTGCTGGTAGATGAAGGCTTTACCAGCCTGGAAGAGATTGCCTACGTACCGTTGGAAGAAATGCTCAACATCGACGGCTTTGACGAAGAAACCGTCAACGAGCTTCGCGCTCGCGCCAAGGATCGTTTGTTGACCAAAGCCATCGCTACTGAGGAAAAGCTGGCAGACGCCCATCCGGCCGAAGACCTGCTCTCGCTTGAGGGTATGGACAAGGATTTGGCGATGGAACTGGCGGTGCGCGGCGTAATTACCCGCGAAGACCTGGCCGAGCAGTCTATTGACGACCTGCTCGACATCGACGGCATTGACGATGATCGTGCCGGCAAGTTGATCATGGCCGCCCGAGCCCACTGGTTCGAGTAATTAGGCGCGGCCTGAGGAGAGAAGTGCATGACGCAAGTCACGGTGAAACAACTGGCCGATGAGGTCAAAACACCGGTAGAGCGCCTGTTGCAGCAGATGCGTGAGGCAGGTCTGCCGCACACCGCCGCCGAAGAACATGTGACTGACAGTGAGAAGCAATCTTTGCTGACTCACTTGAAAAGCAGCCACAAGGCGAAAGTGGAAGAACCACGCAAGATCACACTGCAGCGTAAAACCACCAGCACCCTGCGTGTTGCTGGCAGCAAAAGCATCAGTGTTGAAGTACGTAAAAAGAAAGTTTTCGTACAGCGCAGCCCGGAAGAAATCGAAGCCGAGCGCAAACGCGAATTGGAAGAACGTCGCGCAGTAGAAAATGCTGCGCGTCAGAAGGCTGAAGAAGAAGCCAAGCGTCGCGCCGAAGAAGAAGCGCGTCGCCAGCCTGCTGCTGCGCAATCCGCTACTAACGACGCCGTTGCAGCACCTGCTGCAGTTGCCGAGCCAGTACGTGAAAGCGCGCCGGTTGTGGCTGCTGCACCAGCGCCGTCTGCCGACGTTCGTAACAAGCAGAACGAACAGCGTCGTCCGGACAAACCACGTGCCGACGATAACAGTCGTCGTGGCAGTGGCGATGGTGAGCGCAAAAACGCTCCGCATCGTGCTTCGGTCAAAGAGAAAGCGCCTGCTCCACGCGTTGCCCCACGTACTACCGACGAAGAAAGCGATGGCTTCCGTCGTGGTGGTCGCGGCAAGGCCAAGCTGAAGAAACGCAACGCGCACGGTTTCCAGAGCCCAACCGGTCCTGTCGTGCGTGATGTGCAGATCGGCGAGACCATCACTGTTGGCGATCTCGCCAATCAGATGTCGGTCAAGGCTGCTGAAATCATCAAGTTCATGTTCAAACTGGGTACTCCAGCGACCATCAACCAGGTGCTTGATCAGGAAACTGCTCAACTGGTAGCCGAAGAGCTGGGCCACAAAGTGACCCTGGTCAGCGACACCGCCCTGGAAGATTCCCTGGCCGAGTCCCTGAAGTTTGAAGGTGAGACGTTCTCCCGTGCGCCAGTCGTGACCGTAATGGGCCACGTCGACCACGGTAAGACGTCGCTGCTCGACTATATCCGTCGTGCCAAGGTAGCTGCTGGCGAAGCCGGCGGTATCACCCAGCACATCGGTGCGTACCACGTTGAAACTGATCGCGGCATGGTCACTTTCCTCGATACCCCGGGTCACGCCGCGTTTACCGCAATGCGTGCCCGTGGTGCCAAGGCGACTGACATCGTGATCCTGGTCGTTGCAGCGGACGACGGCGTAATGCCGCAGACCATTGAAGCGGTCCAGCACGCCAAGGCTGCAGGTGTTCCACTGGTTGTTGCAGTGAACAAAATCGACAAGCCGGGCGCTGATCTCGATCGCATCCGTAGCGAACTGTCGGTTCACGGCGTGACTTCTGAAGAGTGGGGCGGTGACACCCCGTTCGTATCGGTTTCGGCGAAAGTCGGTACTGGCGTGGACGAGTTGCTCGAAGCTGTTCTGCTGCAAGCTGAAGTTCTGGAACTGAAAGCGACTCCTTCGGCTCCTGGCCGTGGCGTTGTGGTTGAATCGCGTCTCGACAAAGGTCGTGGCCCGGTTGCAACCGTTCTGGTTCAAGACGGTACCCTGCGCCAAGGCGACATGGTGCTGGTCGGTTCGAACTATGGCCGTGTACGTGCCATGCTCGACGAGAACGGCAAGCCAATCAAGGAAGCCGGTCCTTCCATCCCTGTCGAGATCCTCGGCCTGGACGGTACCCCGGACGCTGGCGACGAGATGAGCGTGCTGTCGGACGAGAAGAAAGCCCGTGAAGTGGCTCTGTTCCGTCAAGGCAAGTTCCGCGAAGTCAAACTGGCTCGCGCTCACGCCGGCAAGCTGGAAAACATCTTCGAAAACATGGGTCAGGCAGAGAAGAAGACGCTCAACATCGTCCTCAAATCCGACGTCCGTGGTTCGCTGGAAGCGTTGAACGGTGCCTTGAACGGCCTGGGTAACGACGAAGTGCAAGTGCGTGTTGTCGGTGGCGGCGTAGGTGGTATCACCGAGTCCGACGCTAACCTGGCACTGGCCTCCAACGCTGTACTGTTCGGCTTCAACGTGCGTGCCGATGCTGGCGCACGGAAGATCGTCGAGCAGGAAGGCCTGGATATGCGTTACTACAACGTGATCTACGACATCATCGAAGACGTCAAGAAAGCCCTCACCGGTATGCTGGGCAGCGATGTTCGCGAGAACATCCTGGGTACCGCTGAAGTGCGTGACGTGTTCCGTTCGCCGAAGTTTGGCGCGATCGCCGGTTGCATGGTTATCGAAGGTGTTGTTCACCGTAACCGTCCAATCCGTGTACTGCGTGAAGACATCGTTATCTTCGAAGGCGAGCTGGAATCCCTGCGCCGCTTCAAGGATGACGCTTCCGAAGTACGTGCCGGCATGGAATGCGGTATCGGCGTGAAGAGCTACAACGACGTCAAAGCTGGCGACAAGATCGAAGTCTACGAGAAGGTTCAGGTTGCTCGCAGCCTCTAACTCGCGCACTTCAAGGGCCACGGCGAGCCGTCGCATGCAAGTGCGCGGCACGGCGTCAGGACTCTAAACGCAACGCCCGGTCTGGCTTTTGTCAGGCCGGGCGTTTGCCGCTTTCAGACCCTTCGGGTTTCACCGTGGGGCAGTAACAGGTAACAAGACATGGCAAAAGAATACAGCCGTACCCAACGTATCGGCGATCAGATGCAGCGTGAGCTGGCACAGCTGATCCGTCGTGAAGTCAAAGACCCGCGTGTCGGCCTGGTCACGATTACCGCTGTTGAAGTCAGCCGTGACGTCGGTCACGCCAAGATCTTCATCACCGTGATGGGTCAGGACAACGCCGAAGACATCGCGCAAAGCATCAAGGTGCTCAACTCCGCCGCCGGTTTCCTGCGCATGCAGTTGGCTCGCGAAATGAAGTTGCGCAGCGTTCCACAGTTGCACTTCCACTACGACGAAAGCGTCGTGCGTGGTGCTCATCTGTCGGCATTGATCGAACGTGCAGTAGCTGAAGACAATCAGCATCCGGTTGCGGCAGAAGCCGAAGACACCAAGGAGTAATCGGTGGCTCAGGTCAAACGTATCCGTCGTAACGTCAGCGGCATCATCCTGCTCGACAAACCACTGGGGTTCACCTCCAATGCGGCGTTGCAGAAGGTTCGCTGGTTGCTGAACGCCGAGAAGGCCGGGCACACCGGCAGTCTCGATCCGCTGGCCACCGGCGTGTTGCCGTTGTGCTTCGGTGAGGCCACCAAGTTTTCGCAATACCTGCTCGATTCCGACAAGGGTTACGAAACCCTGGCGCAACTGGGCAAGACCACCACCACGGCCGATGCCGAGGGTGATGTGTTGCTGGAGCGCCCGGTGACCGTTGGTCGCGCCGATGTCGAAGCAGTACTGCCGAAATTTCGTGGGCAAATCAGTCAGATACCGCCCATGTACTCGGCGCTCAAACGTGATGGCCAGCCGTTGTACAAGCTGGCCCGGGCAGGTGAAGTAGTGGAGCGCGAACCGCGTTCTGTTACTATTACGCGCTTGGAATTACTGGCCTTTGAAGGTGATACTGCGCGGCTTGCAGTGGATTGCACCAAAGGTACCTATATCCGCACCCTGGTGGAGGATATCGGTGAGCAACTCGGTTGTGGCGCTTACGTTGCTGAACTGCGACGTACCCAGGCCGGGCCTTTCACGCTGGCCCAGACGGTCACGCTTGAAGAGTTGGAAGCGGTACATGCCGAAGGCGGCAACGAAGCGGTCGACCGCTTCCTGATGCCATCGGACAGCGGCCTGCTGGATTGGCCACTGTTGCAGTTCTCGGAGCACAGCTCGTTCTACTGGCTTAACGGCCAACCGGTACGAGCCCCGGATGCACCGAAGTTCGGCATGGTACGGGTACAGGATCACAATGGTCGCTTCATCGGTATCGGTGAAGTGAGCGAAGACGGGCGCATCGCGCCACGTCGACTGATTCGGTCAGAATGACCGAACGAGGGTGGCTGTTAACAGGCACGGTCACTACTCATTTTTAGATACAGGGATTTGTCCCTGGCCTGTTGAAGCTGTTTCTTTGAAACAGTTTCCTGATAAAAGGATTGCCTCATGGCTCTCGACGTTCAAGAAAAAGCTCAAATCGTAGCTGACTACCAGCAAGCTGTTGGTGACACTGGTTCGCCAGAAGTGCAAGTTGCACTGCTGACCCACAACATCAACAAGCTGCAAGGTCACTTCAAGGCCAACGGTAAAGATCACCACTCCCGTCGTGGTCTGATCCGCATGGTAAACCAGCGTCGTAAGCTGCTGGACTACCTGAAAGGCAAGGATCTGGGTCGTTACCAGGCTCTGATCGGTCGCCTGGGTCTGCGTCGCTAATAAGCGATTGCGCTAGAGGTTGGTTGTCTGTCGTACGTCAGTGGGTTTCCCGCTGGCGCATGGCAGGCTCCCAGCCTCAAGTTTTATCTGGATACCTGCTTTACCTGGACAATGACAGTCGGGCCGATTCCCGGCGTTGCCCAAGAATTTCGCAAGAAGACAAGTTCCCCAAGAGCCACAAAAGAAGGTAGGACACCGTGAACCCGGTAATCAAAAAATTCCAGTTCGGTCAGTCGACCGTTACCCTCGAGACTGGCCGTATCGCCCGTCAGGCCTCCGGCGCAGTATTGGTCACCGTTGACGACGACGTCAGCGTATTGGTGACCGTAGTCGGTGCCAAACAAGCCGATCCAGGCAAGGGCTTCTTCCCTCTGTCCGTTCACTACCAGGAAAAGACTTACGCTGCCGGTAAGATCCCTGGCGGTTTCTTCAAGCGCGAAGGCCGTCCTTCCGAGAAAGAAACCCTGACTTCCCGACTGATCGACCGTCCGATCCGTCCGCTGTTCCCAGAAGGCTTCATGAACGAAGTGCAGGTTGTCTGCACCGTCGTTTCCACCAGCAAGAAGACCGATCCGGACATCGCTGCGATGATCGGTACCTCGGCTGCCCTGGCCATCTCCGGTATTCCTTTCGATGGCCCGATCGGCTGTGCACGCGTTGCATTCCACGAAAGCACCGGCTACCTGTTGAACCCGACTTACGAACAACAGAAAGCTTCGAGCCTGGACATGGTCGTTGCCGGTACTTCGGAAGCCGTGTTGATGGTTGAATCGGAAGCCAAAGAGCTGACCGAAGACCAGATGCTGGGCGCGGTACTGTTTGCTCACGACGAGTTCCAGGTGGTGATCAACGCTGTCAAAGAACTGGCTGCCGAAGCTGCCAAGCCAACCTGGGCCTGGGCTCCTCAGCCAGAAGCTACCGCTCTGCTGGGCGCTATCCGCTCCGAGTTCGGCGCTGCGATCTCCGACGCCTACACCATCACCATCAAGGCCGACCGTTACGCTCGTCTGGGCGAACTGAAAGACCAGGTGGTTGCCAAGCTGTCCGGTGAAGAAGGTCAGCCTTCCTCCAGCGAAGTCAAAGCGGCTTTCGGCGAAATCGAATACCGCACCGTTCGCGAAAACATCGTAAACGGCAAGCCACGTATCGACGGTCGCGACACCAAGACCGTACGTCCTTTGAACATCGAAGTCGGTGTTCTGCCCAAGACCCACGGTTCGGCTCTGTTCACCCGTGGCGAAACCCAGGCTCTGGTTGTTGCAACACTGGGCACCGCCCGTGACGCACAACTGCTGGACACCCTGGAAGGCGAGAAAAAAGACCCGTTCATGCTGCACTACAACTTCCCTCCGTTCTCGGTAGGTGAGTGTGGTCGCATGGGTGGCGCTGGTCGTCGCGAAATCGGTCACGGCCGTCTGGCCCGTCGTTCGATTGCAGCCATGCTGCCTGCTGCTGACGTGTTCCCGTACACCATCCGTGTTGTGTCGGAAATCACCGAGTCCAACGGTTCGAGCTCGATGGCTTCCGTTTGCGGCGCTTCCCTGGCGCTGATGGATGCCGGCGTTCCGATGAAGGCACCGGTTGCCGGTATCGCCATGGGTCTGGTTAAAGAAGGCGAGAAGTTCGCGATCCTGACCGACATCCTGGGTGACGAAGACCACCTGGGCGACATGGACTTCAAAGTAGCCGGTACCGCCAAAGGTGTGACCGCGCTGCAGATGGACATCAAGATCAAAGGTATCACCGAAGAAATCATGGAAATCGCTCTGGGCCAAGCCCTGGAAGCGCGCCTGAACATCCTCGGTCAGATGAACCAGATCATTGGCCAGTCGCGTACCGAACTGTCGGAAAATGCTCCGACCATGATCGCGATGAAAATCGACACCGACAAAATCCGTGATGTCATCGGTAAAGGCGGCGCGACCATTCGTGCGATCTGTGAAGAGACCAAGGCTTCGATCGACATCGAAGACGACGGCTCGATCAAGATCTTCGGCGAAACCAAGGAAGCGGCTGAAGCTGCCCGTCAGCGCGTTCTGGGCATCACCGCAGAAGCTGAAATCGGCAAGATCTACGTCGGTAAGGTTGAGCGCATCGTCGACTTCGGCGCATTCGTCAATATCCTGCCTGGCAAGGACGGTCTGGTTCACATCTCGATGCTGAGCGACGCTCGCGTTGAAAAAGTGACCGACATCCTGAAAGAAGGCCAGGAAGTGGAAGTACTGGTACTGGACGTGGACAACCGCGGCCGTATCAAGCTGTCCATCAAAGACGTAGCAGCAGCCAAGGCTTCGGGCGTTTAATCACTCCCCACGCCTGACCGCTTCAACGTTATAAAAAATGCCCCGCAGTGAAAGCTGCGGGGCATTTTTTTGCCTGCAAAAAAAAGAGACGAGCCATGAAGTTGCCTGACCCCAAAGTCAGTGCTAGGTTTAGCCCACTGCCCGTGTAGCTCAGTTGGTAGAGCAGCGCACTCGTAACGCGAAGGTCGCAGGTTCGATTCCTGTCTCGGGCACGAGCGACACGTTGTTTTCAGATGATCCCGAATGGTTCTGAAGGCCAGATAAACCGGGCGTCAAACGGTTTTTTGCGTCAGAGAGATCCTTGATGATCCAGATCCATCTTCCATTCCCCAGATCAAAGAGAACGCCATGACCGTTAAAGAATTGACCCAAGAAGCCAGACACGCAGAAGCGCTGAAGAAGTACTTGCTGGATTCGCCCCAGCTAGCCGAAGAGATCAAGGACTTGCCCGCCGACGATCAGAAAGACCAGATCCAGTGGGCATTCGAGGATGAGGCAGAGTCTCAAGGCTTGCAGCCGTGGGAACTGACGCTCAAGTACACCTCAACCCCTGAAGAGTTCGAGGCTGCGCGCCTTGTTCTGCACAAGGAGGCTGCCGAGGTGTTGGGCGTCGAGTGGGAAGAGTACTGCGAGATGAATAATCTGGTGGTCTGATAAAAACGCCAGCCTCACGAGGCTGGCGTTTTTCATTCACGCAGACGTTATCAAAGGCTCAGACGCATCGACAGATCGACAGCCTTCACATCCTTGGTCATTGCACCAATCGAGATGTAATCCACCCCGGTTTCGGCGATCGGTAGCAGCGTGCTTTCGTTGATACCGCCGCTGGCCTCCAGTTTCGCCTTGCCGCCGTTCAGGCGCACGGCTTCGCGCATGTCATCCAGACTCAACTCATCGAGCATGATGATGTCGGCACCGGCCGCCAGGGCTTCCTTCAGCTCCTCCAGGCTTTCCACTTCGATCTCCACCGGTTTGCCCGGGGCAATCTTGTGCGCGGCTTTGATGGCCTCCGGGATGCCACCGCAGGCGGCAATATGGTTTTCCTTGATCAGGAAGGCGTCGTACAGGCCGATGCGGTGGTTATGGCACCCGCCGCAGGTCACGGCGTACTTCTGCGCCAGACGCAGCCCCGGCAAGGTTTTACGGGTGTCGAGCAACTTCACCTGAGTCTCGGCAACGTAATCCGCCAGGTACTGCGCGCGCGTGGCCACGCCAGAAAGCAACTGCAGGAAGTTCAGTGCACTGCGTTCGCCCGTCAGTAGTGAGCGCGCCGGGCCTTCGAGGTGGAACAGCACCTGATTGGGTTTCACACGCTCGCCATCGCGCACCTGCCAGTGCACCGCAACACGTGGGTCCAGCTGCCGAAACACTGCATCAACCCAGGCTGTGCCGCAGATGACGGCAGCGTCGCGGGTAATGATGGTGGCTTTGGCCAGGCGTTCGGCGGGGATCAACTGTGCGGTGATGTCGCCGCTGCCGATGTCTTCGAGCAACGCACGGCGCACGTTGGCTTCGATTTCGGCGGTCAAATCGGCGAGACGTAGATTCGGCATAACGGACTCCACAAACAAAGTGGCCCGATTATAGGGCCATGGCGCTGGGCAACCCAAGGCATCAGAGGCGTTCCGATCACTCTGAAACCTGCATTTGGTCGATTCTCCTGAGCAATCGGCACTAAGTCAGCGTCTGCCATAAGCGTCTATTTCAATGGGAAACGCAGAGTCTGCTGGTAGAGGGGACATCTTTTGCAAGATAATCCGCCTTGCTTTTGACGTCATGGCTTTGACGTAGATTTGGATTGACGACTTCGAAGACTCACCGTTTCAGGAGGCCTGAATGCACAACGACGGGAATGTAGTGCCTTTGCACAGGGTTGCTACCGACCAGGCGACTCACTCGCCGCTCGCCCGCCTGCCTGTGATTCTGCTTCAGGTTCGCGACAAGGCCGCCCAACAGCTCAGGCATGGTTTGCAGGAGCTGTTCGATAACGCCGACGACACGCTGTTCGAAATGGCCGACCGGGCCCGCAATGACGGCGAACAGAACCTCTTCTTCGAAGCCATGCGCGACTTGCGCCTCAAGCGCAAAAACATCGAACGCGGCTTTCTCGAACAATTCTTCGCGGCTTTTGTCAGCCTAACCCAGTACGACATCACTCAGTCTGCCTTGCCCATGGCGTTGGTCTTCGACGATTCGGTGGCGCTGCCCGATGACGACATGGAACGTAGCGTGGCGGTGGAGGCGATGGTCAGCAAAGTGCTGAACCGCGACGGCTTCGCCCTGGACCAACTGACTGCCCGGCTCCGCGCACTGTTGGGCAAGGAACTGCTCGATCAGCACAATCCCATGGGGCCGGCGATGCTCTGCGAGTACTTTTTGCAGGCCGGGCGCAACCTGGGGGTGGAGATCAAGGTCAAGCTGATCATCCTCAAACTGTTCGAACGCTATGTGCTCAGGGATGCCAATCAGCTCTACGCCGAAGCCAATCAGTTGCTGATCGCCACCGGTGTGCTGCCTGACCTTAAGCCCGCCCCAGCGCGTCGGGTCACGGATCGTGCGCCTGCCGGCGTTGGCACTGAACCCGCACAGGCCAACACTCGCGTCGGTGGCCCGCCGATCGACGACAGCGTGCAGGAAGTCTTCGCGGCGTTGCAGGAGTTGCTGTTTCACGTGCGTGGCAGTGTCGCGCCAACCCTGGAAGCCAGCGCCCAGACACAGCCGATTTCCACCCGTGACCTAATGCGGCTGCTCTCGCACTTGCAGCAATACGTGCCGGCGCCGGCACCCCAGGACGACTTCGATCTGCGAAACCAGCTCGAACAACTGCTGACCCGGGTCAGCGTCAAAAGTGGCAAGTCACGCGTGGTCGGGGTGGCTGACGAAGACGTGATCAACCTGATCGCCATGCTCTTCGAATGCATCCTCGATGACCGCAACCTGCCGGACTCGCTCAAGGCGTTGATCGGCCGTTTGCAGATCCCGATGCTGAAAGTGGCGGTGCTCGACAAGAGCTTCTTCAGCCGCAGCAGTCACCCGGCCCGGCGCCTGCTCAATGAAATCGCCACCGCAGCCATGGGCTGGGGCGAGTGCGATGACCATGAGCGCGACAGCCTGTATCTGCGCATCGAGCAAGTGGTGCAACGGTTGCTGAACGATTTTGTCGATGATCCGGCGGTGTTTTCCGAATTGCTCGCGGATTTTCTCGCCTTCACCAGCGATGAGCGCCGTCGCAGTGAGCTGCTGGAGCAACGTACCCGTGACGCCGAAGAAGGCCGTGCCAGGACTGAACTGTCCCGGCAGCGCGTCGAACAGGTGCTGAATCAGGCCTTGTTGGGCAAAGTATTGCCGCAACGGGTGGTGGTGTTTGTCCAGGAAGCGTGGAGCCAGGTGCTGCTGCTGACCTGTCTCAAGCACGGCGATCAGTCGGCCGAGTGGCACGCCAATGTGCAGGCCATGGAACAATTGATCTGGAGCGTGCAGCGTCATGATGAACCCGATGCGAGCCTGCGCTTGTTGGCACTGGTGCCTGGGTTACTCAAGTCGTTGCGCGACGGGCTGAGCAGTTCGGCATTCGATCCGTTCGCTACCAGCGAGTTTTTCAGTGAGCTGGAAGCCTTGCACGTTCAGCTGTTCGAACGTGCTGGGACAATGCTTGAGCGGCCCGTCGATACTCCGGAGATGGTCCAAGTGCTGCAGGAAATCGTCCTGCGAACCGCGGACGAAGGTCCGGCCGAAACGGCGTCAGTGCGTTTACCGGAGGACGATGCCGGTCTGCTTCAGGTCGATCAACTGCGGTTGGGGTGCTGGGTCGAGTTTCAGGAAGATGAGGAAAACACCCTTCGCTGCAAGCTGGCGGCGATCATTGAGGCCACCGGCAAGTACATTTTCGTCAACCGCACCGGGATGAAAGTGCTGGAGCGCAGCCGCACCGGTCTGGCGCTGGAATTCCGTCGTGGCGCGGTGCGCGCGCTGGACGACACCTTGCTGTTCGATCGGGCGCTGGAGTCGGTGATCGGCAATCTGCGTCGCCTCAATCGCGGCAAGTGATCGCGCCCCGAGGGTCTATCGCGGCATACTGGGCGCCAACACAGTCGTCGTTGAAGGAACCTGTATGCAGTTGGACCCCGCGAGCGGTTGGTGTCAGGGCGTAGATATTTGCCCCTCGCCCAACTTCAATGCGCGCCCCTCGGGCGAAATTTCCCTGCTGGTGATCCACAACATCAGTTTGCCGCCAGCGCAATTCGCCACCGGCAAGGTGCAGGAGTTTTTCCAGAATCGTCTGGATGTCACGGAGCACCCCTACTTTGAAGGGATCGCCGACCTGCGTGTGTCTGCGCACTTTCTGATCGAACGTGACGGCACCGTCACTCAGTTTGTCTCTTGTCTTGAGCGTGCCTGGCATGCCGGCATCTCGAGTTTCGAAGGACGGGAAACCTGTAACGATTTTTCCGTGGGCATCGAACTTGAAGGCACGGATGATCTGCCGTTCACCGACGCTCAGTATCAAGCGTTGACGACCCTGACCCGGCAGCTGCAAAGCGCGTTCACGGCCATCACCGCACAGCGCATTTGCGGGCATAGCGACATCGCACCCGGGCGTAAAACCGATCCGGGGGCTGCGTTCGACTGGGCACGCTATCGGGCGGCCCTGGCAAAAGAGGAACAACAATGAGTTTTCTGGTGTTGCTGTTGGCGGTCTGGATCGAGAAGTTCTCGGCCCTGCGCCATCGGGTTCAGCGTGATGGTGGATGGGTTCGCGAGCTGAACAAGCTTGAGGTCAGTCCGCGTCTGGCGAAAAGTCCGTGGTTGATTTTGCTGATACTGGTGTTGTTGCCAGCGGCACTGCTGGGTTTGCTGCTACTGGTATTGGACCCAGTGGCTTACGGTCTGCTGGCGTTGCCGGTGCATCTGCTGGTGGTGATTTACAGTCTCGGCCGCGGTGATCTGCTGGCCGGTCTCGGGCCGTTTCGCGATGCCTGGCGCCGGGAAGACCTGCAAGCTGCCGCTCATGTAGCGGACCGCGATGTGGGTATCTGCGCCGATAGCGGCGAACAACTGCTGGAACGAGTCGAAGGACATTTGCTGTGGGAGGCTTATCAGAGCTTTTTCGCGGTGATTTTCTGGTACTTCCTGCTGGGGCCGGTCGCGGCCCTGAGCTATCGACTGCTGGCCCTGGCCGAAGAACACGGGCAGAACCCGGCCGTGGTCGAACGCGCCTCACAACTGCGTCATGCGTTCGACTGGGTGCCGGTGCGTTTGTTGGCGGCGAGTTTTGCGTTGGTCGGCAACTTTGTCGCGGTCAGCCGGGTGATGCTGCACGAGTTGCTGAACTGGAACATCAGCGCCGCCCAATTGATCGAGAAGGTCGGGCTGGTGGCGGGTGAAATCCCGGCACCAGTGGTCGGGCCTGACGGCATCAACAGTCTGGACCGGATCTGGGAACTGCTGCTGCGCGCGGCGGTGCTCTGGTACGCCGGTTTTGCGTTGTGGACCGTCTTTCCGTAAGCACACTGACCCCTGTAGCAGCGGGCTGCGTCAGCTGCTACAAGACCGCGTGCATCCCGCCGTTAACCTTAAGTTACAAAACCTCCCTCCGATTTGAGCTATACAGAGACAGCGCCGAATAGTGGCTATCTGCTCTCGGCCCGCGCCTGCCAATAAAAATAAGAAATCAAAGGGAGACTTCCAGTGAAGAGCTTGCTCTATCCCGCCGTCGCGCTGATGAACCGCCTGAGCTTTGGCATGAAGTTCAGCCTGATCAGCGTGCTGTTCCTTGTGCCGATGCTGGTGACCAACTTCTATCTGGTGCGCGATTCTTATCGAGAATTCCAGGGCACCCGGGTCGAGCTGCAGAGCCTTGACCTGCTGGGCAACAGCCTGACGTTACGGCGTGATCTGGAAACCCTGAACAACCTGGTGCAGATCAACGTCACCCTTGGTCAGTCCGGCAAGGCCGGCAATGTCGAATCGCAGATCAGTACCCTGGGGCAAAGTGTGCTGACCCGTTTGCAAGGGCTGACGGCGATGACCGCGGACCCCGAGCAAATCATGGTTTTCGATGGCAAACGCGATGAAATGATCGCCGCGTTCAAGGCCCAGCAAACGGAAAACTCCCTGCAAAGCAAAAGCGCGATGATCGGCAAGTTGCTCGGCAACGCGCAAATTTTCAGCCAGATCATCGCCAGTCAGGCCGGCCTCAGCCGCGACACCCAGAGCGACATGCGCCAGCTGAGCGAACTCATTACCAATGTCACCCCGCCCGTGACCCAGCTTCTGGGCGAAGGCCGGGCGATGGGCTCTTTTTCGCTGGGGCAGGGCTTTCTCAACTCAGCATCGAGTACCCGTTTTGATGAGTTGCTGGCGCAGATCGAAAAACTGCACGCCGAATATGCCCTGAAGTTGCAGGACGCGCTGGGTTCCAGCAAAGCGGCACGGGAAACCCTGGCGGTTCAGGCTGATAGCAGCAAGGCATCGTTGAAAAAGGCCAGTGAACTGTTCGAAGAGCAGGTAGTGATGGCCGACACGCTGGATGCGCCGTGGCAGGGCTTTTACGATCAGGTCACGGGCCTGATGGACCAGACCTACCAACTCAATGAAGCCACCCTGAAGTTTCTCGGCTCCCAGTTACAACAGCGACTGGAGCAGAACCGCACCCACATGGTCTTGCAGGCCGTGGCGCTGTCGGTGGTGTTTGTGTTGATTTTTTACCTCTATGGCGGCTTCTACGCCTCGACCCGCACCACCCTCAAGCGTCTTGGGGCGGTGATGGACAAGGTCGCGGCCGGCGACATGACGGTGACCTTCAGCGCCAACAGCCGCGATGAACTGGGTGAGTTGGGCGAAGTGTTCAATGGCACCGTGAAGAAAATCCATGACCTGATCGAGCGGGTCGGCCAGACCGTCAGTGAAGTCGAGCGCCAGGCCGGGCAGGTGGAGAACGTTTCCGCCCAGAGCAACCAGGCGGTGGCGGGGCAGCGCACGCAGATCGAGCAGGTTGCCACGGCCATGAACCAGATGTCGGCCACGTCCCTTGAGGTTGCACGCAGTGCCGCAGCCGCGGTCAGCAGCGCCCATAGCGTCAACGACGAGACCATCAGCGGTCGTGGGCTGGTGGAGTCCCAGCAGGGCAGCATCGCTGCACTGGCCAGTGAGATCGATCAGTCGGTGCTGGTGATCAATCAGCTGGCCAGCGACAGCCAGTCCATCAGCCGTGTGCTGGAGGTGATCAAGAGCATCGCCGAACAGACCAACCTTCTGGCCCTCAACGCCGCCATCGAAGCCGCTCGGGCCGGTGAACAGGGGCGTGGTTTTGCGGTGGTGGCCGATGAGGTCAGAACCCTGGCCAAGCGCACTCAGCAATCGACCGAGGAAATCGAGCAGATGATCGCCAAGCTGCATAGCGGTGTCGGCGCTGCGGTGAAGGCGATGGGTACCAGTCATCAGATGGCCAACGGCACGGTAGGGCAGTCGGAAAAGGTTCAGCAAGCGCTGGAAAACATCCTCGGTGCCGTCGGCATGATCGTCGATCAGAATCAGCAAATTGCCGCAGCGGTAGAGCAGCAGACCGCCGTGGCCCATGACATCGACCAGAATATTGTCGAGATCAACCGCGCCGGTGAGCGTACCGCCGAAGGTGCACACCAGACCGAAGACGCCAGTCGTGCGTTGTCGGCCCAGGTGGTGGAGTTGAAGCAGCTGATCAGCGCGTTCCGGGTTTAAAGAACTCTGCGGCGCAAAAAAAATGTGGGAGCGGGCTTGCTCGCGAAAGCGGCCTGACAGGCGACATCTATGTTGAATGTTGATCAGCCTTCGCGAGCAAGCCCGCTCCCACAGGTATGTGTGCTCTGTCTGTAGTATTTGTTCCCTCCTCAGGTCGGCAATGTCCGATTTACCTCCGGCGTCTGGCTTTTCGTCTTTAATGAAGGAAGATCAATCACTTGGATCTGCCCTGAGGAGGCTTGGTTATGTCTGCTGCAACGATTGGAATCCAGGGGCATTGCGCTCATTGCGCGAGCACACTTCTGCTCAAACCCTGGCAACTCAACGCCATTGCAATCAACGAAGCGTTCGCGTGTTCCCACTGCCAGAAAGCCTTGCAACTGAACGATCCGAAACAGATCAAGCGCTTCAAGTCCCTCGACTCCCTGGCATTGCTGCGGGCGAGCACGTTGGTCATGGTTTGCACCGCGTTGCTGGTGGCGTTGGTGTTGGAGTGGATCGGGATGTTCAGCGTCGTGGAGCAGCTGAATTTTTCGCTGCTGGCGATTTTCGTCTATTTCGCCGTCATGCGGTTTGCCCGGCACCGGCAACACATGACGCTGACGCTGGAAGCCGCCAAGGCCCACGCCGACTGATTACCAGTTGAACAGCTCACAGGCATTGGCCGTGCTGGCGGTGGCCAATCGCTCAGGGCTGATCGCCATGATCCCGGCCAGTGCCGAGCAGATTGCCGGCAGGTGCGTCGGGCTGTTGCGTTGGCCGGGGAACATGGCGGGCGCCATGTCCGGAGAATCGGTTTCCAGTACCACCGATTCAAGCGGCAAATCGGCCAGTACACGATGCATGCGCAGGGCTTGAGGCCAGGTCGCTGCACCGCCCAGGCCCAGTTTGAAACCGAGCTTGATGTATTCGCGGGCTTCTTCTTTGCTGCCGGCGAAGGCGTGAATGATCCCCGCACGTTTCAAGCGAAACCGTTTAAGCGTGGCAATCACCGCCGCATGGCTGCGTCGCACATGAATCAGCGCAGGAAGATTGAAGTCCGCCGCCAGTTGCAGTTGCGCATCGAACAGTGCCTGTTGGCGTTCACGGTCCAGGGTTTCGATAAAGTAATCCAGACCGATCTCGCCCACCGCGCACAACTGCCGATGACCCGCCAACCGGGTCAGCCAATCACCCAGTTCGTGTAAATCTTCAGGGCGATGATCATCCAGATACACCGGATGCAAACCGAACGCCGCATACAGATCGGGGTCGCTTTGCACCAGATCCCAGACCCGCTGCCAATTGCCCTGATAAACCCCCAGCACCACCATCCGCCGCACGTAGAGGGCGCGGCTCTCGGCCAGCAGCGCCTGACGATCCTCGTCGAAGTCCGGAAAATCCAGATGAGTGTGGCTGTCGATCAGCTCCACGGTTCAGTCCTGGCGAATACGCTGCTTGAAAGTCCGTGCGATGGCCTGCACGCCGGGTCGGTAATCCGATTGCTCGATGGCGGCCAGGGCCAGGGCCAGGGCCTTGTCGGCGATAAGCTGATGCTGCTGGGCCATGGCGTTGACCGGCAGCGGCAGGAAATCCAGCAACTGCGTGTCGCCGAAGGTGCCGAGGTGCAGCGGGCGGGTTTTGAGCGGGAAGTCGTGCAAGGCATCGAATACGCCCTGAAGCAGCACGTAGGACGTGGTCACCAGCGCATCCGGCAAATGACCCAGACGCTGTAGCAGTTCTTCCATCAACTGTTTGCCGCACTCACGGCTGAACGACTCGCCGTGCTCGATCAGCACCTCGCCTTTGAACCCGTCCAACGCTTCTTTGAAACCGCCCGCCCGCTCCTGGCTGATGCTCAATTCGGGGCGTGCGCCGATCAGTGCGATCTGCTTGGGCAGCGGGTCCAGTAGACTGCGGGTCAGTTGCAGGCTGGCCTCGCGGTCATCACTGATAACCGAGCAGAAGTGCTCAGGCTCCATGACCCGGTCGATCGCGATGATCGGAATGCCCTTGGCCTGCAATTGGCGATAGCTGTCATCGCCGGCCGGCAGGCAACTGGCAACGATCAATGCATCGCAGCGCCGGGCCCGGAACAGTTTCAGCAATTGCCGTTCGCTGTCCGGCGCATCGTCGGAACTGGCGATCAGCAGCTGATAGCCGCGAGCCCGGGCGCCTTGTTCCAGCAGTTTGGCGATTCGTGCGTAACTGGGGTTTTCCAGGTCCGGCAGAATGAAACCCAAGGTGCGGGTATGCCGACTGCGCAGCCCGGCAGCCTGGGGATTGGGCGTAAAGCCATGTTGTTCGACGACCGCGCGCACGCGCTCGACGGTGGCACTGCTGATACGTTGTTGTTCTGCCTTGCCATTGATGACATAGCTGGCGGTGGTAACGGACACACCGGCCAACTGGGCGATATCACTGAGTTTCAACCCGGGTTTTCCTTGTTTTTTCGAGCTTGCCCGATATTTTCGCCAATCCTACCCGATTCAGGCAGACGACCATTGTCGCAGCACATCCGACAATTGGACTTCAAGGATGAGACATTATCGAGTAACGTGCCAATCATTCTAGATTAAACGTTTCAGCAAGCGTATTTTCTACGTTGTAGGCTCCTTTGCCGGTTCTGCCGCGAAACCGCCAAAACTGCCCCTGAAAAGGCGTGCCTAAGCGTCTAAGCTGAATCACTCAAAACAATACCTGGCGTCACAAGGCGCCAAAAAGGAGAAAGCATGCTCGAGCTCACCATAGAGCAGATATCCATGAGCCAGTCGGCTGTGGATAAGTCCGCAGCGTTGCAGCTGCTGGCGCAGCATCTGGTCACCGATGGCCTGGTGGCCGAGGGTTATCTCGCCGGGTTGCAGGCGCGCGAAGCCCAGGGCTCGACCTTTCTCGGTCAAGGTATTGCCATCCCCCACGGTACGCCGGAAACCCGCGATCAGGTGTTTTCCACCGGCGTGCGGCTGATGCAATTCCCTGAAGGCGTGGACTGGGGCGACGGTCAGATCGTCTACCTGGCGATTGGTATTGCAGCCAAATCCGACGAACACCTGCGTCTATTGCAACTGCTGACCCGCGCCCTCGGCGAAACCGACCTGGGCCAGGCGCTGCGCCGCGCCAGTTCCGCCGAAGCCTTGTTGAAGCTGTTGCAAGGCGCGCCGCAGGAACTGGCGCTGGATGCACAGATGATCGGCCTCGGTGTGTCCGCCGATGACTTCGAAGAGCTGGTCTGGCGCGGTGCACGTTTGCTGCGTCAGGCCGACTGCGTGAGCAACGGTTTCTCCGCCGTGTTGCAGCAGGTCGATGCGTTGCCACTGGGCGATGGCCTGTGGTGGCTGCACAGCGAGCAAACGGTCAAGCGTCCGGGCCTGGCCTTCGTTACGCCGGACAAGCCAATGCGTTACCTCGGCCAGCCGCTCAGCGGCCTGTTCTGCCTGGCCAGCCTCGGTGAAGCCCATCAGGCCTTGCTCGAACGCCTTTGTGCGTTGCTGATCGAAGGTCGCGGCCACGAATTGGGCCGCGCCACCAGCAGCCGCAAAGTCCTCGAAGTCCTTGGCGGGGAACTGCCGGCCGATTGGCCCAGCGCTCGCATCGCGCTGGCCAACGCCCACGGCTTGCACGCGCGTCCGGCGAAGATCCTCGCGCAACTGGCGAAAAGTTTTGAAGGCGAAATCCGCGTACGTATTGTCGATGGCCAGGACAGCGCCGTGTCAGTGAAGAGCTTGAGCAAACTGCTCAGCCTCGGCGCCCGTCGCGGTCAGGTGCTGGAATTCATCGCCGAACCGAGCATCGCCGCCGATGCCTTGCCAGCCTTGCTGGCCGCCATCGAAGAAGGCCTCGGTGAAGAAGTCGAACCGCTGCCAGCCGTGAGCCAACAGCGCGAAGTGTTTGCCGATGTGGCCGAAGTGGTCCTCGCGCCAGCCTCCGGCAGCCTGGTTCAGGCCATCGCCGCCGCACCGGGCATCGCCATCGGCCCGGCGCACATTCAAGTGCTGCAAACCATTGATTACCCGCTGCGCGGTGAGTCTGCCGCCATCGAGCGCGAGCGTCTCCAACAGGCGTTGGCGGATGTGCGGCGCGACATCGAAGGCCTGATTGAACGCAGCAAGTCCAAGGCTATTCGAGAGATTTTCATCACCCACCAGGAAATGCTCGACGACCCGGAATTGACCGATGAAGTCGATACCCGTCTCAAGCAGGGCGAAAGCGCCGAAGCGGCGTGGATGGCGGTGATTGAAGCGGCGGCCAAACAACAGGAATCGCTGCAGGACGCCTTGCTCGCCGAACGTGCCGCCGACTTGCGTGATATCGGCCGTCGAGTGCTGGCGCAACTGAGTGGCGTCGAAACCCCGAGCGAGCCTGAGCAACCGTACATTCTGGTGATGGATGAAGTCGGTCCGTCCGATGTCGCCCGCCTTGATCCCGCCCGCGTTGCCGGCATCCTTACCGCCCGTGGCGGTGCTACCGCGCACAGTGCGATTGTCGCTCGAGCGCTTGGTATTCCAGCGCTGGTCGGCGCCGGCCCGGCCGTGTTGCTGTTGGCGCCGGGCACGCCACTGCTGATTGATGGCCAACGCGGTCGCCTGCACGTGGACGCCGACGCGGCGACCTTGCAGCGCGCCACCGAAGAGCGCGACACCCGCGAGCTGCGTCTGAAAGCAGCCGCCGAACAACGTCATCAACCAGCACTGACCACCGACGGTCACGCAGTCGAAGTGTTCGCCAACATCGGCGAAAGCGCCGGCGTGACCAGCGCGGTGGAGCAGGGCGCCGAAGGCATTGGCCTGCTGCGCACCGAACTGATTTTCATGGCCCACTCGCAAGCGCCGGACGAAGCGACCCAAGAGGTTGAATACCGACGTGTACTCGATGGTCTGGCCGGTCGGCCGCTGGTGGTGCGTACTCTCGATGTTGGCGGCGACAAACCGCTGCCGTATTGGCCGATCGCCAAAGAAGAAAACCCGTTCCTCGGCGTACGCGGTATTCGCCTGACCCTGCAACGTCCGCACATCATGGAAGCGCAATTGCGCGCCTTGCTCCGTGCTGCGGACAACCGTCCATTGCGGATCATGTTCCCGATGGTCGGCAGTGTCGAAGAGTGGCGCCAGGCGCGGGACATGACCGAACGCCTGCGTCTGGAAATTCCGGTTGCAGACCTGCAATTGGGGATCATGATTGAAGTGCCGTCAGCTGCATTGCTGGCGCCGGTGCTGGCCAAAGAGGTCGACTTCTTCAGCGTCGGCACCAATGACCTGACCCAATACACCCTGGCCATCGACCGTGGTCATCCGACCTTGTCGGCCCAGGCTGACGGCTTGCACCCGGCGGTGCTGCAACTGATCGA
The DNA here is from genome assembly GCF_008370005.1 of Pseudomonas sp. ANT_J28. Taxonomy (NCBI): domain Bacteria; kingdom Pseudomonadati; phylum Pseudomonadota; class Gammaproteobacteria; order Pseudomonadales; family Pseudomonadaceae; genus Pseudomonas; species Pseudomonas sp. ANT_J28. The sequence continues at coordinate 45,165 of NZ_VOBM01000029.1, forward strand.
CATCACCGTGCGTGCGGCGCATGTCAACGGCAAGTGGGTCGGCGTGTGCGGCGAGTTGGCGGCCGATCCGCTGGCGGTGCCGGTGCTGGTCGGACTGGGTGTGGACGAGCTCAGTGTGTCGGGTCGCAGCATTGCCGAGGTCAAGGCGCGGGTTCGCGAACTCAGCCTGGCCCAGACCCAAATCCTTGCCCAACAGGCCCTGGCCGTGGGCAGCGCCAATGAAGTGCGCGCATTAGTGGAGGCCCTGTAATGGCCAAGATCCTGACCCTGACCCTCAACCCGGCGCTGGACCTCACGGTCCAGTTGCCGCTACTTGCCCCCGGCCAAGTCAACCGAAGCGACGAGATGCACACGCATGCCGCCGGTAAAGGCGTGAACGTGGCACAAGTGCTGGCGGACCTTGGGCATCAGCTCACGGTCAGCGGTTTCCTCGGGGAGGACAACCTCCAGGCGTTCGAAACCCTGTTCGCCAAACGCGGGTTTGTCGACGCGTTCATCCGTGTTCCGGGTGAGACTCGCAGCAACATCAAACTGGCGGAAAGCGATGGGCGCATCACCGACATCAACGGTCCCGGTCCTTTGGTGAGTGAAGCCGCGCAACAGGCGTTGCTTGATCGACTTGATCAGATTGCACCCGATCATGACGCGGTCGTCGTTGCCGGCAGCCTGCCTCAAGGCATCAGTGCGCAGTGGTTGCAGGCGTTGATTGTGCGTTTGAAAAATCTCGGTTTGAACGTGGCGCTGGACACCAGCGGTGAAGCCTTGCGGGCGGCGCTCAAGGCTGGTCCGTGGCTGATCAAACCCAATACCGAAGAGCTGGCCGACGCGCTCGGCTGCGAAGTGGTTTCGGTGGCTGCGCAAGCGCACGCCGCGAGCCGCTTGCACGCTCAAGGCATCGAGCACGTGGTGATCTCCGACGGCGCCGATGGCGTGAACTGGTTCAGTGTCGGCTCGGCGATGCATGCCACGCCGCCCAAGGTCAGTGTTGTCAGCACCGTGGGCGCAGGCGATTCGTTACTGGCCGGCATGCTCCACGGTTTGCTCAGTGCCGACACGCCTGAACAGACCTTGCGCACCGCCACGGCGATTGCCGCGATGGCGGTCACCCAGATCGGTTTTGGTATTGGCGACGCCACGCAGTTGGCGCGGCTCGAACAGGGCGTGCGCATGCGCACCCTGACAGAACAATAAGAGGGTTTGTCATGAAGTTAGCCATTGTTACGGCCTGCCCGAACGGCATGGTCACCAGTGTGCTGTGCGCCCGTTTGCTTGATGCGGCGGCCCAGCGTCAGGGCTGGAGCACCAGTGTCGAAGTCAACGATGCCGCGCACCCTGAACGCCAATTGTCGGCGGCCACGATCGAGGCGGCCGAATGGGTGTTGCTGGTGACCAGCGCACCGGTGGATATGTCGAGATTCGTCGGCAAGCGGGTGTTCCAGAGTACCCCGGCGCAAGCCCTGCAAGATGTCGAAGCGGTGCTGCGTCGCGGTGCTGAAGAGGCTCAGGTTTACGTCGCCCCCGACGCCGTGGCCGAGCCTGTCGCCCCCGTAAAAAACGCCCCGCGTCTGGTCGCGATTACTGCGTGTCCGACCGGCGTCGCTCACACGTTCATGGCTGCCGAGGCTTTGCAGCAAGCGGCCAAGCGTTTGGGCTACGACCTGCAAGTGGAAACCCAGGGCTCGGTCGGCGCGCGCAATCCGTTGAGTGCAGCGGCGATTGCCGATGCGGACGTGGTGCTGCTGGCCTGCGATATCGAAGTCGCCACCGAGCGTTTCGCCGGCAAGAAGATTTACCGTTGCGGCACCGGCATCGCCCTCAAACAAGCCGAAGCGACGCTGAACAAAGCGTTGGCCGAAGGCACGCAGGAAACCGCTTCGAGCGGTGCCAAAGGCCCGGCCAAGCAAGAGAAAACCGGTGTCTACAAACACCTGCTGACGGGCGTGTCGTTCATGCTGCCGATGGTGGTGGCGGGCGGTCTGATGATCGCCTTGTCGTTCGTGTTCGGCATCACCGCGTTCAAGGAGCCGGGCACGCTCGCGGCGGCATTGATGCAGATCGGCGGCGAGACCGCATTCAAGCTGATGGTGCCGCTGCTGGCGGGTTACATCGCCTACTCGATCGCCGACCGTCCGGGCCTGGCGCCGGGGATGATTGGCGGCCTGCTGGCAAGCACCCTCGGTGCCGGTTTTATCGGCGGGATCATTGCCGGCTTCATCGCCGGTTACGCGGCGCAGGCGATCAACCGTTATGCGCGCTTGCCACAAAGTCTTGAGGCGCTGAAGCCGATCCTGATCATCCCGTTGCTGGCGAGTCTGTTCACTGGTCTGGTGATGATCTACGTGGTGGGCAAACCGGTGGCCGGGATGCTCGAAGGCCTCACGCACTTCCTCGACAGCATGGGCACCACCAACGCGATTCTGCTCGGTGTGTTGCTGGGCGGAATGATGTGCGTCGACCTTGGCGGGCCAATCAACAAAGCCGCGTATGCGTTCTCGGTGGGGCTGCTGGCGTCACAAAGTTATGCACCGATGGCCGCGACCATGGCAGCCGGCATGGTGCCGCCGATTGGCTTGGGCATCGCTACGTTTATTGCGCGGCGCAAGTTTGCTCAGACCGAACGCGAAGCCGGTAAAGCGGCGTTGGTGTTGGGGCTGTGCTTCATCTCCGAAGGCGCAATTCCGTTTGCCGCGAAAGACCCGCTGCGGGTGATCCCGGCGAGCATCGCCGGTGGTGCGCTGGCCGGTGCGTTGTCGATGTACTTCGGCTGCAAACTGATGGCGCCGCACGGCGGATTATTCGTGCTGGCGATCCCGAATGCGATCAACCATGCGCTGTTGTACCTGCTGGCGATTGTGGCCGGGAGTCTGCTGACGGCGGTGGCGTATGCGGTGCTCAAGCGGCCGGAAGTCGTTGAGCTGGCAATAGAGCCTGTCAGCGCCTGACACCCAACCCTGTGGGAGCGAGCAAGCCCGCTCCCACAAGGGATCTGCTGTGTTGGCCATTCACTGATGACGTTGGAGTGGGTTACTCGATACACACCAACTGCACGATGTGGTTCTCGTCTCTCAGGGTTCTGCCGGTCCAGTCTTCAAGTGTTCGCACTTGTTCTAGCGAAAGATCGTAGCCGTCAAACTCATCCTCTGGTGTATGCCAATCCATTAGTTTTGCTAGTTTCTTTTGACGGCTATTGGGTATTTCCACACTCAGGAGAAGCTCCTCACTGTGTCTGTCGAAGACCTCTATGACATGTTTCATTTTTCTTTAAATCCAGGCCCTGAGATGCGCGCCATTCACGGCTCACTCGTAGCTGCTGAGATACAGCATTAGCTCCTTGGGGAGTTCAATCATTGCGAGATTCTCAATGGCTTTAACCTGTTCGGCGGATAGTAGATGGCTTGCTATGGCATCCTCTTCTTCATGCCAAGCCATTATTGGCATCAGGGCATCCGTTGTAATGGACCGGGACAAATCCACCTCGAATACAGCCAAGTCACCGTTTTCAGGTATTCCATAAATCTGAAACTTCAGTTCGTATTTCATGGTTCAACCGCTCTGGTTTTATTTGCTGGCTTTGTCTGGCCCCCCGTCTCCGGATTGAACTCACCGAGGTGTTTGCCACGCTTGTTGTACTTTTCCAGCGCCCCATGTTGAGAGTCCCATTCGTAGATCGTACCGTCTTCATCTTTCCATCTATCGCGTAACCCACCGCCTTTTTTTGGAGTTTTAGGTGTTACGCGTTTGGGGCCTGGGAACGCAGGGAAGCCTTGAACCTACTTGGCTTGCTCAGGGCTGGCGTTAGGACGTTTCCTAAATATGGCGCTGAAATTTCCTATTCCTTGATAGGGCCGGGAGCTGCGATGTTTTGCATCAAAGTGCCGCCGTCCTGGGGCTACACGACGTTGCGTCGTTGCCTACAACTGCGCCAGAATCCGCCGGCTTGTGCGCCGTGGCGGCCATCGGTAACTTGATTTGCGTCACTGATCCTCAGTGATCGGGTTTAGTAGCCCGTGGTTGTCAGTAATGTGCATGAGCTCCATTCAGTCAGGTATTCATATCCCTGCACTTGATGGTGGTTGTGCGTAGGGCGCCTTTGGGCGCGCCGGTATTGCTGACTCCCCCGGTCTACTAACCTGCGCACAGCCGCCACCCTTCTTTTAGTAGAGAAGCGAAACGGCTCCAGTCTGGAGCAGCAAATTATGTTCAAGGTAACGCCTAATCCGCCGGACACTGAACCGGCATCCCCAAACGAAAACCTCGATTCTGAAAAGCTCTACGATACCGTTGACCGAGTCCTCGAGCCCCCGCGCCAACCCAGCAACATCTTCCTCATCGCCCCCGATATCGATAACCAAACCCTGCTGGAATACGCCTGTGAATCGCTGGCATCAGCGAATGTCATGGCGAGTGATTTCGCGAGGTATCTGCAAGGATCGCAATGCAACACGATGTTGGGGATTCAGCAGTCGATCATGCTGGGAGAACTGGCGGTGAACCGTGTGCTGGATAATCTCGATCCGCCCGGCTAGTCGCCGGATATTGTGGGAGCGGGCTTGCTCGCGAAGACGGATTGGCATTCAACAAATATGTTGGCTGTTAAACCGCTATCGCGAGCAAGCTCGCTCCCACAGGGATCGCATTTTCACATCAGCGTCATGCGGGCGTGTTTAAGTTTTCCTTTTCAGGGAGAGCACCATGAGCGAATTCGACGTCAGCCGCCGTCGTGTCATACAAGCCGTCGGTGCCGGGCTGTTGTTGCCAGGCCTGGCGCCGGCGGTGATTGCTTCGGTCAAGGATCGGCCACAACTCACCGATGGCGTGCAGTCTGGTGACGTGCTGGGCGACCGGGCGATGATTTGGAGCCGCTGCGATCGCCCGGCGCGGATGGTGGTGGAATGGGACACCCGCAGCCTGTTCAGCACCCCCCGTCGTTTTGTCTCGCCATTGGCCGTCTCCGGTACCGATTTCACTGCCCGCGTCGAGCTCACTGGCCTGCCCGCCGATCAGGCAATTTTCTACCGCGTGCACTTCGAAGACGCCCAGAGCGGCGTCGCCAGCGAACCCTGGTTCGGCCATCTGCGCAGCGTGCCGCAAACCCGTCGCGACATCCGTTTCGTCTGGAGTGGCGACACTGCCGGCCAGGGCTTCGGCATCAACCCGGACATCGGCGGTATGCGCATCTACGAAGCCATGCGTTTGCGCCTGCCAGACTTCTTTATCCACAGCGGCGACACCATCTACGCCGATGGCCCCGTACCGGCGCAGCTCACAACAGAGAGCGGCCGCGTGTGGCGCAACATCACCACTGAAGCCAAGAGCAAAGTCGCCGAAACCCTCGACGATTATCGCGGCAATTACCGCTACAACCTGATGGACGAAAACATCCGCCGCTTCAACGCCGAGGTCCCGCAGATCTGGCAGTGGGATGATCATGAAGTGGTGAACAACTGGTCGCCGGGCAAGCAGTTGGATGTGCGCTACAAGAGCAAAGATATCCACAGCCTGGTCGGTCGCGCGCGTCAGGCCTGGCTCGAATACGCACCGATGCGGTTGCAGAGCGCCGATGGTGGCGGGCGGATTTATCGCAAGCTCGGTTACGGTCCGTTGCTCGATGTGTTCGTGCTCGACATGCGCAGCTATCGCGGGGCCAATGACGACAACCTGGGTACCGCTAAACCGTTCCTTGGCCGAGAACAGCTGGACTGGCTCAAACGTGAGTTGAAGGACTCCAATGCCCAGTGGAAAGTCATCGCTGCTGATATGCCAATTGGCCTCGGCGTATCGGATGGTGAAGTCAGTCCCGGTGTGGCGCGCTGGGAAGCCGTGGCCAATGGCGATCCGGGACCGGCCCAGGGGCGTGAACTGGAAATCGCCGAATTGTTGGGTTTTCTGCGGGCGCAGCAGGTGCGCAATTTTGTCTGGCTGACGGCGGACGTGCATTACTGCGCAGCGCACCATTACCACCCGGACCGTGCGGCGTTTCAGGATTTCGAACCGTTCTGGGAGTTTGTCGCCGGGCCTTTGAATGCGGGGAGTTTCGGGCCTGAATCGCTGGATAAGACCTTTGGTCCCGAGGTGGTGTTCGAGAAAACACCACCGGCACAGAACACCTCACCGTTTGCCGGTTTTCAGTTTTTTGGTGAGGTGAATATTGATGGGCAGACGGGGGAGATGAGTGTGGTGTTGCGGGATCTGGATGGGGTTTCTGTTTTCGAACAGAAATTGCAGCCGGTTTGAAATGAAGTCGCGAGCTGGCACCAGACCCCTGTGGGGGGTCAGTAGACGTCGCGTCGGTAGCGGCATTGCTCGATCAGGCGGTCGACCTCTGCAATTCCGAGTATTTCGTTGAGCACGTGATCCACGCCTGAAGCCATCCCTTGCAAGCTGCCGCAGATGTAAATGACCGCACCCTCGGCCAGCCATTTTTTCAACTCGCCCGCCGACTCGCGCAGTCGATCCTGCACGTAGATCTTCTCGGCCTGATCCCGCGAGAACGCCAGGTCCAGGCGCTCCAGATCCCCGGAAATCAGCCATTCCTCAAGCTCGGTGCGACACAGATAGTCATGCTCGCGATTGCGTTCGCCGAACAACAGCCAATGACGTTGCTGCCCATCGGCGATCCGCGCCTTGAGCAAACTGCGCAGCCCGGCCAGGCCGGTGCCATTGCCCAGGAGGATCATCGGCACCGGTTCGACCGGCAGGTGGAAACCGCTGTTGCGCCGTACGCGCAGGCTGATGGTGCCGCCCACCGGGGCGTGTTCGGTCAGCCAGCCGGAGCCGACGCCCAGGCTGCCGTCGGGATGCAGTTCCTGGCGCACGATCAGTTCGAGTACGCCATCGGCGGCGATCGAGGCGATGGAGTATTCGCGCATGGCCAGGGGCACCAGCGCATCCACCAGCGCCTGGGCATGCAGGCCGACCAGGTGAGCTCTGTTTGCTGGCAGTTGTCGACTGGCGAGGGCTTGCTCCAGCGGTTGTGACAGGCCACCGAGCGCAACCGTGGCGCGACCGTCAATGCCCAGGCCATTGAGGAAATGTTCGATCGCCCAGGGACAATTGCGCGGCAACACTTCCACCAAGTCACCGGCCAGCCAACTGCTGGTAGTGGGGGCGGTGAGGCCGAGCAAGTAAACGCCCGAACCGCTGCTGTCAGGGTTGAGCAACTCACGGCGGGTCAGGTTCCAGTTGTCATAGCTTGGCGCTTGCCAGGTGTCCACGGGCGTCTGTCCGGTCAACAGACCCAGTTGCTGCTGCCAGTGACGCAAGGCGTAAGGGTCGCCGCTGTCGACCTCCACAGGCGCGAACAGGGTCTTGCCGCCGTGCTCGCCCAGCCACGTGTGCAAGCGTCGAGCGAAGCCGCAGAAGTGCTGATACTGCCGATCACCGAGGCCGAGCACGGCGTAGTTCAGGCTTTCCAGGCTCAACGTCCGGCCCAGCACTTTGCGCTCAAACCCCCGGGCGCTGTCCGGCGCTTCACCGTCGCCGAAGGTGCTGACCACGAACAACGCATTGCTGGAATCACGCAAGTCTTGCTCGCTGACGTCCGCCAGCGGCTGAACCTTCACCGGCAGGCCCGCAGCCTGCAATTGCCCGGCGGTCTGCCACGCCAGTTGCTCGGCGAAGCCGCTCTGGCTGGCGAAGCCGATCAGCCATGCAGGCGTGTCGCTACCCGGTTGTGCGAGGCCTTTGCGGGCATCCTTGATCTGCTTTTTCTTGCGTCGACGATCGAGGTACAACAACCAGCCAGTGACGAAAAACAGCGGCATCGTCAGCGCACTAATCGTCAGGATAATCCGCCCGATAATGCCGAAGTAGCTGCCGACGTGCAGCGCGTAAATGCTGGTCAGCAGTTGCGCCTTGAGGCTCTTGTCGCTGTAGCGGTCATGTCGGGCGACGATGCCGGTTGCCGGGTCCAGCGTGATCTGGTTCAGCGCCCGGTCGTGGGGCGAGCTGTTCAACAGATAGAACACGGTGGCCGGCTGCCTGGCCACGGGCGGCATGCGGATGTTGTAGGCACTCAGTGCGGGACCTGCAGCGCTGTAGATGCTGCTCCACATCGCTGCGTAATCGGCGGTGGGCGCCGGGCCGCTTGGCGCCGGGCCGCGACCGCCGCGAACGCGCTCATTCTGCGGTGAGTCGGAAAGCAATCGGGTCAGGCCCTTGTTGTACCACTCATAGGACCAGGACAACCCGGTGAGCGCTGCCAGGAGGTAAAACACCAGGCACCAGGTACCGGCCACCGAGTGCAAATCCCAGTTGAAGCTGCGGCCTTTTTTCTTCCAGTCGAGGGTCAGCCAGGCACGCCAGCTTTTCCACTGGCGCGGCCAGCGCAGGTAAAGACCGGACAGGCAGAAGAACAGCAGAATCAGCGTGCACGCGCCGGTGATTTGCCGACCGCTATCGCCGATGGCGAGAAAGCGGTGCAGTTGCAGCATCAGGCCGAAGAAATCCTGGCCAGTGGCGTCGCCCATGAACTCGGCGGTGTACGGATTGAAGTAGCGCATCTGCCCACGGCGCTCGCCCGGTGGCGGGGTAAAGATTACCCGTGCCGCGTTGCCGCTGTCGGTCTCGACCCAGAGCATCGAGACTTTCTTGCCCGAGGCACCTTCGATTTTTTCCACCAGTTCGGCGGGCGGCAGGACGCCGGCGACCTGCTTCTCGACCTGCAGCACAGAAGGGTTCAGCGCGCGCAGGATTTCATCCTGAAACGACACCGTCGCCCCGGTGATGCCCATCAGGGCCAGGACCAGTCCGGCGCTGATGCCGAAAAACCAGTGCAACTGGAACAGGGTTTTCTTCAACACGTCGCTCGCCTTGTTCGTTCGAAAATAGTGATCACGGCGCGCATTATGCCGTGGGTTGTCGAGAAACATTCTTTTTTACGCACAAAAGCCCCGCTCACCTGGATGAACGGGGCCCTGGTTTTCACGCGTCTATCAGAAGTGGAAGTTGGTACTCAGCAATGCCGTACGGCCCGCCGCCTGGTTGGCGAAGTGGGTCGAGAAAGCCTTGTCGTAGTAGGTTTCGTCGGTCAGGTTCTGCACGTTCAGTTGCAGGTCGACGTTTTTGCTCAGCTTGTACGCGGCCATTGCGTCGTAACGAACGTAGGAATCAACCATGGTGGTGTTGGCCACGCTGCCGAACACATCATCGACATAAAATGCACCGCCGCCGATGGTCAGCTTCGGCGTGACCTGATAAGTCGTCCACAGGCTGGCACTGTTTTTCGGTGTGTTAGGCAGCTCGTTGCCTTCAGTGGCGCGGTTCAGCGGGCCGGCATCGACCTGCTCGCTGTCCATGTATGCGTAACCGGCGAACACTTGCCATTTGTCGTTGATCTTGCCGCTGGCCGACAGTTCGATACCTTGAACGCGGCTTTTGCCTGCGTTTTCATAGGCGGTTGTGTCGACTTGAACGCGAGCGTTTTCTTTCTCGGTGCGGAAGATGTCGGCGGTCAACGACAGGCGATCGTTCAGCAGGTCCCACTTGGTACCGATTTCGTAGTTCTTGGTGGTTTCCGGCTCCATGTCGCTTTTGAGCACATCTTTGTTGCGATCAACCGTGCCACCCAGCGGGTTGCCGTCCATGCCTTCGCCGAGGGTGGCGCCAGGTGGAGTGGCAGAAGTCGCGTAGGACGCATAAATGCTGCCGTTTTCGGCCGGCTTGTAGACCACACCGAATTGACCGGTGACGAATTCGCTGGTGTCTTTGCCTTTTGCAGGTACGCCTTTGTTTACGACAGTCGCCCCTGCGCTGTCAAAGGTGCGGTACTGGGTGTCGAAATGGTCATAACGCAGACCCATATTTACCAGCCATTGCTTGGACAACTCCAGCGTGTCGAACACATACAGCGCATAGGTGTTGGCTTTGGTGTCGGTGCCAGCGTAGTTACGCGAGATTGCCCCGTTCCATGGGTCGTTCGGGTTCGGGTTCGACAGCGAGGTGCAGTTGTAACCGCTCGGTGCGCCAATCATCGCCGGTGTGCAGTTAGTGCTTGCAGCAGGCGCGGTCGTTCTCGGGGTGGTGTCGGTGTTGACGTCATACGAGGACTTTTCGCTTTCCTCGCGGCTCAACTCGATACCGGTAGAGAAGCTGTTTTTGAATCCGGCGATGTAGACGTCGCCAAACAGATCGGTCTGGTTAGTGGTGGTTTCGGTGTTGCTGCCCCGGGTGTTGGCCCGACGCCAGACGCTGCCGTTGTTGACGTTGCCCTTGCTGTCGTCCGGCTGGGTCAGGATGTAGTCCTGCATGCTGGTGCCGTGGCGCAGGGTGTTCTTGACTGTCAGCGCGTCGCTCAGGTCGTGCTCGATGGCGATGGTTGCGGTGTCGGTGCGGCCCTTGCGGAAGTCGCGGCCGTCGAGACCGTAGAAGTTGCTGCTGTCGCCGCCATCGTCAGGCTTGTCCGGGTTGGACTTGGTGCGAGCCGTCGAGCCCGCGACCGGAATGCTGTATGGAATGCCGGAATCTGGCGTGTCGTTGCTTTCCAGGTGGTAGTAGTCGAGGTTGACGCGAGTGTCGGTGCCCAGGCCGAAGGCCAGCGACGGTGCGATGCCCCAACGGTCGTAGTCGACGCTGTCACGGCCAGCAACGTTGCTTTCGTGGCTCATCAGGTTCAGACGGCCAGCGGCGGTGTCGGTGAACTGATAGTTGCCATCCATGGTGTAACGCTGGGTCTGGTCGGAACCCCAGGTGAAACCGCCATCGAGCGAATTGCCAAGGTGCGCCTTTTTGCTCACCAGGTTGATGCTGCCACCGGCAGCGCCACGGCCGCCCATGGCCGAGTTCGGGCCTTTGCTGACTTCGATCGACTCAACAGCGAAGATCTCTCGGCTCTGCGAACCGGTATCGCGCACGCCGTCCAGATACGTATCGCCCTGGGCATCGAAGCCGCGGATGAATGGGCGGTCGCCTTGCGGGTTGCCGCCTTCACCGGCACCGAAGGTGATGCCTGGAACAGTGCGCAGCGCGTCCTGCATGTTGAGGGCGCCAGTGTCCTTGAGCACTTGTTGCGGGATGACGGTGATCGAACGCGGCGTGTCCACAAGCGGCGCGGTGTACTTGGGCGAGGAGGCTTTTTCGACGTTGTAGGAAGTCTCGTCCTGAGCCTCGCCAGTGATGGCGGTAGCGCCCAGAGAAATCACATTACTCGGTGCTTTTTCGTCAGCTTTTTCCGCCGCGAAAACCATGTGGCCCGCAGAACCGGCAGTAATCGCCATGCCAATGGCCGATGCGAGCAAACGTGGTGAACTGACCGGTACTTGTGGTTGTTGACGTGACATTTGTATTCCCCTCCCCAAGGATTTGAGGCCGCGGAATATAGGGTAAACAGGTATTTGTATCAATTGCGAAACGTTACTATTCGCGAGGAATTTACATTCTTTACAATTTACCCTTACGGTTTTTGCTGTCTCGTTCGTCATGGGGGTTTTACAGGGTCAATAAGAATCAATATCATTGCTGCCTCTTTGTCTTCAGGTGTCATCCCATGCTGCTGCACATTCCCGGCGTATTCGCGAAAGAAGAAGTGCAGCGCATCCGCGAGGCTCTGGAGCAGGCAGATTGGGCGGACGGCAAGATCACCGCCGGCTACCAGTCGGCAAAGGCCAAGCACAATCTGCAACTGCCTGAAGGTCATCCGCTGGCCAAGGAAGTCGGCGCGGCGATGCTGGAACGGCTGTGGAAAAATCCGCTGTTCATGTCAGCGGCGTTGCCGCACAAGGTCTTTCCTCCATTGCTGAACTGTTACACGACTGGCGGCAGTTTCGACTTTCACATCGACAACGCCGTGCGCCAGCCCAAGGGCAGCATCGAGCGGGTGCGCACCGATTTGTCGGCCACTCTGTTCTTCAGCGAACCGGACGACTACGACGGCGGTGAACTGGAAATCCAGGACACTTTCGGCACCCAACGGGTGAAGTTGCCGGCCGGCGACATGGTTCTGTACCCCGGCACCAGCCTGCACAAGGTCAACGCCGTGACGCGCGGCACTCGCTACGCCTCGTTCTTCTGGACCCAAAGCCTGGTCCGCGAAGACAGCCAGCGCGCCTTGCTGTTCGAGATGGACGGGGCGATCCAGCAACTGACCCAGGACATGCCCGACCACCCTTCGCTGATTCGCCTCACCGGCACTTATCACAACCTGTTGCGTCGCTGGGTTGAGGTGTAAGTGTCGGACTATCGTTTACGCCGTGAGGAAGTCCTCGACGGTGATCGGCTAAAAGCGATGCTCGACGAAAGCCCGGCACGTGCCGCCCAGGCGATTCTGATCGCTGCCCGCGAAGGCGTTCTCGATGCTCAGGCTTGGCTCGGGCAAATTCTGCTGGATGGCCAAGGTATCGAGCAGGATCAGCCGTTGGCTGTGCGTTGGTTCGAGATCGCTGCCCAGGGCGGGCACTTGATGGCGCGCAATATGCTCGGTCGTTGTCATGAACATGGCTGGGGTTGCGTTGCCGATGCTTCGGTCGCCGCGGGGCATTATCGCCAGGCCGCCGAAGCCGGGCTGGATTGGGCGTTGTACAACTACGCCAATCTGCTGGCGACTGGGCGCGGGGTTACCGAGAACCAGCGGCAAGCACTGAATTTGTATCGCTGCGCGGCTGAGCTGGGCCATGCGAAGTCGATGAACCTCCTGGGGCGTTATCTGGAAGACGGGCGGGTGTGTCCCGCAGATCCGCAAACTGCGCGTGACTGGTATCGACGCTCGGCACTCGGCGGGGATTTTCGTGGGCAGTTCAGTTACGCCGCTGTGCTGGCGGATGAAGGCAATATCGACGAGGCGCTGGACTGGCTGCACAAGGCACTGGACGGTGGGAACCTGAATTTCTTGCGGGTGGCGAGCAAGGCGCTGTTGAGCGCTGTAAATCCGCAGATTCGTGGATTGGCGGCCCTCTACCATCGACGCGTCGTTCAGATGAGCGATGAGCGGAGCGTGTCAGGGGTTGTTGAGTTGGTTTAAATCACTATGATTGGAAACTAATCACACCTCATCAAATTGCATCCTGGAGATGAAATCATGGCTGCAACCAAAGTCCTGACTGCCCATGTACCCCTGGAACTGGCTGATAAAGTCGATCAGATGGCTGCGAGGATGGAGCGTTCACGGGGCTGGATCGTGAAGCAGGCGCTTGCCGACTGGGTAGACCTGGAGGAAGAGCGAAGCCGACTGACCCGCGAGGCAATGGCTGACGTTGATGCTGGGCGGGTGATTGATCATCAATCTGTCCAGGCGTGGGCAGAAAGTTTGAGTACTGAAAATCCGTTACCGGTGCCGCGCTAATGGAGTTGAAGTGGACGAGTAAAGCGTTATCGGATCTTGCCCGGCTTTTTGAGTTTCTTGCAGTGGTCAATCGTCCTGCGGCAGCTCGTACTGTGCAATCCCTCACTGAGGCTCCCACGGCCTTACTCAGCAATCCGCGAATCGGAGAGCGAGTCGACGAGTTTGAACCGCGAGATGTGCGACGACTATTGGTCGGTCATTACGAAATGCGGTATGAGATTCACGGCTCCACGCTTTACATCCTTCGTCTGTGGCATGTACGAGAACACCGATAACGCCTGCTCCGACAGCCTGGACATCAGGCACAAAAAAGCCCATGACGCGTCATGGGCTTTTTACGTTTCGCGTGTAGCGCTTACACGTAAAACGACTTCAGCGGCGGGAAGCCATTGAACTCAACCGCGCTATAACTGGTGGTATACGCACCGGTCGACAACCAGTACAAACGATCACCAATCGCCAGGTTCAGCGGCAAACCGTACTTGTAGTTTTCGTACATGATGTCGGCGCTGTCGCAGGTCGGGCCGGCGATGACCACTTCTTCCATCTCGCCTTTCTTCTCGGTCCAGATCGGGAACTTGATGGCTTCGTCCATGGTTTCGATCAGGCCGGAGAACTTGCCCACATCCGTGTACACCCATCGCTCTACAGCGGTACGGGATTTACGGGCGACCAGCACCACTTCACTGACCAGGATGCCGGCGTTGGCGATTAGCGAACGGCCCGGTTCCAGGATGATTTCCGGCAGTTCGTCACCGAAGTCTTCCTTGAGGAAGCGGATGATTTCTTCAGCGTAGGTTTCCAGGCTGTTGGTGCGGGTGATGTAGTTGGCCGGGAAGCCGCCGCCCATGTTGATCAGCTTCAGGTGAATGCCGTCTTCTTCTTTCAGGCGTTCGAAGATCACTTTGACCTTGGCGATCGCCGCGTCCCAGACGCTGATGTCGCGCTGTTGCGAGCCGACGTGGAACGAGATGCCGTACGGCACCAGGCCCAGGTCGCGAGCGAGGATCAGCAGGTCCATGGCCATGTCGGTCTGGCAGCCGAATTTGCGCGACAAAGGCCAGTCAGCGGTGGTCGAGCCTTCGGTGAGGATGCGCACGTAGACTTTCGAACCCGGTGCTGCCTTGGCGATGTTGCGCAGGTCGGCTTCGGAGTCGGTGGCATACAGACGCACGCCCTTCTCGTAGAAGTAGCGAATGTCCTTGGATTTCTTGATGGTGTTGCCGTAGCTGATGCGATCCGGGCCAACGCCCTGGTTCATCACTTTATCGAGCTCGTAGATCGAGGCGATGTCGAAGTTCGAGCCTTTCTCTTTGAGCAGGTCGATGATTTCGACGGCCGGGTTGGCCTTGACCGCGTAGTAGACCTTGGCGAATTCGAAACCGGCGCGCAGATCGTCATAGGCCTGGCTGATCATCGCGGTGTCGATCACCACGAACGGGGTTTCTTGTTTGTCGGCGAAGGCCTTCATTTTGTTGAAGGTATCGCGCGCGAAATAGTCTTCGACGTTGATCGACATGCTGGGAGCTCCTACTGGCAAACTGAAATTAACAATGGGTGCAAATGAACGTCCTCCGTATCCCCACTTTGGTTCGCCTACTTCCCAAGGCATGTCGCCGAAAGCAAAAAGGCCATGGGAAGCGGTGCTTTCCCTTGGCCTTGCTGTCTCGTCGTCAGTACTTGAGCCGGATGGATCGTTTCCAGCATGGACGTTCGGCGCGAACTTTAGGGCGTGAGGGGCTTGAGATCAACAAAAAATGTCGCGTTTTTGCACGCATCCGTCGTGCGGTCCTGGACAGCTACTGATGTAACCGACCTGCATGACAGTGTGATGTTCCCGTAGTAGGGATATTTGCGGCGGATTCAGCGGGATTTGTGGTGCCCCATTCGCGAGCAAGCCCGCTCCCACAGGGGATTTGTGTTGATGCATGGATTGCATGCACATCACAGGTCCAATGTGGGAGCGGGCTTGCTCGCGAAGGCGTCGGTCAGGCCACCGCAGTCTCAGCCGGCGACACAATGCTGGTCTTGCCACCACGGGACTTTCCGGAGCTCAAATACTCGGCAATCGATTCTTGGGTCACCTCCCCAAGGAACACCCGCTCCGCATCCATCACCGGCAACCACGAACGGTTGAACTCGTACATGCGCGACAGCAGGATGCGCAAATGCTCGTCGTAGGCCGCTGTGGCGTTGAACTCGCGCAGGTATTGCGCGCAGGTGCCGGTCTGACGGTGCAGGTCGCGACGGCGCACGTAGCCCAAGGCCTTGTTGTCGGCACAGGTGACCACCACGTAGCGACGGTCCAGTTCGTCCATCAGTTCCAGCGCTTCGGCCACCGGCGTTTCCGGGCTCACCGACGGCGCGTTGTCCGCCGCGTCTTCGGCTTTCACCAGCAACAGACGCTTGAGGGTGCTGTCCTGGCCGACGAAGTTGCTGACAAAGTCATCCGCCGGGTGCGCCAGCAGCGTGTCCGGGTGATCGATCTGCAGCAGTTTGCCGGCGCGGAAGATTGCGATCTTGTCGCCCAGCTTGATGGCTTCATCGATGTCGTGGCTGACCATGATCACGGTCTTGTTCAGCGCGCGCTGCATTTCGAAAAACTCGTTCTGGATCATCTCGCGGTTGATCGGGTCGACCGCGCCGAATGGCTCATCCATCAACAGCAATGGCGCATCCGCCGCCAGCGCACGAATCACGCCGATCCGCTGCTGCTGACCACCGGACAGTTCACGCGGGTAGCGATTCAGGTACTGCTTGGGTTCCAGCTTGATCATGCTCATCAACTCGCGAGCGCGGTCGTGGCATTTCTGTTTGTCCCAGCCCAGCAGGCGCGGAACGATGGTGATATTTTCCTCGATGGTCATGTTCGGGAACAGACCGATCTGCTGGATCACATAACCGATGTTGCGGCGCAGGGTCACGGCGTCGAGGTCGGTGGTGTCTTCGCCGTTGATCAGGATCTTGCCGGAGGTCGGCTTGATCAGGCGATTGATCATTTTCAGCGTGGTGCTTTTGCCGCAACCCGATGGCCCGAGGAACACACAGATCTCGCCTTCATTGACGGTCAGGCTTACCGAGTCCACGGCTTTCACATCTTTGCCGTTGCTTTGGAAGGTCTTGCTGAGGTTTTGAAGTTCGATCATTTGAGCAGTCCTTTTGGAGTCAGCGTGCGTTGCAGCCATTGCAGAAGCAGGTCGGCGAAGATGGCCAGAAGACTGACCAGCACGGCGCCGACAATCAGCATCGACATGTCGCTGCGGCTGATGGAAGCGAGAATGAGTACGCCGAGGCCACCGGCGCCGATGGTGGCGGCGATGGTCATCACACCAATGTTCATGACCACGGCGGTGCGCACACCGGCGAGGATCACTGGCACCGCGATCGGCAGTTCGACCATGCGCAGGCGCTGGCCGAAGGTCATGCCGATGCCGCGGGCGGCTTCGCGAATGCCAGGATCGACGCCGGTCAGGGCGAGGTAGGTGTTACGCATGATCGGCAGCAGTGAGTACAAAAACACCGCAGTGATCGCCGGCATCGGGCCCAGGCCCTGGCCGAATTTGGAGTAGAACGGCAGCAGCAGGCCGAACAGCGCAATCGACGGCACGGTCAGCAGCACCGTGGCGCTGGCCTGCAAGGGGCCGGCGAGGGTCGGGAAGCGCGTCATCAGGATGCCCAGCGGCACGCCGGCCAGAATCGCCAGGGTCACGGCGATGCCGACGAGGGTGATGTGCTGCCCGGTCAGTTGCAGGACCAATGGCCAGTCGAGATGGGAAAAGGCGTTCAGAAATTCCATGGCTTTTCCTCCTCAGTTGATGGGGTGCTGGCGCAGGAAATCGGCGGCAACGGATGAAGGGCTTTCGTGATCGACATCAACCCGCGCGTTGAGCTGGCGCATGGTGACGTCGTCGAACAGTTCGGCCAGCGGCTTGAGCTCTTCGGCGAGTTTCGGATGGGCATCGAGGTAAACCTGGCGCACCACCGGCGCAGCGGTGTAGTCCGGGAAGTAATGTTTGTCGTCTTCCAGCAGTTTCAGCTTGAAGGCGTTCAAACGACCGTCCGTGGTGTAGACCAGGCCGGCAAACACCTGACCATTGCGCAGGGCGGTGTAGACCAGCCCGGCATCCATCTGGCGGATGTTTTTGCGGGTCAGGTTCATGCCGTAGAGGTCGACCATGCCGTCCAGCCCGTCGGAGCGGTTGGCGAACTCGGTGTCCAGCGCCACCAGGTGATTGGTCTTCGCCTCAGCCTGCATCACCGTGTTCAGCTCGCTGATGGTGTTGATCTGCGGATACGCCTTCGCGGTGCTTTCTGGCAGGGCCAGGGCGTAGGTGTTGCTGAATTTCGACGGGGTGAGCCAGATCAGGCCTTTTTTCGCGTCGAGTTCTTTCACCTTGGCGTAGGACTGAGCGCTGTCGAGCTTGTCGGTGACATGGTTGTAAGCCACCAGCGACACGCCGGTGTATTCCCACATCAAATCCAGCTGACCACTTTCGTGGGCGCTGCGAGCCAGGTTGCTGCCCAGACCGCCGGTCACCTGAGTGTCGTAACCCTTGGTGCGCAGGTATTGGGAGGTGATTTCCGCCAGCAGGGTTTGTTCGGTGAACACCCGGGCGCCGATGCGGATCACTGGTTTTTCAGCGGCTTGGGCAAATCCTGCGAACAGCAGAACGCAGCCTATTAAAAAGCTTAATTTCTTCATAAATATTCCTTTGCCGAGGCTTAAGACGGGCGGAGGCCGCGTTCGAGCCAGAGGCGGCTGGCGAGTGTCACCAGGCCGTCGAGCAGCAAGGCCAGCAGGGCGGTGCAGGCCGCGCCGAGCAGCAGTTGCGGCTGATTATTCAGGGCGATGCCAGGGAAAATCAGGCTGCCCAGACTGTTGGCGCCAATCAGGAACGCCAGCGGTGCGGTACCGACGTTGATCGCCAGCGCCACGCGCACGCCACCGATGATGATCGGCGCGGCGTTTGGCAGTTCGACCCGCCACAGCACCTGAGTCGGTGTCATGCCGATGCCGACGGCCGCTTCCTTGAGCGAACCCTGAACGTTTTTCAGGCCTTCATAGGTGTTGCGCACGATCGGCAACAGCGAGGCGAGGAACAGGGCGAAAATCGCTGGGCCGCTGCCGATGCCGAGGATACCCAGGGCGATGGCCAGTACGGCGAGAGGCGGCACGGTGTTGCCGATGTTGAAGATCTGCATGAAGCGTTCAGCGCGGCCCACCATGGTCGGGCGGCTGAGAAAGATACCGGCGGGTATGCCCACAACGAGGGCGGCCAGCATGGAAGCGAGGACGAGAATCAGATGAGCTTGCAGGTAAAACAACAAATCGTCGCGGTAATGTTCGATCGTGTTGATGCCAATCCAGTGGACCAGCAGGGCCAGAAGGGCGACGACAACCGCACCTCCTATCAGCCCTTTGCCATAGCGAATAGCCACAGGCAGACTCCTTTTTTCTTTGTCGGCGAACGCAGTCCCGTGTGGCAATGCCATTCCTGGCTGCCGGGAAATCAACGTTCGCGAGAAGCAGCTCTTCATGCTGATAAAACCGCATGAGATCGAGCCATAAGCGCAGCCTCGTCAGGCTAACTTGCTGATTTTTCAGCCCCTGGTACGAGTGCCGTAACAGGGAAGTGGACGTCTGCACCTTTTAAAAGGTTCCATATTTATCAGCATTTAGCCACCGTTGATCTCCCTTCAGGCCCGTCAATTGCCATTGGCGACAGGGCGAGCGGTGGTCCGTGGCACTCGGTTTGCGCTATACTCGCCGCCCTTTTTTGAATCACCTGCCAGGCGATTTCCCATGACCAAACAGGCCGCCGAAGTCGCGAAACGCCGCACTTTCGCCATTATTTCCCACCCCGATGCCGGTAAAACCACCATCACCGAGAAGCTCTTGCTGATGGGCAAGGCGATTGCGATTGCTGGCACGGTGAAATCTCGCAAGTCTGACCGCCATGCCACCTCCGACTGGATGGAAATGGAAAAGCAACGGGGTATTTCCATTACCACCTCGGTCATGCAGTTCCCGTATCGCGACCACATGATCAACCTGCTCGACACCCCGGGCCACGAAGACTTCTCCGAAGATACCTACCGCACCCTGACAGCGGTTGACTCGGCCTTGATGGTTCTCGACGGCGGTAAGGGTGTAGAGCCTCGAACCATCGCGCTGATGGACGTCTGCCGTCTGCGTGACACGCCGATTGTCAGCTTCATCAACAAACTCGACCGTGACATCCGCGACCCGATCGAACTGCTCGACGAAATCGAAGCGGTTCTGAAGATCAAGGCAGCGCCGATCACCTGGCCGATCGGTTGCTACCGCGACTTCAAGGGCGTTTATCACCTCGCCGACGACTACATCATCGTGTACACCGCTGGTCACGGCCACGAGCGCACCGATGTGAAAATCATCGAGAAACTCGATTCCGATGAAGCCCGCGCGCACTTGGGCGACGAGTACGATCGCTTCGTCGATCAGCTGGAACTGGTGCAGGGCGCCTGTCACGAATTCAATCAACAGGAATTCCTCGACGGCCAACTGACCCCGGTGTTCTTCGGAACTGCACTGGGCAACTTCGGTGTCGATCACGTGCTCGATGCCGTGGTCAACTGGGCGCCGAAACCGCTGGCCCGTGTCGCCAACGAACGCACCGTGGAGCCGGTTGAGGAGAAATTCGCCGGCTTCGTGTTCAAGATCCAGGCGAACATGGACCCGAAACACCGCGACCGTATCGCCTTCATGCGTATCTGCTCCGGCAAGTACGAAAAAGGCATGAAGATGCGCCACGTGCGCACCGGCAAAGACGTGCGGATCGGCGATGCGCTGACCTTCTTCTCCTCCGAGCGTGAGCAACTGGAAGAAGCGTTCGCCGGCGACATCATCGGCTTGCACAACCACGGCACGATCCAGATCGGCGACACCTTCACCGAAGGCGAAGTCCTGGGCTTCACCGGTATCCCGCACTTCGCCCCGGAACTGTTCCGTCGCGTGCGCCTGCGCGACCCTCTGAAATCCAAGCAACTGCGTCAGGGTCTGCAGCAACTGGCGGAAGAGGGCGCCACCCAGGTGTTCTTCCCTGAGCGCAGCAACGACATCATCCTCGGCGCCGTCGGTGTGCTGCAGTTCGATGTGGTCGCCAGCCGTTTGAAAGAGGAATACAAGGTCGAGTGCTCCTACGAGCCAATCACCGTTTATTCCGCGCGCTGGATCGATTGCAGCGATAAGAAGAAGCTCGAAGAGTTCAGCGTCAAGGCTGTGGAAAACCTCGCCATCGACGGCGGTGGCCACCTGACCTACCTGGCCCCGACGCGGGTCAACCTGGCACTGATGGAAGAGCGCTGGCCGGACGTGAAATTCCGTGCGACGCGTGAGCATCATTAAGCGCTGAGTCGAAACACCAAAAGCCCCGCAGCGAAAGCTGCGGGGCTTTTTTTTGTGCCCGACGCAATCCCCTGTGGGAGCGAGCTTGCTGCCACAGGGGCTTTGTCAATTTCGAAATAACCATTCGACCTAACCCCTATTCAAAACCAATCTCTCTGCCAACTGCATTCCGTCCATTCATTAGCGTCCTATCTGGAGAATGGGGTCAATCGGAACTAAATTTGATTCAGTGCCAGACAGGCATCTACGCTTCACCTATGAAGGATGGAATCGGCTATGAGCATTTTTCAACGCATTGTGCTGTTGTTTAAGGTTTTGGTGATGCTGTCCGTTGGCATGTCGGCGGCGTGGGCAGAGTGCCAGGACCCCGGCGAGCAGGCATCGAGCGGGCCGGTGACGCACACAGCCCTGATGATCGCCAAATCTGAATCTGAGCCGGGCGACCAGGATCAGGGTGGCAGCGCGGGCGATGACGACTCGACCACTGACGAACCGAACCCCGACGAGGATGAAGGGGCTTAAATAACAGGCAAAAGAAAAACCCCTTCTATCGGACTGATGCGCAGCCCAGGCAGAAGGGGTTTGGTTAACTCTACAAAAGCGCGCCTCAGTGACTGAGGCGCGTTTTTTTATGCCGCGCCGTCGAGGAATTGTTCCGCGTAGTGGCAAGCCACCTGGCGGCCGTCGAGCAGGCGCAGGGCCGGCTCTTCAGTGCTGCAGCGCTCGGTCGCGTACGGGCAGCGCTTGTGGAAAGCGCAGCCGGATGGCGGGTTCAGCGGGTTGGGCAGTTCGCCGACGATCTTGATTTTCGGCTTGTTCGGGTCCGGGTGAATGGTCGGGGTGGCCGACAGCAACGCCTGGGTGTACGGGTGCAGAGGACGCTCGTAGATGTCGTTCTTCGGGCCCATTTCCACCGGGCGACCGAGGTACATCACCATCACGTCATCGGCGACGTGTTGCACCACCGCCAGGTTGTGGGAGATGAACACGTAAGCGGTGTTGAACTCTTGCTGCAAGTCCATGAACAGGTTCAACACTTGCGCCTGGATGGACACGTCCAGCGCCGAGGTCGGTTCATCCGCGACCAGCACTTTAGGCTGCAACATCATCGCGCGGGCCAGGGCGATCCGCTGGCGCTGACCGCCGGAGAACATGTGCGGGTAACGCTGGTAGTGCTCAGGACGCAAGCCCACCTGCTTCATCATCGCCTGGACTTTCTCGCGACGTTCGGAAGCCGACAGGTTGGTGTTGATCAGCAGCGGCTCGCCGAGTTGGTCACCGACTTTTTGCCGTGGGTTCAACGACGCGTAAGGGCTCTGGAACACCATCTGCACGTCTTTGCGCAACTGCTTGCGCTGAGCCTTATCGGCACCGGTGACTTCCTGCCCGGCGATTTTCAAGGAACCGGAGGACGGCTCTTCGATCAGCGTCAAGGCGCGGGCCAGGGTGGATTTGCCACAGCCCGATTCGCCTACAACGGCGAGGGTCTTGCCGGCTTCCAGTTCGAACGACACACCGTTCAGGGCGCGCACGGTCGCATGGCCCTTGAGCAGGCCACGGGACACTTCGTAGTGACGGGTCAGGTCGCGGGCGGTAAGTACGACGGCCATTACGCCACCTCCTGATTCAGCGGGTAGAAGCAGCGGGCGAGGCTGTTGCTTTTCGGGTCAAGGGTTGGACGTTTCTGGCGGCAGGTATCCTGCACGTACGGGCAACGCGGCGACAGCAGGCAACCCTGCGGGCGGTCATAACGACCGGGAACGATGCCCGGCAGCGTGGCCAGGCGGGTGGCGCCCAGGCTATGTTCCGGAATCGCCTTGAGCAGCGCTTCGCTGTACGGGTGCGCCGGAATGTCGAACAGCTGAGGCACCTGACCCACTTCGACCGCTTGGCCGGCGTACATCACGCACACGCGCTGAGCGGTTTCAGCCACGACCGCGAGGTCGTGAGTGATCAGCACCAGGCCCATGTTCTGCTCTTTCTGCAGGGCCAACAGCAGGTCCATGATCTGCGCCTGAATCGTTACGTCCAGTGCCGTGGTCGGTTCGTCGGCGATCAGCAGTTTCGGTTCGCCGGCAATCGCCATGGCGATTGCAACACGCTGACTCATACCACCGGACAGTTGATGCGGGTAAGCATCCATACGGCTGGCGGCGCCCGGGATTTCAACTTTTTCCAGCAGTTCGATGGCGCGTGCGCGGGCTTGCTTACCAGACATTTTCAGGTGCAGGCGCAGCACTTCTTCGATCTGGAAACCGACGGTGTAGCTCGGATTCAGCGCGGTCATCGGGTCCTGGAAAACCATCGCCAGGTCTTTGCCGACAATCTGCCGACGCTGACGGTTGCTCAGTTTGAGCATGTTCTTGCCGTCGAAATTCAGGGCGTCGGCGGTGACGATCCCCGGATGTTCGATCAGGCCCATCAGCGCCATCATGGTCACGGACTTGCCGGAACCCGATTCGCCAACGATGGCCAGAACTTCGCCCTTGTCCACGGTAATGTCGAGACCGTCGACCACCGGAACGGCGTTCTTGTCGCCGAAGCGAACGTTGAGATTCTTGATTTCTAACAGTGACATTTGAATCTCCTCAGGCGGCGTTCTTGAGTTTCGGGTCCAGCGCATCGCGCAGGCCGTCGCCCATCAAGTTGATTGCCAGCACGCTGAGCAAAATGGTCAAACCAGGCAGACTGACGACCCACCAGGCGCGTTCGATGTAGTCGCGAGCCGAAGCCAGCATGGTGCCCCACTCAGGGGTTGGCGGTTGAACGCCAAGGCCGAGGAAGCCCAGTGCGGCGGCATCGAGGATCGCCGAAGAGAAACTCAAGGTGGCCTGAACGATCAGCGGCGCCATGCAGTTGGGCAGCACGGTGACGAACATCAGGCGTGGCAGATTGGCACCGGCCAGGCGCGCGGCGGTCACGTAGTCGCGGTTCAGTTCGCCCATCACCGCGGCGCGGGTCAGACGAACATAGGACGGCAACGAAACCACGGCGATGGCAATAATGGTGTTGATCAGGCCAGGGCCGAGGATGGCGACAATCGCCACCGCCAGCAGCAGGGACGGCAGGGCCAGCATGATGTCCATCAGACGCATGATGGTCGGGCCGAGCAAGCGCGGGAAGAACCCGGCGAACAGACCCAAAAGGATGCCCGGAATCAGCGACATCACTACCGACGACAAGCCGATCAGCAGGGACAGGCGCGAACCGTGGATCAGCCGCGACAGCAGGTCGCGACCCAGTTCATCGGTGCCGAGCAGGAACTGGATTTGTCCACCTTCCAGCCAGGACGGCGGGGTCAGCAGGAAGTCGCGGTATTGCTCGCTCGGATTGTGCGGTGCTACCCAAGGGGCGAACAGGGCGCAGAAAATCACCAGCAGCATGAACATCAGGCCGGCGACGGCGCCTTTGTTCTTGGAAAACGCTTGCCAGAATTCTTTGTACGGAGACGGATACAGCAGGCTTTGATCGACTGCTACCGCTGGAATTGAAGTGGTCATGGTCATAATGATCTCAGCGCTGGTGACGAATGCGTGGATTGGCAAAGCCGTAGAGGATGTCCACCACGAAGTTGACCAGAATCACCAGGCAGGCGATTAACAGGATGCCGTTCTGCACCACGGGATAGTCCCGTGCGCCAATGGCTTCGATCAGCCATTTGCCGATGCCGGGCCAGGAGAAGATGGTTTCGGTCAGGACCGCACCGGCCAGCAATGTGCCGACTTGCAGGCCGACCACGGTCAGCACCGGAATCAGTGCGTTACGCAGGCCGTGAACGAACACCACGCGCGATGGCGACAGGCCTTTGGCGCGGGCGGTACGGATGTAGTCTTCACGCAGCACTTCGAGCATCGAAGAACGGGTCATCCGCGCGATCACTGCCAGCGGGATGGTGCCGAGCACAATGGCCGGCAGGATCAGGTGATGCAGGGCATCGAAGAACGCACCGACGTCATCGGCCAGCAGCGTGTCGACGAGCATGAAACCGGTCCGCGGCTCGATGTCATAGAGCAGGTCGATCCGCCCGGACACCGGGGTCCAGCCCAGGGACACCGAGAAGAACATGATCAGGATCAGGCCCCACCAGAAGATCGGCATCGAATATCCCGCCAGGGAGATGCCCATCACCCCGTGGTCGAACAGGGATCCTCGCTTGAGTGCCGCGATCACCCCGGCCAGAAGGCCCAGAACGCCGGCGAACAACAGGGCGGCCATGGACAGTTCCAGGGTCGCGGGGAATAGGGAAGTGAATTCGCTCCAGACACTTTCACGGGTACGCAGGGATTCGCCGAGATCGCCGTGGGCCAGTTTGCCAACGTAATCCAGGTATTGGGCATACAGGGGTTTGTTCAGACCTAGGCGTTCCATTGCCTGAGCGTGCATTTCGGGGTCGACTCTACGTTCGCCCATCATCACTTCCACGGGGTCGCCTGGAATCATGCGAATCAACGCGAAAGTCAGCAAGGTGATGCCGAAGAATGTGGGGATCAATAACCCCAATCGGCGGGCAATAAAACTAAACATCTTGTGGTGTACCTCATCAGCCGGTTAGGCGTGCCTGGCGTCCCTGGGGTCAGGGACGCCGGGAGTTTTCTTATCTACTTCACCTGGGTGGTGGCGAAGTTATTAGTGGTGAGCGGGCTAATGTGATAGCCCTCTACGTTGTTGCGCATTGCGGTGAACATACGGGTGTGGGCCATGCTGATCCAAGGTTGGTCCTGGTTAAAGACTTCTTGGGCTTGCTCATAGAGCGCTGCACGTTCCGCCGGGTTTACTTTAGCCCTTGCTTCGTCGATCAGCGCCTGGAACTTTTCATTGCACCAGCGTGCGTAGTTTTCGCCGTTTTTGGCGGCCTCGCAACTGAGCATAGGCGTCAGGAAGTTATCCGGGTCGCCGTTATCGCCGGCCCATCCGGCAGACACCATGTCGTGCTCGCCGTTTTTCGCGCGTTTGAGCATTTCGCCCCATTCCATGACGCGAATATCGACCTTGATCCCGACCTTGGCCAGGTCTGCCTGCATCATCTGTGCGCCGAGCATCGGGTTCGGGTTGGTTGGACCGCCGCCGTTACGGGTGAACAGGGTAAACGTAGTGCCATCCGGCACGCCGGCTTCCTTGAGCAAGGCGCGAGCCTTGTCCAGATCACGTGGCGGATTCTTCAGGGCGTGGTTGTAGCCCAGCAAGGTGTCCGGGTACGGATTGACCGCCACGGTCGCATTGCCTTTGCCAAACAGCGCATTGACGTATGCGGCCTTGTCGAAGGCGATATCGATAGCTTTACGTACGCGCACATCGCTCATGTACTTGTGCGAGGTGTTCATGGCGATGTACGAGACGGTCATCGCGTTCAGTTCATCGACACTCAGTTTGGCGTCTTTCTTGATGCTCGGAATGTCATCTGGCTTGGGATACAGCGCAATCTGGCATTCGTTGGCTTTCAGTTTTTGCAGGCGTACGTTGTTGTCGGTGGCGATGGCCAGAATCAACGAATCAGCCGGTGGCTTGCCACGGAAGTAATCCGGGTTGGCCTTGAAGCGGACCTGAGCATCCTTGGCATAACGCTGGAAGATGAACGGGCCGGTACCGACCGGTTTGTTATTCAGGTCGCCGGTCTTGTTGGCCTTGAGCAACTGGTCGGCATACTCGGCGGAGTAGATCGAGGAGAAGGCCATGGCGATGTCGGCCAGGAACGGCGCTTCGCGGCGGGTCAGGGTGAAGGTGACCGTGTTGTCGTCGATCTTCTCGACACTTTTGAGCAGTTCCTTGAAGCCCATGCTTTCAAAGTACGGGAAGCCTACGCTCGACAGTTTGTGCCACGGGTGATTCGGGTCCAGCTGACGCTGGAAGCTCCAGACCACGTCGTCGGCGTTCATGTCGCGGGTCGGCTTGAAGTATTCGGTGGTGTGAAACTTGACACCTTTGCGCAGGTGGAACGTGTAGGTCAGACCGTCCTCACTGATGTCCCAGGAATCGGCCAGTGCCGGAATCACTTCAGTGGTGCCGGGCTTGAAGTCCGCCAGACGATTGAAGATGGTTTCGGCCACCGCATCGGCTGTGACTGCAGTCGTGTACTGGACCATGTCGAAGCCTTCCGGACTGGCTTCGGTGCAGACCACCAGGGGTTTGGCCGAGACGCCAACAGCGACACTCAGCAACGCGGCCGCGATGGCCGCACGTAGGGGAAGCATTTTCATCAAAGAACCCTCTGCAATCGGTTGAAGACAAAAAACCGAACGGCCAACTCGTCATGAGTCAGCCGTCGGTTGGCGTTTTTACAGGATGTTGAACGGGATGGTGGTCACGAGACGGAACTCGTTGATGTTGCCGTCAGCCTGATGTTCGCTGGCGCGGTGAGTGGTGTAGGTCGCGCGAATCGCGGTGGCCTTGAGTGGGCCGCTTTGTACGGCGTAGGAGGTGCCAATGCCGTATTCGTAGTGGGTTTCGCCGTCCATCAGGCTCAGGTCACCGCGTTGTGCGCCCGGATCGGTGTAGGCAGTGCCCCGGTAGTGTGTACCGTCAATACCCCAGCCCCGAGCCTGGTAAATGTTGAACTTCAGGCCTGGCACGCCGTATTCGGCCATGTTCAGACCGTAGGCGATCTGGAAGGACTTCTCGTTAGGGCCGTTGAAGTCCGACAGCAGGGAGTTGGCCAGGTAGATGCCGTTGGTTTCGTGCAGGTAGTCGAAGTACTCGTTACCGTTCACTTCCTGGTACGAGAACGTCAGGCTGTGGGCCTGGTGAGTCAGGCCGAGCGACAGCGAGTAAGTATCGTTGTCGATGTCGCCCATCAGCTTTTTGCCGGTGTCTTTGGTTTTGTAGTAGTTCAGGCCGGTGGTCAGGCTTACTACTTGGCTGTCACCCAGTTCGTGGGTGGCCCCGAAGTAGTATTGGTTCCAGAAGTCTTCGACGTTGGCGCCATAGAGGCTGGTTTTCAGGCTATTGAACGGCTGATAGTTCACACCTGCGGTGTAGACCTTGTCAGTTTCTACGCCGGTGGCGGAGTACTCGCTGCGGAATTTCGACAGGCTCTGCTCGGTTCGTGGCGAAACGCGGTCGAAACCGGCCAGGTCGAACGACAGGTTGTTGAATTCTTCGCTGTGCAGGCTGATACCTTCAAAGCTCGAAGGCAGCGGACGGTTGCCGATCACGTCGACGATAGGCGTGCTGAAGTTCTGGCGACCGGCGGTCAACGTAGAGTTCGAGACACGAAATTTTACGTTGGCCAAACCCAGTTTGCTCCACTGGTCTACGGCGTCACCGGTGGAGTTTGCCAGGGTGCGGTTGGAGCCTCCGGCGATGTCTTTACGATCACGGTCCAGCGCGATGGCGTTGTAGGCCGCTACTTCAGTGCTGACGCCGACAGTGCCTTGGGTGAAGCCCGAGGTGTAATTAACGATGGTGCCCTGGAGCCAGTTGATACGACGTTGGGTATTGGTCTTCGGGGCATTTGGATCGTGCTTCACGCTGTCTTTCTTGTAGCTGAAGGTGTCGTCACGACGTTTCAGTTCGTTGGCATACCAGTTACGCGTTGTGCCGCCCAGGCTTTGTCCATCGATAAAGCCTTTGGCCTCGCTTTGGGCGCTACTGCCGGCCAATGTGGTAGGGACGAACTCCTGACTTGCAGGTTCTGCGTACGCTGTGGCCGTGATGCTGCTGATGGCCAAGGCCAATAACGCGGTGCTACTCAGTTTCATGGGGTGACGCTCCTTTCTTTCTTTTTTTAATGCCGGTCTTTTTTGGTGATCCGGCTATTTGGTTTAGAACTCGTTCAAGGCATCGCAAACGTTTGCTGTACGCCGGATTGACGAATTACGGCAATACGCTTGCGTGAGGGCGAAATCCGCCCCCAGCGTTTCTGACTAATCGGTTATTTTTCTATGCTGACGCCCGAGAACACGTTCCGACCGAAAGGACTCACCTTGAATCCTTCGATTTTGGCGCTCAACGGCTGGTTAACCGTCGAGTGGGCGACTGGCGTAATCGGCACCTGCTGCTTGAGGTACTGTTGCGCCTGTTTGTAGAGCACGGTGCGCTGGTCACGGTCGGTGACGACCTTGGCCTGCTTGATCAGCTTGTCGTAAGCCGGATCACACCACATGGAGTAGTTGTTGCCGCCAATGGCGTCGCAGCTGTAAAGCGTGCCGAGCCAGTTGTCCGGGTCCCCATTGTCACCGGTCCAGCCGATCAGGCTGACGTCGTGCTCGCCGTTCTTGGTGCGCTTGATGTACTCGCCCCATTCGTAGCTGACGATCTTGACCTTGAGGCCGATCTTCGCCCAATCAGCCTGGAGCATCTCGGCCATCAACTTGGCATTAGGGTTGTACGGGCGCTGGACCGGCATGGCCCAGAGGGTAATTTCTGTGCCTTCCTTCACGCCAGCAGCCTTGAGCAGTTCCTTGGCTTTTTCCGGGTTGTAGGCGGCGTCTTTGATGGTCTCGTCGTAGGACCATTGGGTCGGTGGCATGGCGTTGACCGCCAGTTGACCGGCACCCTGATAGACGGCGTTGAGAATCCCTTGCTTGTTCACCGCCATGTCCAGCGCCTGGCGCACTTCGAGCTGGTCGAAAGGCTTGTGGCGCACGTTGTAGGCGATGTAACCGAGGTTGAAACCGGGCTTCTCGATGAGCTTGAGTGCCGGGTCGTTCTTCAGCGCGGGTACGTCGGCGGGGCGCGGGCTCAGGGTGATCTGGCACTCATTGGCCTTGAGCTTCTGCACCCGCACCGAAGCGTCGGTGTTGATCGAGAAGATCAGGTTGTCGAGCTTGACCCGGCTCGGGTCCCAGTACTGTTTGTTGCCGGTGTAGCGGATGTTGGAATCTTTCTGGTAGCTCTTGAAGGCGAACGGGCCAGTGCCAATCGGCTTCTGGTTGATGTCGCTCGGCTTGCCTTCGGCCAGCAGTTTGTGGGCGTATTCGGCGGACAGGATGGCGGCGAAGCTCATGGCGATGTTCTGGATGAACGCGGCGTCCACGCTGTTGAGCGTCATGACCACGGTCAGAGGCCCTGTCTTCTCGACCTTGGCGATGTTCTTGTTCAGGCTCATCCCGTTGAAATACGGGAACTCGGTCGGATAAGCCTTACGGAAAGGTTGCTGTGGATCAAGCATGCGATTGAACGTGAACAGCACGTCATCGGCATTGAAATCACGGGTCGGCGTGAAGTATTTGGTCGTGTGAAATTTCACCCCTTCGCGTAGGTGAAAAGTGTACTTAAGGCCGTCCTCGGAAATATCCCAGCGAGTGGCCAGGCCTGGTACGACGTTGGTGGCGCCTTTTTCGAACTCTGCCAGTCGGTTGTACAACGGCTCGGCGGCGTCATTGTCGGTCGCGGTCGTGTACTGCGCGGTGTCGAAGCCAGCGGGGCTGCCTTCGGAGCAGAACACCAGGCTGTTATTGGCGGCCTGGCTGATGGAAGTGGCGGCCAGCAGGCTGGTGCCCAGCAATGCGGATAAAACCAAGGTATGGCGCATGACGCTCCCTTTTCTCTTTCTCTAAGTGTTTTTCAATGACCCGCCGTCCCATCCGGGGACGTGGAGGCATCATTGATCTCAAGCCATGACAGGCAGCAATAGCCGAGAGCCCACGCACGAACGGGTCAGATCCCGACGGTAGGAGCCGTGGGTCTGGCAGTAAATGCGTAGAGTCCTAAAGACTCGTAGGAAAAGGCAACGCGTCCGAAACCACTGCTGTAGTGCGCAGTGGAATTGGATGTCGGAGGATTCCTACACTCTCGGCAGATAAAGCAGCGGCGACGTTAAAAACGTCGCCGCTGCAAAACCTTATTTGCTGACGCTGACGCCGTAGAAGGAGTTCAAGCCAAACGGGCTGATCTTGAAGTCCTGCACGTTGTCGCGCATGGGTTGGAACACCGTCGAGTGAGCGATAGGTGTCATTGGAACGGCATCTTTGAGGACGTGTTGCGCCTGTTTGTACAGTTCGGTGCGCTTGGACTGATCGGTCGTGCGCTTGGCTTCTTTCACGATGCCGTCAAACTTCTTGTCGCACCACTTGGAGAAGTTGTTGCCTTGCAGCGAATCGCAGCCGAACAGCACGTTCAGCCAGTTGTCCGGGTCACCGTTGTCGCCGCTCCAGCCAATCAGCATCGCGCCGTTTTCACCGCCTTTGGAGCGCTTGATGTACTCGCCCCACTCGTAGGTCACGATCTTGGCCTTGATACCAATCTTGGCCCAGTCGGACTGCAGCATTTCAGCCATCAACTTGGCGTTCGGGTTGTAAGGACGTTGCACCGGCATCGCCCACAGGTTGATCTCGGTGCCTTCCTTGACGCCGGCTTCCTTGAGCAGCTCCTTGGCTTTCTCAGGGTTGTACGGCGCATCCTTGATGGTGGTGTCGTAAGACCACTGGGTCGGCGGCATGGCGTTGACGGCCAACTGACCAGCACCTTGGTAAACGGAGTCGATGATCTGCTGCTTGTTGACGGCCATGTCCAGTGCCTGACGCACTTTCAGTTGGGCCATCGGGTTTGGCTGATCGCTGCCCTTGATCTTGTCCATCACGTTGTAGGCGATGTAACCCAGGTTGAAACCAGCCTGGTTAGGCACTTTCAGAGTCTTGTCTTCCTGAAGAGCCTTCAGGTCGGCCGGACGTGGGAACAGAGTGATCTGGCACTCGTTCTTCTTCAGCTTCTGGATACGTACCGACGGGTCGGTGGTGATGGCGAAGATCAGGTTGTCGATCTTGACGTCGTCAGGCTTCCAGTAGTCCTTGTTCCCGGTGTAGCGGATGTTGGAGTCTTTCTGGTAGCTCTTGAACACGAACGGACCAGTGCCGACCGGCTTCTGGTTGATGTCAGCGGCTTTGCCCTCTTTCAGCAGCTGGGCGGCGTACTCGGCGGACTGGACGGAAGCGAAACTCATGGCCATGTTCTGAATGAACGCGGCGTCGACTTCTTTCAGGGTGAACTTGACAGTTTTGTCGTCGACTTTATCGATCTTGGTGATGTTGGTGTCCATCCCCATGTCGGTGAAGTACGGGAATTCGGTTGGGTACGCCTTACGGAACGGATCATCCTTGTTAATCATGCGATTAAAGGTGAACAGCACGTCGTCGGCGTTGAACTCACGAGTCGGCTTGAAGTACGGGGTGGTATGGAACTTGACGCCTTCACGCAGGTGGAAGGTGTAAGTCAGGCCATCATCGGAGATGTCCCATTTGGTCGCCAAACCAGGAATTACGGCGGTGCCGCCGCGCTCGAACTGAGTCAGACGGTTGAACATGGTTTCTGCAGAGGCGTCGAAGTCGGTTCCGGTGGTGTACTGACCAGGATCAAAACCGGCCGGGCTCCCTTCGGAGCAAAACACCAGGTTAGTCGCCGCTTGGGCGAAAGGTGCGCTAGCTAACAAGCCTGCGCCGACTAAAAACGGAATGACCGCGTGTTTAAGCATGGTGGCCTCATGATTTGTTGTCATTTTTGGAATTAGAGGACGACCTCGTGAGTCGTGCCTGCGGATACTTATGCAGGGGCCATACCCAATGCAAGATCCTGAGCGACCACAGGCGTTAAACAGTGGCACGAACGTACCTTAATGTCGCATATGTATAAATCCAGGCGCATTTGACCGTTTGCGCAGGTTTTTTTCAGTGCAAATCGCGCACCGACAGAGGGCGTCCGGGGCGCCTGGCGCACCCGGTTGGAGCGAGGTGTTACTTATTTATACCCACACCATAGAAGGGTGTGAGGCCGAACGGGCTGATCTTGAAGACGGTCACTTCCTTGCGCAGCGGCTGGAACACCGTCGAGTTCGCAATCGGTGTTGTTGTTTAAGGATTTGTTGTGCCTGTTGGTACAAATTGACCCGTTGCTGTTTGTCAGTGGACACTTTGGCTTGCTGAATCAATTTGTCGTACGCCGGGTCGCACCACTTGGCGTAGTTGCTACCTTTCACCGCGGCGCAGCTGTAGAGCACGCCGAGCCAGTTATCCGGGTCGCCGTTGTCGCCGGTCCAGCCATCTATGGTCGTCGATTTTGTCTACGCTCTTGATCGTTTTGTTCAGGTCCATGTCGGCGGCAGGTAAGTGAGCACAAATCCCTCGTTAGATATAGGCGAGGGATGCATGCTCGTAAGGCAGGAGCTTGAAATCCCACATGGAAGATTTGGAATGACTCGAATTGTTGAAATCCTGATGTACACCTTGAAACCGGGATCAGGACTGGATTTCCATCGAATAATGCAGGAAGTAAGCGTTCCGCTTCATTTAAAGGCGGATGTGGATGTCGTTTCTTATGGCGGCTCTTTGCATGACGATGATAGCTATCATTTGATTCGCTCCTATGAGAGCGAGAGCCATCGCCAAGCTTCTCAAGATCTTTTTTACTCAAGTACTGAGTGGAAGCAAGGTCCGAGAGCAGGCATCATCAGCCGAATTGAAGTCAGTACAAAGACAGTTATGGCGCTCACTCAAGATGCGATTGATACCATTAGAGCTTCCCGTAAATCTAACCAGGGCTGATGCTCAATCAGCGTAGCCATTCACTAACAATCACGGGGTAGTCGGTGAACCGTGTGCTGGACACCATCGATCCGGTATAGACCGCGTTAGCGTTCATCGTCGCAACGCCGCCCGAAGCAGGCTCGCCCCCACAGGGATCGAGTGTGTACATGGATTGTGTGCACGATACAGATCAAATGTGTGCGAGCCTGCTCGCGATGACGGCGGATCAATCACCACAAAGTCATCAGACCCACCCCAGCTTCCGCCAGGCAATAAAAAACGGCGATCACTTCGGTGATCGCCGTTTCTGTGTCCGTGTTATCGAATCACTGCATCAACACTTCAATCGAACCATCCGCCGTCATGCTGACCTGGCTGGTGCCCGCCTCAACCTCTGGCGTCACCGGCGCCGAGTCCATGCTCGCCGTTTTCATCATCATCGGCCCACGCATGTACGGCTGGGGATATCCGTTGCTGTTCAAGTTCAGGTTAACGATTTTGTAACCCTTGCCGCCCAACGCATCGGTCGCCAATTGCGCACGGGCTTTAAACGCGTTGACGGCGTCTTTGAGCAGCGCATCTTCACTGGCCTTGCGGGTTGATGTGGCGATGGCGAAGTCCATCCCGCCCATTTTCAGGTCGGTGAGCAGTTCGCCGGTCAGTTTCGACAATGCGGCGAAGTCGGAGCTTTCCAGGCGCAGTTCGGCGCGTTCGCGCCAGCCGGTGATTTTCTGGCCCTTGGTGTCGTAGATCGGGTAGCTGTTGCGGCTGCCCTGGCGCAGGGTGACTTCCTTGACCTGTTTGGCCTGGGCCAGCGCTTTGTTCATGGTGGTGCTGACGTCGGCGGCGAGTTTGGCCGGGTCGGTGTTTTGTTCTTCGGTGTAGAGGGTCACGATCATCAGGTCGCGGGCCACTTCCTGACTGACTTCGGCGCGCAGGGCGATCTGGTTGTAATGAAGTTCGTCGGCGGCCAGGGCCGGGAGGCTGGCGACGGTGCCAACGCTAAGGGCAAGAAGGGCGGCGCTGCGGCTGAAACTGTGCATGAAAACTCCTTGGACGTTGCGCAGGGGTTAAGGTCCGATCCTGCGTGAAACCATCTGACTCTAGCTTTTATGATCCGGTTCGCACAGTTACAACTTCTATACAGATCGACGCGATCCTGTGTAGCAGCTGCCGAAGGCTGCGTTCGAGCGCGAAGCGGTCGCCATTGGGCTGACGCGTTTACCTGAAGGAATGAGGTCTCAGGTTTTACGAGCGCTTCGCGCTCGAACGCAGCCTTCGGCAGCTGCTATGTATGGACTCGCCCCCACTGTCTACCCGCTTTTGAAAAACCGCCGCCCCGTTGCATCTATGTATCAGGCCTATTCGAAGAAGCCGTCTTCGGCTTCTGGCC